>CAZNDS010000270.1:0-3680 GCA_964571865.1 uncultured Ignavibacteriaceae bacterium | reverse complement strand
TTACCAATATAAAAATTCCCGACCGGGGAGATGTATTTGAGTTGTAGATTGCTCCGAATTTGTGCTGCGGCTTACATTGCCTCGTTAATGATGCTCGAGTCAAATGCATCCGCTCAAAGTTTAGCAAGACCAGATACTACACTCAAATTGAATGCGACACAAATCCACACAAATTACAGTAAGCAGCTCAACATTCATACGTTCTCTAATTCACTTTTTTCATTCTACAATATTGACAAGCTCTCATTCAATGCAGGGAACACATTTAACTCAACGTTCATCGATGCGGCTTCAAAAAATATTAGAGATGATAATATATTCTTTATCGATGGAAGGTATGCAATACTGGATAAGCTAAAACTTGGCGGACTCTTTCGCTCGCGAATTATAACTGATAACAGAAAAATTGGACTAAGCGACATATCGGAAAACTCATTTGAATTAATTGCAGAATATAATCCGCGACATAACATCTCATTAGTACCAATTCTTGGTTATAAGTTAGATAGACAACTAGAGCAGAATGATAAGGGTATGGTTTATGGTTTTAACAGCATGTTTGATAATGTAAACCTTGCCAACTATTTATTTAACTCGAATGTGAAATATTTAAACGAAGATATTGCCCGCAGAAACAACGTCACCTTAAATTCGAGCTTATCGATAAATAAATATTTCACACCCGATGTTTTCAACTCATTTAATTTCGAATTCAATAAGATAACTCGCGATTTTTATCTAAAACTTGACAGTGCAAAAGCCGATTTTTTTGGTGCAGATTTGAATATTGAAACCAGAGACGATGATGTTTTGATGCTAAGTGAAAATCTAAAGTACAACAATATTTTTAAATTAATCGATCTTGAATTTATAGGAGGACTTTATTTCAGGAATGTTGAGCGAAACACTCTATACAAGCACACCTCTCCTCCATCAAAAAATGTTTTTGATACGAGAATCGACGAGTTTCGGTTAAATCTTGGTACAAGCTTAAAGTTGAGAGTAGGCGACTTCACTTCAAATTTCAGATTAAATTATACTGAACGCGATGAGAAACACATAGTAAAAAACATTTCCGAAATTCCCGCAAATTTTTATTTAGACCGAGTTGAGGATGAATTGAAGAAAAATAATTCGTCTGTCAGGTTTCAGTTGGGCTCAGTGTCAGCTTATAATCTTGTTAAACATGATACACTCTATTTGAATTTATTTATGTCCAAACTGATCTATAATACTCCGAGTATTAACAACTTCACCAATAAATCAAGCATTTTCCGTGATGATAGAGACGAGCTCCTTTATATTGCTCGAGTTACATATAAAAAGTTTTTTTCTAAGTTCTTCAGCGCAAGTGTTTTTGCAGAGGCGTACATGAATCACCTTGTTTATATTTATGCCGAAAGAAGCTCCAATAATAACTGGAACCGGGTAGTCCGACTTGCCAGTAATTCTAAGTATAACGATAAGACTTTTTCCACAACAAATTCTTTTGAAGTCTTGGCAAATTACACGATTTATGATTTCGAAGATTTATTGAATACTGTACGCAGTTTTTCATTTAGACAATTTTCATTCAGCGATACAACTGAGATCAATCTCTCAAAAGATTTTTTTTCGACCATCACAGTTGCCGTTAAACTCTCCGAGCAAGGAAGCTTGAGCTGGAAATCTTTTTCCACGAAACCTGCACGATACATAGAAGAATATACAGGCGAACTGAAAATAGGTTATAGACTAAATTCCGCATCTTATATTGACCTTGGTATTCGATCGTTTCGATATATTGAGTCACGATTTGATAAGGGGATGAAAATAGAGAATTCACGCATTGAAAGTATTGGACCAATTTGCGATCTGTCTGTAATGTTCCGGAAAGATTTATACCTAATCGGAACTTCTTGGGTAGAGTTTATATCACAGTCATCCAAACCGACTAGGCGAATAATCAATTTTAATCTAAGAATTCTTCTTACAATTTAGTTGCGATTCCAAATTTTTTTAATATTTTTGTTCTCGAATGTCTAAACAATTCAAACACATACTAAAGACATCCCCATTCGAAATTGACCGGCTTCCGAAATTTCTCAGCGAAGCTTTTGAAGGTATTAACGTTGAGAAAAATTACTTCAATATGCTTTTACTTGCATTGACAGAAGCAGTAAATAATGCTATCGTTCATGGAAATAAAAGCGAAATATCGAAAAATGTCATTCTCGAGCTGACGGTAAACGATTCAAAAATTAAAATTGATATCACTGACGAAGGTGAGGGCTTTGATATCGAAAAAATTCCTGATCCAACACTTCCTGAAAATCTTTTGAGTGAACACGGACGCGGCGTATATATAATGAAACATTTCGTCGACGAAATGTATTACACTAAAACCAAAGGGGGCAACTCACTTACTCTCATTTCTGAATTTCGATTAGAAGACGAATAATTCTAACTTTTCCTTCTCTATTTTAACCCCAACTCCATTCCAATTGTTTGCTTATAGAATTAATCATGATTATTTTGGGCTTGGAAATAGAAATAATTATTTAACAATCATCAAAAAATCATAAAACTATCTCAGGAGGAATTATGTCGAGGAAAAAAATTTCCATTATTGGGGGTGGACAAATTGGCGGAGTTCTAACCCAGCTTATTGCACAAAAACAATTGGGGGATGTTGTTCTCTTTGACATCGTTGAGGATATGCCTCAGGGTAAATGTCTTGATATCGTTGAAGCTTCACGAGTTGATTATTTCGATGTAAAGGTTCAAGGAACAAATGACTACAAAGATATCGATGGGTCGGATATCGTCATTGTAACTGCCGGGTTGCCGCGTAAACCTGGAATGAGCCGCGACGATCTGCTGACGACGAATGCACAGATAATGAAAACTGTTGCAGAGAATGTTAAAAAACATGCACCTAAATCTATCGTGATCGTAATTTCAAATCCATTGGATGCAATGGTTACTTTGTTCAAGAATATTTCCGGATTTAAAGCAAATAAAGTTATGGGGCAAGCCGGTGTACTTGATTCATCACGCTTCTCAACATTTATTGCCTGGGAACTTGGCGTATCAGTAAAAGACATCAATGCATTAGTGCTTGGCGGACACGGAGATACGATGGTTCCATTAGTTCGATATGCGAACGTGAATGGAATTCCTGTCATGGAACTTCTTGAGCGTAAATATAAAGATAAAGCCAAAGCAGCAGAAGTTATGAAAGCAATGGTTGAAAGAACAAAAATGGCCGGCGGTGAAGTAGTAAAATTACTAAAAACCGGTTCTGCGTTTTATTCACCTGCCTCTTCGACAATTGCAATGACTGAAGCAATCTTAAATGATGATAAACGTGTATTACCGGTTTGCGCCTATCTTGATGGAGAATTTGGTGTGAAAGGTTATTACGTTGGCGTTCCTGCAGTTTTAGGAGCAAACGGTGTAGAAAAAATAATTGAGCTTTCATTAGACGAAGAAGAACAAGCTTTGATGGATAACTCAGTTAGCGCTGTGAAAACACTTGTTGAAGATATGAAGAGATTAGGATTCTAATCCTCCTAAAAAAAGAGCAAGAAACAAATCTTGCTCTTTTCCTTTTATTTTTTTTTTGAAATAAAAAAACCCGATAAGTCAACCGACTCATCGGGTTTTTGAGACCAGTTCGATTGTGAAAAACCCAACTT
>CAZNDS010000269.1:0-3689 GCA_964571865.1 uncultured Ignavibacteriaceae bacterium | reverse complement strand
TGTTAATTATCTTTATGATATGATTAATTTATAAAGAAGCGGGGGAAAAAACAATTTTTTTTCTTATCAAATTTCAATCAGATTCTTCACTTCGTTCTTAATGACAATTACAAGAAAGACTGATAAATCAGTCTGGAGCGTTAGCATCCTTCAGGATACTTTCTTCGGAGTAGCGTCATCGTTTACGATGATGCGTTGATTTATTATTCTACAGGTATTCAATTTACCGACAATGTCATTTCTTTTTGAGCAATGGGCAACGCCCGTTTAGGCGGGATCAGTATGACAGGTTTGTGTGGCATCGGCTCCCGTCGGGAGCGAACTCTCGACAGCACTGGAATGTACTGAGGACACGAATTCTTTATATCAATTTATTTTTATCAATCTCTCTCATGATTCTCTCCGTTTCCGTTAGTGCCACAATCATTTTTTGATAATGTTCGATATCAGCGTTTGTAAGAGTTCTTCCCTTACGATCTTTGAGCCATTTCTGTGCGGGCTGGTAGCCGCCGACGTAGAAGTTCCATGCAGATTCGGGGATATTACCAAAGTACTGCTCTTTGTTGATAAATACTTTTCCCTCTTCGCACGTTGCTTTTTTACCTATATCCGAGTCGGCAGGGTCAGAAGTCCGACTTCTTGCCGTGTCTAAACCAGATAGAAGTCGGACTTCTTTTCCAGCATTATAGACTACTTTCTCAACGGTATCTGAGCCGCTTACAGGATAGGTGGTAATAAATTTATTTACTTTCGGCGATTCGAGGAGGTGGAGTAAACGCAATTCAGCGCCAAAAGCAACGAGCTTTTTAAAACTCTTAGCGTCTTTTGGATAAGGCACACGCGGGAAATCTATTTTTAGAAACTCTTTATATTTTTCGCGATAGCTTGGCGAGTGTAGAACTGCATAGATATAATCAAAAATATCTTCGGGAGTAACTTTACCTACAATCTTTTCTATTTCAGCAACTATTTCTTTTTTGAGATTTGGTATTCGTGAATCATCTTCGCGAAAAAGATAAAGAGGAAGAATATAAGTCGATTCCTTCGTCTGCATTGAAACAGAACAAATATCACTTAATTGTCTTGCAACAAAGACATGCTGAAAGTCAAAACTACTTTGCTGTCTACATGTTAGCAGAGAAATGTTATCTTTGAGTACATGCTTCATTACAGCAAAACGATGACGAATAACTTTCTTGAGATCGTATTCAATCCACCTGATATCAAAGGGGCGATATAAATACTGGTAATTGTTATCTTCAAATTCTTTAAAACTCACGAGTAAATCGTCATGATGTGTTTTTATGCCAGATGTATTAACCGCAAAAAGCTCATCAAGCTTCAAACCTTTCTCATATTCTGTATTTGCTCCAAAATCCTTTGGAGCAAAGAAATAGTATGGTTCGGAATAATTGAGCTTCTTCCATTTTATATTTTGTAAATCACTCTCAGTTAGAACCTTGAATTTTTCCTCCCTTTCTCCATAAATCTCTGTGTGGTGAATGTTGCCAAATCCTTTTTTCTCACCTGTTCTACGAACAAATATCGAAATTGCAACTCCCTGCTGTATATCAAAAACATTTTCATCCTTACCTCCATCGGGCGCTTTTTCTTTCTTCTTTGAATTACCATGGAGGTCAAGAATGTAAATGTCGTTAAATGTTTTAAGCAGATGTTTCCTCATCTGACGATGTATAATTCCGTCTAAGAATGAGTTGTTGGTAATCATCGCTACAATGCCACTATTATTCTTTTTTATGAAGTGCTCTCCGAAACGAATGAA
Source organism: uncultured Ignavibacteriaceae bacterium (assembly GCA_964571865.1). Lineage (GTDB taxonomy): Bacteria > Bacteroidota > Ignavibacteria > Ch128b > Ch128b > JAHJVF01. Next base: position 1,906 of record CAZNDS010000269.1, on the reverse strand, counting down.
TTTTATGTAATCATCTGAAAGCGGTTGTATGTTCCTTTCGTTCAGTCCGGTTTTGTATTCTTTAATAAGATTGGTAATCCACTCACCTTTATTAGAAGAACTGATGCTATACGGTGGATTGCCGATAACAACCATAATAGGCGTTTCGTTTTTAATGACAGATGCTTCTTTGGATTCCTCTGCAATACTTTCAGCAAGTCCAAAGCCAGTGAACAAGTCTGCCTTGGTTATGCTCTCTTCGAGAGAATTTGTTAGATAAATTCCAAGCCGGCGATTGAAATATTTAAATCCAGTTTGCTTAAATGCCATACTCAGTTTCAGATGAGCTATAGTGTATGGCGCCATCATAAGTTCAAAACCATGCAATCGCGGCAGCAAATCATTATGCACATATGTGTGCCAGCGACCTTTCTGACCACTCTTAAGTAACCTTTCATAAATGATACGAATAGTAGCACTCAGGAATGTCCCGGTTCCAACAGCCGGATCAAGAATCTGGACACGGTGCTTACCGGTTGATGTTTTTGATGTGTCGGCTAAACCGGAAGCAAGACCAAAATCTTTTTCAAGAATGTAATCAACAGAACGAACGATAAACCGCACTACAGGCAGGGGTGTATAAAATGCACCCATTTTTTTCCTAAGCTCAGGGTCGTATTCTTTTAAAAAGTCTTCATAAAAATGAATCACGGGGTCGGGACCTTCATGTGTTTTGCCCCATAAATCATCTTTAAAATATTGTTTCATTAACTCCGGAACATTCGCATGAGAAAAAACCAAGCACAGCTCATTTACGATATACTCAAGCCGCTTGTCAAAATTTGGTCCAACTATATGGTCAAAGAAATGCCGAAGCAGAGGGTTTGAAGCCGGCACAAGGTCTCGGGCTTCCTGCCGTGTAAAGTTTTCAGGTGTTGCATCGTGATAGCGAGCTACGAAAAGTCCGTAAACAAGTGTTTGTGCATACATATCCGCGAAAGACTCCGGCGAAAGGTCGTGGACAAGAAGTTTTCTGATAGTATCATACACGCGCAATATCTCAGTGCTTTTTTCTGAGTTATTAGAAAGAAACTGCTTGACGTTATCACGAATCCGCTGCGCCTTACCTCCCATAATTTTTGAGAGGTGTTCGCCCGACCGTATCAGCTCTTTATGCGATTGTGTAAAGTCGAGAAGAGTTTTTGCGGTGTGTTCATAATTTTCGGGGATAGCAACAATCTTTCGATGCTTGATATCATAATCCGCTATCTTGATCGGAACTTGGTAAGGTAAACCATTTCTATAAAAACGAAATTCAACGTAGTCCGTGAGAACCAAGTTTGCATATCCATAATATCTTGCCATCTGCTCGGACTTCTCCACTTTATCCAAAGACACGCCAATATCTTTCGCTTCGATATATAAAATTGGCACATCGTGGTGGAGTACGACAAAATCCGGCTTATTCCCCTGCTTTGCTTTTGCATCGTGATCAATACGCCGGACGTTGATTGACTTAAAAATTCCCTTTAATAAAATTTCAAAGTCGGTGCGGTAACCCATTTCGCTCGTTTCTTCGTGAGCGAATTTAGAGGAGATGGATTTGATATAGTTTTCAAAAATCTTGTGCATGGTTGCCAAGAATATAAAACATATAGTTGTTAAATCAAAATATCAATATAAAAAAAAGTCAACCCACCCTAGAAGGCAGGTTGACTATTCCATAACATGATACTGAAACTTCCCGAAAGCTTGCTCGATAAGACAAAGGAAGCTTTCGGGAAGTTAGCTTAGAATGGTCTGTTCAATCTGAGGAACACCATCGGCGGTGAAGATTGGTCGGTTCTCCATGCAAAACCGAGTCGGAGTTTCGCATCACGCGTACCAATACCAACACCCCAATCTGAGCGGAGCGTTCTCCAATCGA
>CAZNDS010000268.1:0-3716 GCA_964571865.1 uncultured Ignavibacteriaceae bacterium | reverse complement strand
TTTTTCTAATGGCGGTCATTAGAAATTGTTACCTAATGACAAATTTGGGTTAAACGTATGCCCAAAAGAAATTCTGAATTTTATTCATCTTTTAAAGTGTCGAGCGCCTTTCCTTTTCACAAAAGAACAATTAGAAATTCTTTAACAGCAAATCTTTTTTCTATCCACGATGTTTAAAACTTTAAAAGTCATGTGAAAGTAAAAGAGAAAATCTCAGGACTAACATAATAAAAATAACCCATCAAAATTTATTTAGGAACTCTGCAATGAAAAACTTTCATTTTGTTTTAGCTATTCTCTCATTACTTCTTTTTAACTCTGATCTTTTTTCGCAGCAATGGATCCGGCAAACAAATCCGCTCGGCACCGGTGAACAAGCAATGCTTGGTAGAGTCGAGTTTGTAAGTCAAACTGAAGGCTGGATATCTGGCAGCAGAGGAACGCTGCTTCACACAACCGATGCTGGCGCTAATTGGTTGATTGTTAATCCCTGGCCAACTGATACATTATGGAGCGGTTCCGATCCTGGTCATGTGATGGATTGGGTTGGCATCTCTCACGGCTGGAAACTTGATAACCTGGGCCCCGACTACGGTGTTTCTACGAAGGTATTTCTTCATAAGACAACAGACGGCGGTATAAATTGGACTAGAAAAATTTTATCATCAGAGGTGGGCGACTTTGGATTTAAACTTCAATTTGTTGATCAGAACAACGGCTGGGTATTAATCTGGAACTTCACCACTATGGTGCCTAAGTTTTTACGCACAACAGATGGCGGAGAAAATTGGACGAATTTTAATGGGATGGGTATCTTCTTCTTTGTTACGCCGAATATCGGCTGGTGTTATTCCTCAACCGGACCGAATATGACAGCACCGTTTAAAATTTATAAAACTACCAACGGTGGGAATAATTGGATCGAGCAACTCAGTGAGTACCAACCTGGCATGTACAACGATATTTTCTTTATTGATCAAAACAATGGCTGGTTGGTCGGGGATAGTGGAAAGGTTATTAAAACAAAGGATGGAGGAGTGAGCTGGAGCTATGTTACAAACAGCGGTATAAATTCCAATGAGAAATCTAAAACGATTTTTTTTGTTGATATAAATAATGGTTGGATACCTTCGAAAACTGATGATCCAGAATCGGCGTTCATTCAGCACACAACCGATGGAGGAAATACCTGGACAACTCAAAATCTACCCCTTGGAAGTTCAGGTAAAAATTCTGTTTTCAGCATTTACTTTACAAATATCAATAACGGCTGGCTTGTTGCTGATCATGGAAAAATATGTAAATATTCCAGCACAACAGATGTTAGAGATGAGAGTTTAGTAAATGATTTCGCTCTTTATCAAAACTATCCTAATCCGTTTAATCCAACAACAAGGATAAAATTTACTATACCGGGTAGTGTAGAGGCGCTATATATGGCGTCTTTACGAGTTTATGACATTCTCGGGAAAGAAGTCGCAACACTTGTGAATGAAGAGAAAACTTCAGGAACTTATGAAATTGAGTTTAATGCATCATTTTTACATAGCGGGATTTATTTTTATAGACTGAATGTGGGATCATTTTCATCAACTCGGAAACTTGTTTTCATTAAGTAGAAATAAAGCAGTCGGAGATTTTTCTTCTGCGGTGAAAGTCGTAAATGTTAAAAAGTTTTTAACGTAGAACGCTTAAGACCGTTTTATAAAAGTTTGAAATGAAGCCGTTGTTTATCATGATGAGCGAATTAAATTAGAACATTAAGGTGCGTAAAAAATGCCATCCTTTCAAAATGCTCAACTCGAGCTAAACGATGGCATCTTTCTCGATAGCAACATAAAAGTTCGTTGAAGATTTCATCTCTTAACATCCAGAATGAAATTTTAAGAAATGGAATCTTTTCTGTTAAGCTTTCCCTGAATTTTCATTTAATGAAAAAGAATGTATATTTACTCAAATCAAATTCTTGATCATAATCAGGTATTTTCAAGGTGAACAAATTTGAAAGAGGTGATAAAATGAAGAATAAATTTTTTCTGCTAACATTTGCAATCATTGTTACTCTGATTTTTGTAGCATCACAACCTCCCCAAAAGGGAAATAATGATTCTGACATAAAAATAAGCGAAGAAACGGAAGCCTGTTTAGATTGCCACTCATCTGCAACGCCAGGAATTGTTGAAGACTGGAAAACAAGCCTGCACTCCAAGGTGAATTTACAACAAGCGATTTCGAAGCCAGAGGCAGAGAGAAGAATATCTATCGACAAAATTCCAAATGGATTTAATGAGAAAGTGATAGGCTGCTACGAGTGCCACGGTCTAAACAAAGATTCACACAAAGACAATTTTGATCATTTTGGATATCGTATTAATGTTATAGTTAGCCCGAATGATTGCAGCACTTGTCATCCTGTAGAAGCAGTTCAATATTCTGAAAGCAAAAAAACAAATGCCATCGGTAATCTTGAGAAGAATCCAATTTATCACACTTTGGTTGAGACGATTACGAGTACAAAAGAATTTAAGAATCGAAAAATCGTTCAGACGAAAGAATTTGAAAACGCGAGAAGTGAAAGTTGTTATGCATGTCATGGAACAAAGGTCGAAGTGAAAGGAATGCGCAGCGTTGAAACAGATCTTGGCGAAATTGAAATTCCTAATCTAACTAATTGGCCAAATCACGGAGTGGGAAGAACCAATCCGGATGGAAGCAAAGGCGCATGCACATCGTGTCATCCAAGGCACAGTTTTTCTATTGAAATTGCCCGCAAGCCGTACACTTGCGGACAGTGTCACTTAGAACCGGATGTGCCAGCATACAACGTTTATAAGGAAAGCAAGCATGGAAATATTTTTGAATCAAAGAAGGATAAGTGGAATTGGGAGAATGTTCCTTGGACAATTGGAAAAGATTTCACTGCACCGACTTGTGCAGCATGCCATAATAGTCTATTAGTTAACTCAAGTGGAGATGTAGTTGTTGAACGCTCACACGATTTTGGTTCGCGATTGTGGGTTCGTCTTTTCGGATTAATTTATTCCCATCCCCAGCCCAAAAGTGGAAATACCTCGATTATTAAAAACAAAGATGGTCTTCCTCTGCCGACAACATTCACGGGAGAAAATGCAAGTGATTTTCTAATTTCTCCGGAAGAACAATCAGTCAGAAAAGGAAAGATGAGTACAATTTGCCAATCATGTCATTCAACAACTTATTCATCGAATCATTTTAAAAAACTTGATAAAACAATTGAAGAAACAAATAAAATGACTTTAACTGCAACGAAACTTTTACTTGAAGCTTGGAATGCCGGTCTTGCTGATAAGAGTAATCCATTTGATGAAGCTATAGAAATTAAATGGATCAAGCAGTGGCTTCTGTATTCTAATTCGATTCGTTATGCTTCGGCGATGTCCGGACCGGATTATGCAGCCTTCAAAAATGGCTGGTGGGATCTTTCAAACAATCTTGTTGAGATGAAAGATTGGATCGATATCCATAAAAAAAGTAAGAAATAAATTATTTGGAGCGAATATGAGAAAGTTATTGTTACTTTTTCCTCTCTTGATATTTTCTTGCAGTGAGAATTCGTCAGTTGATTCAAGCACTTCTCTTATAGAAGAAGGTTGGATAAAATACAAACAAACTGTTTCAGTTGGCCCCGAACCAATTTATTTAACATTTAATGAACTTCATTCTGATTCACGTTGTCC
>CAZNDS010000267.1:0-3746 GCA_964571865.1 uncultured Ignavibacteriaceae bacterium | reverse complement strand
ACCCATTTACTTGAAGCTTATTACCTTATCTGAACTGATATAAAATTTGAATAATTATCTAATAAATTTCATTTGAGTCAGTCTGAATTAGTAGGAATACTTTAAATTCAAGCAAAAGACTAAACTTTTTTTACTTCCTTAAAAAGTGCGAAAGACAGCAAAATCGAAGAAGAAAAGATTCATTCTAAGTTAAAGCAAAGAAATTATTTCTGCTGAAGTGGAATAAGGAGGGTGATGACATCCAAAACATGCATGTCTAAAAGTTAAGATCATACCGTAAAATTTTATTAAAGCTCTATTTTTCTATAAATATCTTTACGGTGAGCAATCCGTTTTAGATAAACAGCTTCGTTGTCAAATGAGAAAATCATCCTATAATCTTTTGCTACTATGACTCGATAATTACCTCTTAGAGCAGCCATAGGTCGAACATTTAATTCAACGTGAAAGATGTCCTCGCAAAGTTTAATGGCAGTTTCAAAAGCATCAGTCTGCACATGCCCTGGTAATGACTTAATATCACGCGAATCTGTTTGTTCGCTGCAGAATTCTCTTAGCCAACGAAATCTTTGAACGAATGTACCTCGTTCATGTGTTTGAGGTGAATGTCTTTATCTGATTCGAGGAGTCCAGCTAAGAATTCTTCACGGTATAAATTCTTTGCTGAAATCGCGGATTCAAGAAACTCTTGAATAGTTTTATAAGCTTCAACAAGTTTTGTTAATTGCTCTTCGGGGATATTTACTGTTCCATTTGCCATGAGTATTCCTTTCAGATAACATGTGCAAGGTAAGGAGTCTTATAAATATAAACAAATATGGAAATTATGTTTAATATTTCGTCAACATTTTTCTGAAATAAATGAGAGATTTATTGAGATGTTTATACTGGGTCTCTCTAATCAGTTAGTGTACGGCTTTCTTGACCTTTTTACTAATTCTGCTGTTTTTTAAATGAAATCTTAATTATTTAATAGTGACCTAGATGCAGATAGTGAAAATCGATACTGAATCGTTAAAAACTAGTCTGAAAATTCTGTGCAAAGATTCTACAAATCTTAAGGAGATCCTTCAGTTAGTTAAATTATCCCGCATCATAGTTTGCAGTTATCTCAACAATATTAAATCCTCTCTGTTGTATTTATGTGAATTGCAAGGTATTACAACGAACGATCTTGCGTATGATTGCATAGCTGAGATCTTTTCGAAGGATGATAGTGAAGGATTCTATCGATTAGAAAAGTTTTGTAATTCCCTCAATGATTCAATTGAGGATACTTCAAGTACAGATATTTTTTTAGCGTATAAAAGTTACCTTTCCAAAGTCATTAATGCTCAATTAGCGAAATTATATTCGCAGTCCGATCCAGCTGGAGCGAAAATTCTCAGAAATATTCGTGATGCCATCAAAAAAAGCGATTATTTAAGCATTGAAAAAACCATGTTCGGAAATATGATCGTCCCCAAAAAGGTGGATCCGCTGTTACATCTTCCTCCCTATCCAATTAATGAATTCGAAAAGGAATATTTCAGCATTGCATTCAGCATTAAAGATAACTTTAACGAACAGCTCGTTACTGTAAATGATATTATTATTGAACAATCTGAGTATCGCAGAGCATTACTTCTATTGGATGTCGTTAATCTATTTAAGAATAGATTTTACAGTGAATATACTTCGCATAAGGGACCAATCGAGAGTGATCACAGCGGAGAGAACTTAGGCAATTTGGAAATTGAAGAAGCAGAAGATAAAGTATTAATTTCACTGCGAGAAAAAATATTCTTAAAGTACTTCACAAAAGGTAAATTAAACAAAGCACAGGCGGAAGCAGTATATTTTGCGTTACGTGATATTATCAATGATTGGTGTTTAAATGGCGGATGCAGTGAAGCATTTTATTCCTATTTAAGACGTTATATCAAAATTGATGAATCAGCATATAACCTTAAGTACAAAGCAAAAATAGAGTATTTAACTAAATTAGCGAGGGAAGAATTCATCGCGCTAATGGATTTTGAATTATAGTTTTACGCAAAGAGAGTAGAACGTAGAAATATAATATTTAAGAACATACTAAAACAATGAATAACCATATCGAAGAACATAAAATTGAATTGCTTTTTCTGAATCAGTCAGAAATTACTGACGCAGAAAAAAAGGAAATGTTCGAGCATTTTGAATCATGCAGTTTGTGTAATGAAAATTATTTGAAGCTGAAGAAATTCTACGAGGAACTGGAAACGGAGTTAAACCAGGAACCGAGTGTAGAGGATAAAGAAATTGCAGAGCGATTACTCCCCCAAAAAACATCTTCGCAAAAAAACTTTTAGAAGAACCCAAAAAAGCAGTTAAAGTTTATGATGGCTGGATTGAAGTTAAAGAACCTCTAATTAGGACAGGGCTGCAAAAGTTTGTTAAATATGTTTAAGGTATTGTTTTTAAATATTAAGAATCCAATTAAGAATACAAATCCTCAACGAGCATTTATCTCTAACGAGGTACTCTATGTTTTGAATGACATGGGAGATACTCTATGGAAAAAATCTACTCTTAATTTTGAAAATACCAGCACAACTTCTATAGAGTATGATTCTCGTTTTCAGAATCTAGTTGTACAGGATATTAATAATGATACAATTAACGAAGTCTTATTAACAGGAGTTATAAGAAGTAAACAATATTTTCCAGACACAATTTACTGTTTTAACTTTAAGGGTGATTTGATTAGAAAAATTACAAGTGGAGTATTCAAGTCGCTTGATGCAGAGAGGTGGAATCATATAAGAACTATTATCAGAAGATTTTTGATTTTTAATGATGGTATCAAAGACAGATTATTTCTTACGGCTTATGATGGATTAAACGCTCCGGCAAAAATTTCTGAAATAGATCTTACAACCGGGAATGAATTAAGAAGCTTTTATAATTCCGGGGGATTACATATGAACTATTTCATGATTTAGACTCAGACGGTAAGGAAGAACTAATTATTGGTGGAATAAATAACGCGTTTAAATGCGCCTTTGTAGCCGTTCTCAATCCCAATAATTTTAATGGTTTTAGTCCGTCAACAGAATTTTATATTCCAAAAGGAATGGACAAGGGTAATTATAAATATTATATAACTTTTCCCGTTACTGAAGTCAGCAAGAAATTAAGCCATACAGATTATAACTCCATCAATATGATTATAGGAAATAACGATGGTGGAATTACCGCATATACAACTGAAATACTTGGCTCTCCGCTTTTCAAAGGAGATGGACTTCTTTATAACTTTGATAAAGAAATGAGAATTAAATCCATAGTTCCATCGGACCCATTTAACATAAATTACCAGCGTTTATTGGATGAGGGAAAAGTAAAATCACAACTTGATGCCAAGTATTTTAAGAACTTAAAAAATTCTGTTAAGTATTGGAACGGAGACGAGTTTGTGAATCATGCTGTAATGAATAAGTATTACAAAGAGTTCATCCCTTAATTGCAGTAAAATTAAAAGTTTTTCTTGATATAACACTTCCCCTCCAAGACACCTCAAATTCAAGGCTTTATCTCAGTTAAACTTCACCATCAAAAAAGCTTTATAATTTCAAACTTTTTATATCTTCTAAAATCATAAAATAATTTTCCGCAAGAGTGGTGTAACGTGGAAATAATAATAAAAAACAATATATCATCAATTTATAAAGGAGAAAATTATGTATATCAAGATGTTGATATTACTCGTTTTAACAGGTTCA
>CAZNDS010000266.1:0-3748 GCA_964571865.1 uncultured Ignavibacteriaceae bacterium | reverse complement strand
GGAATTTGTTTGTCTTTTGGTGCTTGTCATTTGAGATTTTAGAGGTGCCCATTAATAAAAAAATATTATATTTAATTAAAGTCTAATAAATTAATAGAGTAATCAAATGAAAACACTTGATCGAATTACTATAGAACCGGATGTAATGGGAGGGAAACCCTGTATCCGCGGACTTAGGGTAACAGTTGGTACTATTGTCGGATTGGTCGCCAGTGGGCATACGTTTGACGAAATATTAAAAGCGTATCCATACTTAGAGAAGGCCGACATAGAACAGGCATTAGCTTATGCTGCATGGCGAGTTGAAGAACAACCTGCCACATCATAGCTGTCTTGTGGCGGGGAAGTACAAATAACAACTGCATGAACATAAAAATACTTATTGATATGAATCTTTCTCCAGACTGGATAGAGGTTTTTGAATCAAAGTTGGAAAATATAACAAAGAAATAGGCCGCCTTATTACAGCTTTCTTTTCAATTCTTCTTGCAAAAACTTAAACTTATTTTCTGCATAAAATTTTCTGTCTTTTTCATCCAGTACCGAACCGAGTGTTACTTTAAAATCTCTATCACTGAAGCCGTTTATAATTTTTAACATCATTTCAAGCTTACTTTTATCCGGATGGACCTCGACGCCGCGCATTAAAAGAAATTCTATATCGAAGCAATCTCGAATTAATTTTCTCGAGAGGAATGCTTCTGTTTTATTCACCATCATTTGCCGCAGCGACAAAGCTTTAACAACAACTTGCTTATTAGAAAATCTTGAGAATGCAATTTTCTTTTCCCAGTCAAAGTCCTTTTGTTCTTTTCTGATTTCAATTTTTAAGTTGCGTGTGACCTTTGACGAGCGGAATTCAAAAAGTAAAGCATATTTTTTATTCGCCGAATCTAATACTCTGTAATTAGCCGATAAGACCTCTTTTACTTTCGAATAGATTGATTTTGAATCCGAATTTACATTCAGCCAGAAGTCTAAATCCGTTGAATAGCGATTCAAGTTATGGCACAGCCGCAGCATTGTTCCGCCGCCGAAAAAAAGAGAGTCGAGCACCTTTACGCTGTTCAGCAGTTCAAGAACCTCTATTTCAAATATCTCTAAACTCTGTAAGTCTTGCATAGCTGGCTCCAAAAAGTTTTCGTTCTTCTGTTTGTTAAATTTATAAATTCTTCCACTATACTTTTTTTAATTTTCTTAAAGTCAACCGCGTCAAAGTCACAGTTATACTTTCCAATTGCAGTTAGATATACAGCATCGGCAATTGCCTTCTCTGGAAGAGCTATAAAAAAATTATTAAGAAGTTCAAATCCTGTGTACATTTCTTTTTTGATCTTTGTATAAGCAAATTCAATGTTTTTAGCTTTAACCGTTTTTGTCCTTTTCAGTTGTATTGATTCAATAAAATTCTGCTGCTGCTGAGCAGAAACATTATAATAACTTAACGCTGTTGTAAGAGAAAGTTCTTCTTCTTTCAGCCGCATTAATTTCTCGGCGGAAACATATAAATCCCTTTTTAGACGAACTAAGAAACCTGCTGCAGCATATCTTGAGGCAGTAACTTTTGCTGATTCTCTGCTAATTACAAGCAGATTCGCTATATCATCTATGCCGAGCAGAGTTTTTTCCGCCTCAGCAAGCTTATAGTATTTCATAATGAATAATTATAGTTAATTAATACTTTTGCTAATTTAGTATATTTATTAATAAATGCAAAAAAATAAACCTCTTTATGCTTATTTGGTTGCCTTTCTGAAAAATCAAAGCTATTTTCACGCTAAGTGGTATATCCAAAATTTGGATTATTCAGTAATAATATAAAATCAAATACATTACTCAGGAGAAGAATATGAAAATATCTCGAATGCATCCATTCCAAGGTGACACAAAAACAGTCGCATACTTTGACATTCAAACCGATGAAGGAATCATCGTTAAAGGATTTCGTTTAGTTAGCGGTTCAAATGGACTCTTTGCCAGCGCTCCATCCGAAAAAGGAAAAGACGACAAATATTACGACAGCGTCATCATCCCGAAAGAGTTAAAAGAATCTCTTCAAACAATGGCAATTGAGGAATACAACAAAGCGAAAGAGGGCGGCGCTGCCCAGTCAGAAGAATCGCCTTTTTGATTTTTCATTATAATTAACGAAGCAGCCTAATGAGCACAAATGATAACATATTCATTTTTGGAATTTGTCTGTTCAGCGTTGCCGTTTGTGCTTTTTAGTTTTTAACGGAGTTGTGCTGCTTTATTTTTCTTTTTCCGGAGTCGAGCGGTAAGTTGTAATCTCTACTTTTGTTGACCCCTCGTAACCTTCGGAGATTATTTTCAGCCCGCCGACTTGCTTGTAAATTTTTATAGTGCAAATTTTTTTGTTGTTAACCACAATATCTTTGAAAGTGACTTCTCGTTTTGGAGAAACATTTTCTTGCGCCCAGTAAACGCCTTTCATTGCACCGTTAAATGCGATTTGAATATCTTCATTGTCATCCTGAATCTGCCCCGGAAGAAACGCAAGTAGAGGAAGAATTAAGATTAGGATTAATCTTTTCATTTAACCTCCAATTTAAAATAATGTTTTTTTTTGTGTTTAATTTAATCAAACGGCAATTTCTAGTCAAATCAGTTTGAACAGCGCAACTACTTATCTCCGCCGCTGAGACTAAGCAATACGGAACTTTCTGTTTTCTTAAAATTTTATCCTTAGTTTTTAAATTAAATCAATAATAACTATCTTTAGCTAAATTATTTTAAAGTTATTTTTTACATATGAGCCGATTAAATCTAAGTATGATCAAAGACAAAAAGGCATTCTCGGTCGTTTCTCTTTTAGACGAATCAAGCGATAAAAAATACTGGCTCTCGAAAACACCACAAGAAAAAATCCAGGCAATAGAATTTTTAAGACAAACAATGTATGGTTATGATCCATCTACCACCCGACTTCAGAGATTTTTTGAAGTTGTTGAACTTAAAAAAAGTTGAATATTTAATAATCGGCGGGTATGCTGTCGGATATTATGGCTATCCAAAAGCAACAGGAGATATTGATATCTGGATTTCCAATAAAAAGTCAAACGCAGCAAAAATTGCAGAAGTCATTAAGGAATTTGGGTTTGATGTTCCCGATCTATCTGCCGCTTTGTTTACAGAAGAGAATAAAATAACACGAATGGGCGTGCCCCCTCTTAGAATAGAATTACTTACATCAATTTCCGGCGTTGACTTTGATGAATGTTACAAGGCAAAAGAAGTTACTATGCTTGATGATGTAGAAGTAAATTTTATCAATCTTGAACATTTAAAAATAAATAAGAAATCTGCTGGAAGATATAAAGACTTAGACGATTTAGAAAACCTGCCTTAGGAATCAAAGAATAGTTTATTTTGATAACAAACATTTCAATTAAAAAGCGAGAGAATTCAGTACAAACATTTTAATAAAATTCCTATTGCGTTTTAATTTCCCTTTTTTGATATTTATCACAAGAAGATGTTAATAATGAAAATTAAATCGGTAAGTAAGTACTTTTTGGGATTCATCTACGATTTAAAAATATTTTCTAAGGAAAACATTTTCTTTCTTTCTATTATATATACGCCGTGTAGCGTTTGCATGGGCTCAACTCTTTCAAAATATTCAGATAGTCTCCAAATCAAAAGCGGAGGTAGTTACCTGTCATTCGTCTCCCGGCGAGTTTACGACAGGGTTTACGTAGATAAAATAAGCAAAATTTCGGAACTG
>CAZNDS010000265.1:0-3753 GCA_964571865.1 uncultured Ignavibacteriaceae bacterium | reverse complement strand
TCTAAGTTTTGGTAGATTATACACCAGAAAACATGTCATCATTACATGAAATCAAAAGAAGACATCAAAAGAGAATATAAAGAGCGGAAGAAACCAGCCGGTGTCTTCATGGTAAAGAACACTGCTAACGGCAAGATTTTCCTTGGAAGCAGTTTATGCTCACTATTGGAAGACATCGCAACGAACAGCTTCAAAAAGAGTGGAATGAATACGGTGCCGATAAATTTGTTTTTGAAATTTTAGAAGTTGTGAAAGTTAAAGATGATCCCCACTTTAACTTGAGTGATGAATTGACACTTCTTGAAGAAATATGGCTTGAGAAGTTGCAACCCTTTGGTGAGCATGGATATAATACTGAGAAGCGGATTAGGCAAGCATAGCGACAAAACCTTGTTAACATATTAAAATTTGAAATTTAAACAAATTTATATAAAATGTACTAAATCACCTTCTAACTTAACACACAATTTAATGAAAAGAACAATACTTGTTGTCGATGACGAACGCGACATCGTTGATCTCGTGAAATATAATTTACAGCAAGCAGGCTATTTTGTTCTGACTTCTCGCAACGGGAAGGAAGCACTCGAACTTGCTCAGCGACAGCCACAATTGATTCTTCTCGACATTATGATGCCCGAATACGATGGTATAGAAGTGCTGAAGCGGTTAAAGACAAATAAAAAAACTGAGCATATACCTGTTATTTTTCTAACGGCAAAAGGAACAGATGTTGATGAGGTTTTGGGATTAGAGCTTGGGGCCGATGATTATGTTGTTAAACCAATCAGCATGCCGAAGCTTATTGCACGAGTAAAGAATGTTCTCCGAAAGTACGAAGCACCCAAAGCAATCGCATCTTCTATTACAATTGGTGCAATCGAAATTCTTCCATCGCAGTATATTGTCCGAGTGTCTGGAAAGGAAGTTTTCTTTCCAAAAAAAGAATTTGAAGTCTTGCTACATCTTGCGAAACGTCAAAATGAAGTGGTTGACCGAGAAAGTCTTTTGAACACTGTCTGGGGAAGCAATATTCAGGTTGTTGACCGAACCGTAGATGTACACATCAGAAAAATTAGGGAGAAGCTTGGTAAGTTTGCTGATTACATCGAAACCATTAAGGGTGTAGGTTATAGAATGAGAGATTCCGAGTGAGCATTCAATCCAAATTGACGATTCTTCTATTTTCTATTTGTACGAGTATAATAGTTTCAGTAGCTGTTTTCTCAATCATAAGTTTGAATAACTATTTTAATTCACTTATTCTCGATGATTTAAAAACGAAGATTAACCAGATAGAATTTTTTATCCAAACATCGGTGGAATCCGATACTATTAGTTATTATAATCTGCAACGATTCACACAGTCGTCAAACTTACGATTGACATTGATCGATCAGCAAGGTAACGTGTTGTTCGAATCTGACTTACCTTATGAGAAGCTCCATACGATAGAAAATCATTCTCAACGTCCTGAGGTACAACAAGCACTCCGCGATGGTATTGGCACAAGCATTCGACATAGCGCAACAATAAATTACGATTTGCTCTATTTGGCCAGTAAAATTTTAAAACCGTTTCCCTTAACAAGTGGATTCAACAATGTAGCGATTTTACGTGTTGCAGTTCCTTTAACGTATATTCAAAATGTTATGCACGATATACGCGATAAAATTATCGTCGTCAGTATTTTGATTCTAGCGCTTGTAATTGGAATAACTATTTTCATTTCAAAACGATTTGCTAAGCCGATCAAGGAGATGGTTATGGTTGCCGAGCAGATTCGAGCAGGTGATTTGAATAAACGAATTCCAATTCACTCATCAGATGAATTCGGGAAATTATCGGAGACGCTCAACAGTGTGGTAGAAAAACTTGAAGAAGACATCGGCAAGTTAAAAAAATTAGAGAGAATCAGGGGCGAGTTTTTAGGAAATATATCACACGAACTGCGTACGCCCATTTTTTCACTTCAGGGAATGCTAGAGACATTACTTAATGGAGCACTGGATGATCCAAGCGTAAATCACGAATTTGTTACGCGAGCACTCAACAATACACAGCGATTGAATGTATTGCTCGGTGACTTGATAGAAATATCCCGTATTGAATCTGGTGAAATGAAAATGAGTTTTAGATATTTCTTGTTGAATGAATTTATTGAAGAAGTAGTGTCGGAAATGAAGCAATTTGCTAAACAAAATGATATTTCTCTCAAGCTGGAACTTCAACCAGAATCGACCGAAGTTTACGGTGACAGAGATAGATTAAAACAAGCATTAGTCAACCTTATCGATAATGCTATCAAATATAATAAAGCCAATGGAATTGTTACCGTATCGTATTCACTTCAAGATAAAAATGCCTTGCTTTGGGTGAAAGATAGTGGGGTTGGAATCGGACAAGAACATCTGCCGAGAATCTTTGAGCGTTTCTACCGAGTTGATAAAGAACGTTCACGCGAAGCCGGTGGCACCGGTTTGGGCCTTGCCATTGTAAAACATATTATCGAAGCACACGGAAGTAAAATTGAAGTGCAAAGTGAAATAGACAAAGGAAGTGTTTTTAGTTTTTATCTAAAAGTATGAATTCCTTCAAATAAATATCCTCTCGATTCTTAACAATTTCATAACCTCACCTTAACCTCGTCTTAATATCTGTTCTCTATATTTGTATCGATGAAAAATAACATCTATTACAAATTATCGGAGAATTAATGAAAAGATTAATATTTATTATTTCACTTCTAGTTGCGATTTATTTGAATGCCAGATCGCAAGACTCGTCCTCTGTTGCAACCAAAGACGATGTCGCTCAGGTTAAAGGAGCTGTAGATGGAATTAACGAGACAGTTCTCGAGATGAAATCGACATTGGATGCTTTGAAAAAAATCAAAATCAGCGGTTACCTTCAGGCACAATACCAGGTTGCCGAAGCGACAAGCATATCGACTTATGCCGGTGGAAATTTCCCAACCAACGTCAAATCGCGATTCTCAGTTCGTCGGGGGCGCGTTAAAGTTAATTACGACAACGTCCTCACCCAATTTGTTCTTCAAATTGATGTTACTCAGGGTGGGGTCGGGATTAAAGATGCCTATGCTTCGGTCAAAGAACCTTGGATTGGGATGGCATCACTAACTGGTGGTATCTTTGACCGGTCTTTTGGATTTGAAATATCGTACTCATCAAGCATACGTGAATCCCCAGAACGCTCGCGTATGTATCAGATTCTCTTCCCCGGCGAGCGAGAATTAGGTGCAAAAATTGAATTAACACGAGAAAGCGGTCCCCTTAGTTACTTCAATCTTAAAGCAGGTTTATTCAACGGAGTACTTAACAATGCGAATGAAAACGATCGTTGGAAAGATTTTATCGGTCGGCTCGGTTTCCAGCTTCCCTTCGATGAACAAAACTTAGCAATTGATGGCGGATTTTCACTTTATGCTGGTAATGTTACCAATAATTCAAAATACATTTATAAGTATGATGGCTCATCGGCAACAAGGCGTTTTCAAGTCGATTCAATAGCAGGTAACTTAGGCAATCAATTCGAAAGAATCTACTCTGGTGCCGACCTTCAAATGTATTACGATATTCCTGTAATCGGCGGTGCTTCCCTGCGCGGCGAGTTAATAAGCGGGAAACAACCAGGTACCGATAAGTCCATAGGATTCTACAATCCTGAAGCTGCAAGTTCTACAGATCCAAAATCAGTTATCGATGGAAAGAAAATTACACCACTTTATCGTCG
>CAZNDS010000264.1:0-3762 GCA_964571865.1 uncultured Ignavibacteriaceae bacterium | reverse complement strand
GATTTAGCCAAAAAAGAAAATCAAACAAAAAGAGCAAAATTAGAAAAACTTCTTGAAAAATCTAAGTACTCAAGCATAGTAAATGATACGCTTGGCTTGAAATATGTACTAAAGAATTTATTACGAGAAGAACAAGGGGTTGGTAATAAAATTACTGATTACGAGCTAAAACTAAAGAAGTTAGAAGACGAACTTACCGATTATCAAAAAAAGCTGAAAGACACAATTACAAAGTTAGGAAATATTGATAGTGCAAGAATAAAAGCAATTCATGAAGACAGAGAAAAATATAAAGAATTGATTTACGAAAATAAAGGCAAGCTTGGCAGATTAGAGCAAGGAATCAGTATGGATCAAGATAGGCTAAGGGAATTAGAAAAACAATACAATCTAGAGCTATCTAAAAAAAATAAATATAAAACTATTAAAGAGAAAATTGACACCTGTGATGAAGGTATCAAGCAGTTAGGTATTATAAAAGAACGCATTATGGATGAAATAAGAACAGAGACAGAGAAGTATACCAAAGATTACTTCAATAAACTAATTACCGCTAAAAACTTTCAAAATATTCAGATAGACAAGAATTATGAATTAATCGTTGAAAAAGATGGTTTTAATGCCGTGACATCACTTTCCGCAGCTGAGACATTGTGTATGGGGTATTCTTTTATGTCTGCACTAAGACAAACTTCAGGATTCTTAGCCCCAGTAATAATAGATACACCTTTGGCCAAAATTGACATTGAATACAGAGTTAATCTCGCCGAATGGTTTAAAAGAGCACTGACTAATGCTCAGGTAATTTTATTAGTAACTGACGCTGAATATACTGGTAATTTTAAGAAAGAAATTAACTCTTCAGTTTGCCGAGAATATTTATTGAAACATGATGATAAACATGGGATATCGGAGGTAACGAAATATGAGCGATAAAATTTCGAAAGACTTAAAAGACCCCCAACTTTTTATCAGCAAGGACGCACGAAAGCTGTATGATGATTTTAAAGCAGAACGCGAGGAATTCAAGCAAATGGATAATAAAGATTTTTTTATGCTCGCACTTGTTTTTGGTTGTCTGAACAAGAGAAAAAAGAAATTAGAAAATAAAGATAAAACTGAAAGCGGCTTCTTTAGACTTCGAAACCTGACTGAAGAAGAAGCTGGTTTACTAAAAGCTATTGCAATAACTGAATCCAAAGATATCGGCGTTATTAATGATGTTGTTCAATTGATTACTATTTCTGAGGAATATGCGAATGGAGGAGTTTCTCATTTAAAGGAATTTGTAATTGAAGACCAGGCTAGTTTTATAAAAAATTTCGCCAGTGAAATAAAAAAGATTTCAAAATAATGAATAAGAAAATTTTACTTGTAGAGCCTGCATACAAAAGCAAATATCCGCCATTAGGTTTAATGAAATTATCAACATATCATAAAAATAAAGGTGATGATGTGGTTTTTGTAAGAGGGTGTAGTAGTAAAGTCAGAGATAAATTCTGGGATAGAGTTTATATTACTACTTTGTTTACTTATACTTGGAACGAAACAGTGAAAACTATAAAATTTTATCGTGAGACTTTATTTAATTTATCTGGCAAGTGTTTTGTAGGAGGGATATTAGCTAGTTTAATGCCAAGAGAGTTGTTTAATGAAACTGGAGTACAACCTGTGCAGGGACTGTTAGATGATTCTAAAAAAATTGCACAAGACGATGACATTATAATTGATAAGTTGCCACCGGATTATGATATTGTTAAACAAGTTGAGAATGTAAATTTTTCATATGAATATACAGATGCTTATCTTGGCTATACCACTCGCGGCTGTGTTTGGAATTGTGAATTTTGTGCAGTAAAAAGCTTTGAACCTAAGTATATCCCCTACATAGATATTAAAAAAATGGTAATGGAAGTAATAGATAAATATGGGGAGAAACAAAATTTATTATTGATGGATAATAATGTTTTAGATTCTTCAAACTTCGACCAGATAATCGATGATATAAAATCAATGGGTTTTGTCAAAGGGGCAGTATTTGGCAAAACAAAAAGGAAAAGAATAGTTGATTTTAATCAGGGGCTTGATGCAAGATTCCTAAGTGAAAAGAAAATGAAAAGATTGGCAGAAATTCCTTTGGAGCCAATGAGGGTTGCATTTGATGACATTAAACATAAAGAAACATATATCAAAGCAATACGCTTGGCTCATAAATATGGACAGAAAAACATGTCTAACTATATTTTATATAATTTTAAAGATTCCCCGGAAGACTTTTACGAAAGGTTAAAGATTAATATTGATTTGAATGAAGAGTTTGTACGAGATGGTGGTGTAAAAACGACTATATACTCTTTTCCAATGCGCTATATACCATTGGATGCAAAAGACAGAGGTGTTAATACAGGTAATTCCAAATGGAATAAACGATATCTCAGAAGCGTTAAGATAATTTTGAATGTTACTAAAGGTCCTGTTATGCCTGGGTCTGAGTTTTTTTATCAGGCATTTGGGCGCGATGCCGAAGAGTTTAAAGCAATCTTATTAATGCCAGAAGATTTTATTAGAAATAGAGTAGTACGAAATTGGAGAAAAGTAAGAGGCGTTAAACGGCTCAAGCCTTATGTTAGAAATTGGATGGATATTTATTTTGATTTATCGCAGAATGAAAAGAATATACTAATAAAAATATTATCGCCTAATGGAATGTCGGGGTTACAGGAAGAAATTAATAACAGCAATAGTAAGAAAGTCAAGAAACTGCTTAACTATTATCTAATTGCCTTAGAAGAGGTGGCTAAATATAAACATGTATAAACAAAGTTGTGCAAAACCAAAAGTGGGGAAATATATTTTAGATACTATCTCTATTGGGATGTATAATAACCCGCTTATGATTATTAGAGAATATGCACAGAATAGCACTGATGCTATAGATGACTTTCAAAGAAATAGTGGATTCTGCAATGAGCAGCCCAAGATCGAAATCTTTGTTGACGGCATAGCAAGATCATTACTGATTAAAGATAACGGAGCGGGAGTTCCTGCAAAGTTAGCATCGACTGTTCTGCATAACCTTGGTAAAAGCCAAAAGAAAATAACTTTAAATAGAGGATTTAGAGGAATTGGGAGACTTGGAGGGTTAGGGTATTGTGATGAGATAAAGTTTATAACAAAGGCTAAGGGTGAATATATTTACTCAATTAGTAAGTGGAACTGCAAAAAACTAAGGTCATTTATTAGCCAAGATAATGAATCGTTAGACGCCACGGTGTTAATTAAGGAAGTTGTTGAGTTTTCTCAAGATAAATATCAGAAAAATCCCAAAGACCATTTCTTTGTTGTAGAGATGAATAGCGTTAGGAGTTCAAAGGATATTCTACTAGATGTCCCTACAATCAGATCCTATCTTTCCCAAGTTGCTCCAGTTCCTTTTGATTTCAATAAATTTAGTTTTGCAAAAATAATAGACAAAGAATTAAGATCGAAAGTTCCCTTTTATGAGACGTATAGAATATTTGTGAATGGAGAACAAATATTTAAGCCTTATCAGGATGAAATTAGGATTAGTCAGGAAAATGTAGATCGTATCAGGCAGATTGAATTCAAAGAATTTCAGAATGGCACTAGTCTTTTAGCGTTTGGCTGGATAGCGGATTTACAATTATTAGGTGTTATAACCCCTTCTGAGCACGTAGATGGTATAAGATTACGTAGCGGTAATATTCTAATAGGAGATAAAAATATACTTTCAGATTTTTT
>CAZNDS010000263.1:0-3779 GCA_964571865.1 uncultured Ignavibacteriaceae bacterium | reverse complement strand
CAGCATGGATAAAGGGATGTAAGGTTTTAACCCTTCCATTTAACAGTGAAGGAAGTTCAGTCAAATCTGAAATTGAATTAACAGAAATCTCATTTGAGATAAGATGTTTTTTAGTACCATCGGAAGCGTAAATTTCAATATTATACTTCTTCAAAACTGAGCATAATGCAATTGCACCATTTTTGTCAGCAAGACTTATCAATGCTCGTTTTATTTTTAGATTATCGATCAAATTAAGTTTATTTTTTTTCTAAGATCATTTTCAAGACTTTAGGATATACGATATGTTCGACTTTCAGGATTTTCTCTGCAATCTCAGCAGGTGCTTTACACTGCGATATATCAACTTCTTCTTGATATAAAATTTCTCCCGAATCATATTCTTCATTCACAACGTGGACAGTAACACCCGAATATTTATCTTTCGCTTCATAAACCGCTGTGTGAATGTTCATTCCATACATCTCTTTTCCACCATACTTTGGTAACAACGCAGGGTGTATGTTGATAATTCGATTTTCATACTTATTAATAACTGATTTTGGAATTAATTTCATGTAACCAGCTAGAACAATTAAGTCGGGTTCATGCATTTTTAAAATTTGCAGCAGACTACTCTCAAAGCTGTCCGAAAAAAAGTTCTTTTCGCTTAAATGAATTGGAGGAATTTTATGTCTGCGTGCAATCTCCAAAGCTCCAGAATGCGAATTATTACTTAACACAAATTCAATTTTGCACTTGAGAAATCCAGAATCGATAGAGTTGATTATTGCCTCAAGATTTGAACCACGGCCAGAAGCAAATACGCCAATTCTCATCAAATCCTTATTCATCAAACATTCATTACAATTTAGTTATTGAATAAAATTTAATCAATTTCACTCTGTTGGGGCATAAATTTTATATCGGTCCATCATTTATGAGCAGTACTAATGACCTCACCCAAGTTTCGAGCTGCTTTTCGAAATCATGATCTGAATAATTCTCAATAATCTTCAAGATTCTCAAGGCTTCAGATTTCTGGTTCATCCTGTAGTGTGTTAATGCTAAATAATATTTTGCATATGGGACAAGCCAATTATCTCTAGAAATTTGATTATTTCCAATCTTGTATAGGTTTTCTCTAGCTTCGTCAAAATTATTCTGTTCGAAATTAGTAAGCCCTAAATAAAAATTTGTAACATGTTTTAATCCATTGGATGAATTATTCAAGATATTTTTCAGCGATTCGAAATTTTTAGTTTGAAAATAGTTTTTCACGAATAAGATTTTCTGATCTTCCGATGAAAATCCATTTTTAAAATATTCTGAGGCTAATTTCCTAGAATAAAGATCATCTTCGGACTCGCCCCGACTTTTAATTGACAGTTGATAATATTCTTTTGCCACATCTTTTTGATTCGTTAATTCATAAGAAAGGCCGAGACGCAAGTGAGCTGTTGGTTTAAAATCTTCCCCAGAGTACTGATCTATGAATTTTGAATAGAACGGCTTTGCTTGATTAAATTGATTTTGATAAAAGGCACAATCTCCCTTTAAAAAGTAGGAAAGATTAAAAACATTCATAAATGCGTAATTGTTTGATTGTAAGACTTCATCGAGTAATTTATCTGCATCAGCCATTTTTCCCAATTTAATTTTAACAGATGCAAGTGAGTATTTGAATAAAATATTTTTGGGAAAAAGTTGTACTAGTTCAACTAAATATTTTTCAGCAGAGTAATTGTCGTTTAGAAATGAAGAATAAATTTGTGACAAGAAATACTTCGCTTCTGAGCTCGTAAGAAATCCCTCATTAGACGCATGAATCAACCCACGAATTCCAATCACAAGGTTCCCTTCGATTCCTGCGATTTTTAAAACATACTTGACAGATGAAGGGATTTGAGATAGCGAAAAATCAAATAGTCCTTTCCATAAGTATGCATCTGTATATTTTGGATCAAGATTGAGTAAATCGTCGGTATAATCTAAGCATTTTTTTGCTGCCCAGATACCATCAATGTATTTTTTTGCTAAAAGAAAAACTAAAGTACGATATCCATTAATACTTGCCAGACTATAAAGTGCGGTTTTATCAGTAGATTTTTTTTCTAATGAATGCTCAGCGATTTGGGTTGCTTTCTCTGCATAATATTCAAATCGATTAAAATCAGATTTTCTTTTGTCACTCAGATACTGAATAACATAAATATTAGCAAGATAAACGTAGGAGCGAGCATCTGTATTATTTTGCTTTGCTAATTCTAAAAAAATGCGCTCTGCGGTTGTAAGCTGAAAATTGAATGTTTGATTGATCCCCTCGATTAACTTTTTTTCATATTCGCTATTTGCAAACGATACTGAACTAAGAGAAATTAAGAGAAGAAAAAATGAAATAGTAAGGATTCGCAACATTAGTTTTGTTCGTTCAACTTCTCCTTGTAATTAAAGGATGCTTTAACAAATTCTCGAAAGAGTGGATGTGCGTTCGTTGCACGTGATTTTAACTCCGGATGAAACTGGCAGCCCAAAAACCAAGGATGATCCTCCAACTCGATAATTTCAACCAGATTTTGATCGGGTGAAAGTCCGCTGAAGATCAATCCATTTTCTTGAAATACTTTTCTGAACCTATTATTCAATTCATATCTGTGACGATGTCTTTCAGAAATAAATTCCGCATCGTACGCTTGATACGCTTTAGTTTTTTTTGAAACAATGCAAGGATAAGCGCCGAGACGCATTGTTCCCCCCATTTCTTTAATCTTACGCTGATCGATCATCAAATCAATTACATTCTGTTTAGTTTTCTTAAACTCAGTACTATTTGCGTTGGATAATCCGCAAACATTCCTTGCAAATTCTATTACAGCACACTGTAATCCAAGACAAATTCCAAAAAATGGTATCTGATTTTCCCGAACATATTGAATTGCCTTAATCTTGCCTTCAATTCCCCGTTCACCAAATCCACCGGGTACAACTAACCCGTGAATATTTTTCATAAGTTGAGCGGGATTTTCGGTTTCGAAATCTTCAGCTTGAAACCAATGTAATTTAACATTTAACTTATTATCCGCACCAGCGTGGATAAAAGCTTCATTGATGCTTTTATACGCATCTGTTAAATCAACATATTTTCCGCAAATTCCAATGTTGACTTCATCAATCGGCTTTTTGATGCTCTCGACTAATTCTTCCCAATCTTCGAGCTTTGGTTTATTAATTTTTAAGTTTAGTTTAGCTAAAATCAATTCATCAAGTTTTTCGCGAGATAACACAAGCGGAACTTCATATATCGAAGAAGTATCATGAGCTGAAATTACTTCATTCGGCTGCACATTACAGAAAAGTGCGATTTTTGATTTCAGCTCTTTCGACAATCGCTTTTCTGAACGGCAGACTAAAATATCTGGCTGCACACCAAGTTCAAGCAAAGATTTTACACTATGTTGAGTCGGCTTTGTTTTCACTTCACCAGAAGCGGCGATGTATGGAACAAGCGTTACATGTACATTCAGTGAGTTTTTTCGTCCATAGTTCAACATTATTTGACGCATAGCTTCGAGAAAAGGCTGACTTTCAATGTCGCCGACTGTTCCCCCGATCTCGGAAATAATAATGTCATAATCTCCTGAGTTTCCAAGAAACGTCATTCTTCTTTTTATTTCATCCGTGATGTGGGGAATCACTTGGACAGTTGCACCTAAATAATCACCGCGGCGTTCTTTACTAATTACTTCGAAATAAACTTGACCTGTTGTTGTGTTATTATTTTTCGATGTGTTAATATCCAG
>CAZNDS010000262.1:0-3780 GCA_964571865.1 uncultured Ignavibacteriaceae bacterium | reverse complement strand
TTCTCCTTAATCTAATTTAAATTTTTTGGTCGAATATTTTTTTTCCATTCAACACCTGCGTACGTGCCTTCCACAGATGATGATGATTCAATTTTCAAATATACTTCAATACTCCGAATGCGATTTCGGATAGTCTGACTCGTAAGTGCTGGATAATTCAGTTTAGTCCCAGTTGAATCATAGTAAACGAGTTTGAAATCTACGATACCAATGTTCGAAGATTTTGGGGTCTCGCTATTGTGAACTCTGTATAATAATCGATCGTTTGGATTGGGTGTATTCGGCAATTCGCTTGTAGGCCCAAGATAATAGTTTAATGAATCCGTGATGCCGTTATCATCAAAGTCAGTATAATAAACCAGCTGAGATGAATCAGCCACTCCAATTTTATTAGTTGAGACTCGATATCCAATTTTATAAAAATCAAATTCTATGACGGATGTTACATCTGTAATATTTGATTGAGCAATGTTTGCATTTACAATTTCCCTTGATGAAGATTCGATATAGAAGTTCAAACCAATTATCATTAAAATAATTGCAGCTCCAATTACAGTTGCTGTTACTATGTCAATTAAACTTGCCATTTATTTTAATAAGAAACTACATGAAATAATTTAATTGTATCGGTTAAACTGAAATTTGTCACAAACAGGTCAATTCTTTTTGTAAATGTTCTAGACGAAGTTTTGGCCTCGGGTGTAAACTTTTGAACATAATATACATCCACTTTACTGTAAAAGGTTCCCAATCGACTTAAAGAATCTGACCGAGTGTAATTATTGTAATCATCAACATCGTCAAATTGTGTTACAAGAATTTCGCCCGTGTCTTTCCCGAGTAATCCAGACGCAGTTAAGGAATCTGTTGAGGTAACGGTTTGTCCAATTGTTTTTTCATCAAACGATTTGATTTGGATTTCTTCGATCAATGATTGAGCTAAACCTGTCGCAGTAATCGTTGCTTCGTTTACCAAAGAGATTGTTATTCTAGCAGTGCTTGCACGATAGACCGTGAGTATAAAAACAGTCAACAATAATATGCCAACTATTACCATTAAACTTTGTCCTGTATTCATTTTATGGACTTCTCATTATTCTTAAATATGTCAATAACTCCCGAATTATCTATCAGTATAATCGGAATAATTCTACGAAAATTCAATATTATTCTTAGGTTCTCAGACAATTCCAATGCTTTACTGCAATATGTTTTCATTTCTATATTCATCCATACTTAATAGATGTATTTCATCCGCTTCATTAACATCACTAATCATGCCAAAATTTCTATTGAATTTTGCAGATATTTGCATAAGATTAATCTCTTAATCGGAAGAATTTACTTCTGCAAGGTAATTTCTACCTGTAGCGAATAATTATTACACAATTTCAATTTCGAGTTATTATATTTGGCCTCAAAACTACAGGATATCAATAATGAAATTAGCAACACTCTGCTACGTCTTCGATGGAAATAAAGTCCTGATGCTCAATAGAAATAAACGCTTAGAAGACATGCATAAAGGAAAGTGGAACGGACTTGGCGGTAAGTTTAATGATGGAGAAACACCTGAAGAATGTGTGATTAGAGAAGTCGAGGAAGAAAGTGGACTGAAAATTTCTAATCCCTCCTTAAAAGGTTTTATAACTTTTCCCTCGTTTGACGAATGGGATGATTGGTATGTTTTTGTCTTCACGGCAAACGATTTCAGCGGTGAGTTAATCGATTCAAACGAAGGAGAATTGGATTGGATCGAGTGGGATAAAGTTCCAAATCTCCCTCTGTGGGATGGAGATAGATATTTCTTAGAATGGCTACATCAGAATAATTTTTTTTCGGCGAAATTCATTTATGAGGATTCTGAATACAAATCTCACTCAGTAAATTTTTACTGAGCCCAATAAATTAAACCTGTTTCAAATTTATGAGCCATCATTTCATGGTTCGGCAGAACTCTGATCGTGTATCCCATGAGTCCACTCTTAGAATTTGGAATATCCCCTTTAAATAGGTGCCATCCTTCATCAAGTTTTCGAGAGTGTTTCATGATTGAGACCTGACCATCAGTGATTTCCTCTGTACCGTTTAGTTTACCATAAAAAATTTCAACCGATACTTCAGAAGAATTAAGCTTGCCTAAAAATACCTCAGCTTGGAGTGGTACATTTTCTCCAACAGTGATTTCCATTGCAGATTTGGACTCAATGTTTCGAACCTTAATACCTGCCCAATGTGATTCAATATTGCTTTTCCATTGAACAAAATCTTTTATTTTTTTCCAATTATCCTTGCGGTACTTTGAACGTTTGTCCATTATTGGATCGTAAAACTCATTCAAATATTGCTGAACCATTCGGTTGCTATTGAAGAATGCAGTCAATTCTTTAAGTGAATTCTTCATCTTCCCTATCCACTCTCTCGGTAAATTATCTGAGCTTCGTTTATAAAATAAAGGAGCAATTTCTTCCTCAAGAAGTTGATATAATAAATTTGCTTCTACATCATCTTGGTATTTTGTGTCTGTATATTCTTCACCTAATCCTATCGCCCATCCTAATTCTGCTTTATAACCTTCACACCACCAGCCATCTAAGATACTCAACTGCAAACCTCCATTCGCCACAGACTTCATACCACTTGTACCGCTTGCTTCTAATGGACGCCTGGGAGTATTCAACCAAATGTCACAACCTTGTACTAAATATCTCGCAATGTTCAAGTCATAATTTTCAAGGAAGACAATTTTTCTTCTTAATTGAGGATCTTTACTGAGTATGTAAATATCTTTTATTAATTTTTTCCCTTCTTCATCCTGAGGATGAGCTTTGCCGGCAAAAATCAATTGAACTGGATATTCGTCATTAAGCAATATTTTTTTCAACCGTGTCAGATCTTTAAAGATTAATGTTGCTCGCTTGTATGTTGCAAATCTTCTTGCAAATCCGATTGTAAGTGCATTAGGATCTAATACTTCGGAGGCTTTGATGATCTCGGAATTAGGCGCACCCTGTCTTGTTAGCTGCTTCTGCAGATTTTCCCTCGCAAAAGCTACAAGTCTTTCTCTTCTTCTTTCATGTGTCCGCCATAACTCAATATCCGGGATCTTATTGATCTTGTTCCAAACAGAAAAATCGACGGGATTATTTATCCATCCATCCCCAAGGTATCTTATATAAAGATCATCTATATCGTGGGAAATATGAGATCGAATATGAACTCCGTTTGTAATGTATTTTATAGGAATTTCCTCCATTGGAACATTCTTCCAACCAAACGACCACATTTTCTTAGATACGTGAGAATGAAGCTCACTCACTCCATTTATATTTCCCGACATTTTCATAGCAAGGTGAGCCATATTTAACGAATTCGTCGGAAGTGAATCTAAATTTCCAAGCCGCAGAAAGTCATCATACGAAAGTCCAAGTTCTTCACGGAAATTTTTAAAATATTTTTCAATAAGATCTGCAGAAAAAATATCGATCCCAGCTGGAACAGGTGTATGAGTTGTAAATATAGAAGAATTTCGAGTGATTTGTTTAGCAGAAGGGAAATCTATATTGAATTTCTCCATAAACATTTTGGTTCGTTCGAGCAAAGCGAAAGCTGCATGCCCTTCGTTTATATGTACTACATTTGGTTCGGAGCCAATTGCTTTCAGGGCACGCATACCGCCAATGCCGAGCATTATTTCTTGCTGGATTCGGGTTTCCCTTGTACCACCGTAAAGCTGATCGGTAATATCGCGATATTCTTCAATTATATTTTGCCCAATAT
>CAZNDS010000261.1:0-3786 GCA_964571865.1 uncultured Ignavibacteriaceae bacterium | reverse complement strand
TGTATACGATAGATACAGGATTAGTAAAAGCAAACTCGATTTCATTTTCGAAGGTTAAAGGGCGGATGCTTGAGAATGTTGTTTTTACTCAGCTTAAACGTTTGGGTAATGAAATATTTTACTTTAAAAAAGAACGAGAATGTGATTTCCTGGTCCGAGATGTTAAAAAGCAGCTCAATGCTTATCAGGTTTGCTTTGAACTAAACGAAGATAATAAGGAGAGAGAGATAGATGGTATGCTTGATGCGATGGAATACACGAAAATTAAAACGGGAGTAATCTTAACTCTTAATCAAACGGATGAATTCACTTTCGGTGCAAAAAAAGTATTCGTAAAACCGGTCTGGTGCTGGCTGGCTGGGACGGACTGAAAAAATTTGGAATGCCCGCCGAATTAGTCAAGCAAGCAATCAGTGGACTTAAAGAATTGAAGGATGTGTGGGATTAGCTTCATTTATATTCTCTCTATTCAATTCTGGTTTTTTCTTGAAAGATAATCGGGCATCTTCCTCATGTCGATGATTTAGACGCGTTTTCAGAACGTGTCGACATAACGCAAAAATTTCGACACGTTTGTTGCATCTGTTAAGAATAAGATATATTTTTAGCTAATAGAATAGTAAGACAATGTTCATCAGAACGAAACCATATAATGAATTACCTCTGCTCCCACCAATTACCGATTTGAACAATTCCATTATATTGAAAACAGCAATTGGTGCAAACAAAGCACTAGCTGAAATTAAAGGAATTTCGAGAACTATCCCTAATCCGAGCATTTTAGTAAATACATTGCCAATCCAGGAAGCACAATCGAGCTCGGAAATTGAAAATGTAATTACAACTACGGATAAGCTTTACGAAGCGATGATCTCGAAAATCAACAATTATGATCCACAAACAAAAGAAGTGCTTCGATACCGCGAGGCATTATGGTCGGGCTTCAACAAACTAAAGAAACATAATCTGCTTACAACCAATACTTTTATTGAAATATACAGAACGATTAAAGAAACCGATGCGGGAATAAGAAATACGCCCGGAACAAAAATTCAAAATCCAAAAGGAGATGTGATATACACACCTCCTGAGGGAGAGAACCTTGTCAGAAATCTGCTGAAAAATCTGGAGGAGTATATTCATGATTCTTATGATCAAACCGATCCGCTTATTAAAATGGCAGTTATCCACTATCAATTTGAGGCAATCCATCCTTTTACCGATGGCAACGGAAGAACCGGCAGAATCATTAACCTGCTTTATTTAATACAGCAAGATCTGATTGATCTCCCAATAATATATCTGAGCAATTACATAATTAAGAACAAAGAAAAATATTACGAACATTTAAGAAATGTAACCGAGAAAGGTGAATGGCTGGCTTGGATACTTTATATGCTTAATGCCGTTGAGGAGATGTCAAAAATAACGTCCAGTAAAATTGATGAAATAAATAATTTGTTCGAGAGAACTCTGGCAGAAGCAAAGAAAAATCTGCCAGGACGAGTTTACTCAAAGGAGCTGATCGAACTGCTTTTCCACCAGCCGTACAGCAAAGTCGATCTGGTAGTTAAGTCGGGGATTGCAAAGCGGCAGACCGCTGCCAATTATCTAAAAGAATGTGAACGAATAGGTCTCCTAAAAAGTAAAAAGGTCGGAAAAGAGGTCTTATACCTAAATGTGAAATTGTTCGATCTGTTGAAGGATTAAATTTCACAAAAGTCAAGATTTAGAGGCAGGCTAAAAAGCTAATTAGAAAAAATTTGGAATGCCTTCTGAAATAGTGAAGAAGACAATCGGCAGACTTAAAGAATTGAGAGATGCGTGGGATTAACTCACAATTTAATTCACTAAAAACTTAACTCACCGACAAAATACGTATACTCACCTATTACACTTTGAGTGTATATAACCTTTGATTTAAGTTTGCGTAAAAGATTTTTTTAGATTGGATTGAAATATGAGACATATAATTACCTGCTTAATAGTTTTTATTACCGCATCTGTTAGCTTCGGACAGACAAAAATATCCGGAGTGATAAAAGACTCTGACAATCAGCCTCTTCCGCGTGCAAATGTTTATTTGAAAGATACATACGACGGCGTTTCATCGGAGATGGATGGAAAATTCTCCTTTGTCACAGATGAAGACGGGGAAGGAGTTCTGATCGTGAGCTTTGTAGGTTATAAGCAGCATTCCCAAAATATTCTGCTGGACGGCAAAGACAAATATTTTGAGATAGTTCTGAAAGAAGAATCAACCGAGCTCGGAGCCGTTGTTATTTCTGCCGGCTCGTTCGAAGCAAGCGACGAAAATAAAGCAGTTATTCTCCGTCCGCTCGATATTCTTACCACTGGCGCAGACGCGGATATTTATTCTGCGTTAGAAACTTTACCCGGTACTCAGCAAATCGGCGAGACGGAAGGTTTGTTCGTCCGCGGCGGTGCTGCATCAGAAGCAAAGACAATTATAGACGAAATGGTTGTTCAGAATCCGTTTTACAGCAGCGTGCCCGATATTCCATCACGCGGAAGATTTTCTCCGATGCTTTTCAAAGGAACAGTTTTCAGTACCGGCGGTTATTCGGCACAGTACGGACAGGCGCTGTCGTCCGTGCTGATCCTCAAATCGCAAGACTTGGCGCCGCGCACTCAAAGTGCGATAAATTTAATGGCGCTTGGATTCGGCGGAGCTCATGTGCAAAGATGGGAGAATACTTCTCTCGCTGTTGAAGCTGGTTATTATAACTTAGGTCCATACTTTGCTGTGCAGAAACAGAGAACCGATTGGGAAAAAGCTCCTGTCGGAATCGAAGGATCTGCAAACCTAAGACAAAGAATTTCGAAGAACGGACTGCTGAAAATATTCACTTCATACAGTTACGGCGATCTGTCGCTGCGGTTTCCGAATCTCGACAATCTTTCGCAAAAGAATTTCTTTTCTCAGAAGAGCAATAACTTTTTTATCAATACAAATTACCGCGATATATTTTGGGACGATTGGACTTTCTTTGCCGGATATTCATTCAGCATTGATGAAGAAAAAAACTATATCAATTTAGATCGAGTGAAGCAGGATGATATTTTTCATACAGGTAAATTTACAATCACGAAAAACTTATTCTCAGGTACTGTACTTACATTCGGCGGAGAGATGCAGAATCTTAACGGAAAAACTTCTTTCAACGAGCTAGAAGGGAAACTGAAAGAATCTTACTTTGCCGGATATCTCGAAACGGACATTTTCTTTACAAATGATCTTGCGGCGAGAATCGGCGTCCGCTCGGAATATTCCAAAGCATTGAAGAAAACCAATATCGCCCCGCGTGTTTCCGTTGCGTACAGGCTTGGTCTTTACGATCAGCTCAATTTCGCGTACGGAGAGTTTTATCAAACACCGAGTTATGAATTTCTTTTACAGTCGAAAGATTTTGAATTTGAAAAAGCAAAGCACTACATATTTAATTATCAATACATCGGTAATTCACGGACTTTCAGAATAGAAGCTTACTACAAAGATTACGATAAGCTCGCAAAGGGAACAGTTTATATTTATCCATATTTCAATCTGCCTCCGGTGCCGTTCAGCAATAACGGGGAGGGATATGCAAAAGGGATTGATGTTTTCTGGCGCGACAGGGAAACAATCCCGCTCACGGAATACTGGATCTCATATTCATATCTAGATACAAAGCGTGATTTTAGAAATTACCCAACGCTTGCTTCACCCACATTCTCTACTCCCCACACGCTTTCAGTAGTTGCAAAGCATTGGGTTCAGGCAAT
>CAZNDS010000260.1:0-3828 GCA_964571865.1 uncultured Ignavibacteriaceae bacterium | reverse complement strand
ACTTCAACACGCTCAATCATATTTGCAGGAATTTGTTCTAAACCGTAAACACCCTGCAAACTGTTGTAAATAGGCCTTCCGTCTATAAGAATTTGGCTGTAAGCTCCTTCCAAGCCATTCATATACAACCCAGTAAAACCACAACTTTGGCAGTTGTTTTCAATCCGAAGTGCAGGCTGAAAACTCAACCCTTCAGACAGAGTGATAGACTGTGTAGCGGTGAGGATTTTGTCGTCCAAAACATTGCATACAATCGGGGCATCTTTTCTTAAGATTTCGTTACGAGTAGCAGTTATTACAACTTGCTCTAATTGTAGAAAGTCTTCTTTGAGAACAATGTCAGGCAGGACAATGTCAGAATTATTTACCACAATATTGATTTCTTGGCTCAAATATCCAACAAAGGAAATTTTTAGGGTGTAACTGCCATTGGGTGTTTTTTTCAAAATAAAGTTCCCCGTTTGGTCTGTTGCAGCGCCAGTTTGCAACTCAATTACCTTTATGGCTACACCTGTCAAAGGGGTTTTTTCATCTGCAATTTTTCCGCTCACGGAATAGGTCTGTGCAGAAAGACCTGTCGAAATAAGCACAGCTATTAATGCTGTGAAGATAAATTTATTCATGTTTGAATTTTAATTGCTAATGCAACAATGTTGCAAAAGTAATCATTATCTTTGTGAATGCAACATTGTTGCATTAAAAAAATTTGGAGTTATGAAGTCAATTAGAAATACAGCAGCAAAAACAGAAATTCATGAGTTGATTATTTCATCGTCTGTGGCTCTGTCACACAGTGAAATTCAAAAGTCGTTAGCAGGGCTTTGCGATAGGGTTACAATTTATCGTGTATTAGAACGGCTGTTGGAAGAAGGTGTTATTCACAAAATTGTCAATGTGGACGGTGTGGTTAAATACGCTGGTTGTCATTCGTGGTCTGCAAAACATAGTCACAACCATATACATTTTAGTTGTCAAAAGTGCAAGTCAGTTACTTGCCTTGAAGATGTTGAGCCGTCATTTAAGTTGCCTAAGAATTACAGAGTCAGCGAAATGAATTTCACTTTATCTGGTCTTTGTCCGCAGTGTTCGTAGGTTAGTGGTGCGGTTGGGCAAAAATCAAATGGTATGAACCCCAGAGCAAGCTCTGGACCCAACAGCCCGCAGCAAGTTGCGAGGAATTAACCTGATGAGATTAAATGTGCTGCATTTGGGTCGGTATGTGCGGTGGCTTGCAGCTCTTTTAATTTTACGAAGCGTTGGCTTTTGTCGTCCATTGTGAGCATAAATGTTGATGTTTGTTCGGTCTCCCTACAATGAGGCATAACGGCTCCGGGCTTTGCGATGTGGCGGATTAGAAACCACTTCACTGTCCCCCGAGTGCAAAGATAATAGAAAGCAGAAACTTTAATTAACCACTGTCCCCGCCATATTCGCAAAGCCCTTGTTAGCCCCAGCCGTTTTGTCTTTCGTTGTCGTGCCGTGTCTGTCGTGCATTTACTATTATAATAAATTAAGTTGTTCTTCTGTCTGTCTGTAAGTTGTGATATAGCGGAATGATTTTTCAAGTGTCACATCGCCAATTCCCTTTACTGTCAATAGTCGGCTTAAACTTCTTATGTCGTCCCGCTCCAATGCTGTCTTTACTTTGCGAACAAAGTCAATTCGCAGTCCTGATTTATTTGCAAGTTCTCTTTCAGGAATGGAATTCCAAAGATTTTTAAATTTAAGGAACAAGTCATCGTATGCTGTCGGGTCGTAATAAAATATTTCAACGGGTATATCACACTTGTCAAGATACTGTTTCATAATTTTAATTGAAACTTCTTCTGGAATTCCTCCGTTGCTTGCACCTAAAAGTGGAAAAGCAATAGAGGTAATGCCTCTTTCTCTATATGTGTCAAGAAATTTTTGAAGCCCCTTTTCCAAATATTCTGGTTTGCTTTCATACTTCCAGTGAAATTTTGTCGGGAAGTTTAAAATCCATTTGTCCTCACCTTTGTAAAGCCACAATGAGCCAATGTTTATCATTCTGTCCTTACAGAGTTCAGCATATTTTTCATACATCTGCGGATACCTCAACCTGCATTCGTAAGCGATACCTGCTCCCATAACGCCAACACAATTTACTGTATTAACTATTGTCTGGCATTTGGATGTAAAAATATTTCCCCTTAGTATTTCCATAGTTTAAAAAGGTAAATCATCTGATGAATTAAAGGTGTATGAATGACCAAAATTATTGCTAAAATAGAGATTATTATTTTCTTCAACGGAAATGTGGTTGTAGCTTCTTGTTTTTTCTTGGGCAAAATTTCTTATGCTTGAATTGTTTGTATAAATTTTTTTAATTGCAGATGTTTCAACTCTTGGATAAGCTAAAACTTCAGCACATCTAATTCTTCTTCCATCATCAAAGTCATTCCAATACTCTCCTTTGATACAAGCCCAATTTAATTCTTTGAGTTGCTTTACTGAACTAAAAAATCTTGTTGAATTAGAAGCGGCATTTCCGTCTGTAAAGATTGAATTTCTATGTAATAGAATATTCTTGTCTATAGCCAAAATCACAATTTCACCCTGTGCATTCTGTACATACAACATTGGATTTTTAGGGTTAAAATAAAGAGGAACATACTCGTGAATACTTCTATTATGAATTGGTTCTCTTTTTTCTCTTCTTGAATTTACTTGGTTATTAGCAATGTCAACTTGATTTAATCCTGTTCGGGCTTGAGTATGTGAAAGTAGCCCATTTCTTAAAATATTTTCAAGGTTTGATTTATGCGTCATATGGTAGAGATAAGAAATATTGAAATGATTTAAAATTCTTTCGCTGGGATTTTCAGTCGGCTCAATCTTAACCCTGCCTTCAATCCACAAGTCAAAATATTTTTCAGCATTTACTCTCTCCTTTATTTTTTCATTAAACTTTAAAAATAGGTCTGCGCTTAGAAACTCTTTTGCTAAATCACATATCCAGTGGAATTCATAATCACTTTCCGTTCCTAACTTTTTTATTAGGACTGAAAAAATAAAATTGACATTACCTGAACAATTACGAAATATCTTTTCACATTCTTCATTGCCTAAATTTTGTGCGTTTTCTAAAGCGAGTTTTTGAGGAACATTTTTTACTAAACCTTTAAGGAACAATTTATATTTCTCCGTTTCCGTTGCGTGTTCGGTCGCATAATCACAAAATGATTTTGCTAACTGTCCGTGTTTTTTATCTCTCCAAAAGTCAGTGTCAAATATTTTATCTGAAAGAGAAAAATAGTAATACAGTGAATTTTGATTACGAATAAAACTCTCAATTAGTGTAAAGGTGTTTTCATAGCTGTGTTTCTCTGAGTATCTTTTTAAAAGGTCTAATTGCCAATTCAAAGATAATTTTGAAAGGATATTTATTCTTTTATCGATAGCAGTTCCTTCATTTAAAAAATTATCTTTAATCAGATTGAATGGAAGTTCCGCAATTATGTCCTTTAAAAATAATTCAATCTTGAATTCTTCTGCACTTCTTCCAATAATGATTTTATTTACGGCATCAATAAGTATTAATTTCTTTTCTTGGCTTAGTTCGGCAGGAATAATGTTTTTTAAAAGATTGTATTGATAAAAATCATTTTGACTTTTAATTTCAGGTAAGGCATTCGCTTTTTCAAGCAATATCTTTTCCGTTTTTTTGAAATAAAAGTTATCAAGTAGTTCTCTATACTTATTTTTTTCTTCGTCTTCTGCAAATTCAATTAGCAGATATAATGAACTTAAATCGTAAGCATCCTGTAAACCCCATCTTGCCAACCATTATAAGGGCATGTAGCTTTG
>CAZNDS010000259.1:0-3854 GCA_964571865.1 uncultured Ignavibacteriaceae bacterium | reverse complement strand
TGCTCAGTCGTTGCTTCTGTGTTTCTCCGTGCCTGCTCTGTGAATCTCTGTGAAATGAAAAAAGTGTTTTCACCACAGAGTTACACAAAGAAACACAAAGCTGCTCAGAGCAATGTGCGAGGAGAAAGAGTGAAGTTAAAAAGCAAAAATATTTTTTAGCTGAAGTTTTATATAAAAACCCATGTAAAACCAAATTTTTAAAATCACTTAAAAATTGAAGTTTTTGCTTGACATAGTGAGTCAAATTAGCCAAATTCACGTAGTAACTTTAAGAGAAAATGAATCCGCTTAATTCAAATTGTTGGCAGTTATTTTCTATTTCTAGTTTTAAAATTTTTAGGGCGAATATTTACTTACTTACTATTAATATATATACCCGCTGTTGGAGCGGCTCCGTTTGCAGACGGAAGAATATTTTCGCATTCATTAGTTTCACAAATAAGAGCGGAGGTTTGGGCTTGTCTCTCATCTAAGGATAATATTGATGAGTATACGACAGGATTCATATAAGAAGCATTACAATGATTAGGCACACTAAAATCGTCCTAAACTCAAATTTAGAAACTAAAGGAGTGTTTTATGAAGAAGTGTATTTTTTAATTTATCGCGATTTTTCTTTTCAATAATCAAGTGTCAGCTCAAATCCAAATAAAAAATATAAATTACAAAGGGCAGCAAGCAAAAATTGTAAGTAATGAAATTTGCATAAAAGTTAAGAAAGGTTATGGTACAAGCAGCGCCATAGGAATTGCAAATGCTTATAATGCCTTTATTAAAGAGCCAGTTGACGAATTACGATGGACAACGCTCAGATTTCAAAATAATGTAAATGTTGAAAATATAATTAACGGTTTATCGAACAATCCAATTATTGAAGCAGCTGAATTTAATTTTGTCGGTGAGGTACATACAATACCTAACGATCCCCTATTTAATAATCAATGGGCATTAAAAAATACCGGTCAGATGCCAGGTGGGGGAACTACTGGAGCTGATATAAATATAGTGGATGCTTGGAATATAACAACAGGCAGTTCTAATGTCGTGCTTGCAATATTGGATTCTGGTATTCCGATGAACAAACCTAATTTTACCTTATCCCATCCCGACCTTGATGATCCTGCAAAAATAATAATAGGACCTGATATAGCTGCTGATGGTGATAGTGTGAGAGATTCAACTGGTCATGGAACTCACGTTGCAGGAATTGCTGGCGCTGAATCGAATAACGGAACGGGGATAACTGGTGTTTGTTGGAACTGCAAACTATTAATTGTTCAAGCATTCCATATATCAAGGACAACCCCACCTTTAACTTCTGCATCCTTTTTTCGAAACTCTGTAGTATGGGTGGTAAACTGGAAAAATTCTAATCCAGCTTATAGAGTAGTCATAAATTACTCAGGTGGAATTAGAGAAAAAACAGAACAAATGGAAGATTCGATTGGATATGCAAATGAATTTGGCGTTATAATTATAACATCAATTGGAAATGGCGCACCAAGACCGGATATATACTACCCAGCAAGATTTTCACTGAATTATTCAAATGTTATTGCTGTTGGAGCCACTGATCACTATGACAACATAACAAATTATTCTAGTAAAGGAAGCCATATAAATGTTGTTGCACCAGGTGGTACTGGTAACCCGACAATTGAAAGTAGTATCATCTCTACAACACCAAATTATCCTTTTTATTATGGTAGTTTTCCTTATTCTACTACTCAAAATTACGGTTATATGTCTGGAACGTCCATGGCGGCATCTCATGTTACAGGTTTAGCAGGATTAATTTTAAGTTTAGAAAATTATGAACCAAATCTTATTAGAGAAATAATTCAGAAAAATGCTAAAGATTTAGGTTCAGCTAACTTTGATACAGAATATGGATGGGGAAGAATTAGAGCAGATAAAACAATTCAGTCTGTTAATACCCGTCCACGCAATCTCACCGTTTCAAACTTTAATCAAAATCCTCGTTTAAGCTGGGATGCTGTACAAAATGCAGAAGGATATGGTATCTACAAAGGTATTGTATCAAATATGAACACAGTTTACAATTATTTATATGATGTAAATGCAACGACTACATATTACATTGATACAGAAGAGACAATAAATCCTGATCGGCCAATTGGTAAAACGGTTGCTTACCGAGTTACGGCTGTACTAAACGGTAAAGAGTCGGCAAAATCTAATAAAGCGCAAATTAGAGTAAACGGAGGTGCTTTAGAAAAGAGAATGGTTAACTATAGTTATGAGCTTAAACAAAACTATCCTAACCCTTTTAATCCAATAACCAAAATAAAATATTCAATTGCCGACGATGGACCCGTACAATTAAAATTATTTGATTTGTTAGGCAGGGAAATTTATACGATCAAGAATGATTTTTTACTAAAGGGTGAATATGAAGCTGAATTAAACCTCTCAAATTTATCTAGTGGAATGTACATATATAAGTTGCAGTCTGGAAAATTTATAGAGAAAAAAAAATAAATTCTTTTGAAATAACATAATGGAGATGAATAATGAAGACAATTAATTATTTAATTTTAGTTTTTGTTCTGTCCTTGTTGGTAATAAGTTGTAGTAAAGATAATCCAGTAGATAATAATTCTAATATTCCAAAACCTCCAATTCAAATCAATGAGTTTGATTTAGTAGGATTAGGAGGGATGAAAATACTCAGCTTTAATGTCAACCCTAAGGAGCCGTGGAGGATTTTAGTCTCTACTTTTGATACATATAGGGTATATATGACTCAAGATTATGGTAGAACTTGGAGTATTGTTATAGATAGTATATATTCACATACCGTAGCTTGGGATCCTCAAAAACTAAATGTTGCTTATGTTTCAAGATTAACCCCGTTTGGTCAAGGTCCTCATCTATTAAAATCAACTGATTATGGTAATAGTTGGTTCACTTCTGATTCCGGAATTACAACATTCGATGAACATGTAACAAGAATATCGATCAATCCTGCGAATAGTAATATTTTATACGCAGCACTAACAACCAAGCCAGGCTCTACTCATATTGGTTCTAAACTATTTAACTCTATTGATGGAGGCAAATTTTGGCAGAGGATTGATATCCCTGGAACACCATTCGATAGTACATTTCGTAATGTTTATGTCTATGATTTTGTTATAAATGATTTCAATCCTCAGATAATGTTCGTTGGTTTATCTGGTATACATAGTTACAATCCATATAACTTTGGAAAGACGATTGATGGGGGAAAAATCTGGATTGGAAAGGCAATTATTCCCAATGATGCCGTTATAAAATTATCAAATTCTAAAGATTTAATACTGGTGATGATGATTAGTAATTTAGTTAGTAATTTAGCTATAAGCAGAAACGCTGGGGAAAGCTTTGAAGTTATTAACCACGGACAAATAAACCTTTCAAAAATAAACGATGTCTTAGTTTTCTCAGAGAACCTTATATTTGCATCAACTGAGTTAAGAACTAATAAAGATAGTTCGTTTGTATTTTGCTCAACAGATAAGGGTTATACTTGGACACTATTAGGAAACGATTTTGATAGAAAGACACACCTAGATCATGACACTAAAAACAACTTTTTGTATGTTGTAAAAGATGGTGTTAAAAAAGGATTATACAGGTATCAACTTAAATGAAGTGTAGAAAGCCCGGTTTTAGAAATATTATTAATAAGAAAGCCGGGCTTTTAATTCAATAACTAGAGCGAAAAACGGTGCTCTAATCACGTTCTGAGTAAACACTAGAAATGTAAACTTAGAAAATTCCGTTCCACTCTGTCTTTCTCCGTGCCTGCTCTGTGAATCTCTGTGAAAGAACAAAAGCAATTTTACCAC
>CAZNDS010000258.1:268-3868 GCA_964571865.1 uncultured Ignavibacteriaceae bacterium | reverse complement strand
TGAACTAATTACGAGATATCTATCGCAGCTACATTCGCATAATTTGATCAAATTTAAATAAAGGAGTAAGTAAATGGGAAATGTATTAGGCTCATTTAAACCAGAATTAGTATGGAAGCATTTTGAAGAGTTGTGTAATTGCCCGCGACCATCAAAGAAAGAAGAGAAGGCCGTTGAATATGTAGTCGGCTTTGCGAAGTCTAAAAATTTAGAAGTGATTAAAGATTCCTTCGGAAATGTAATTATAAAGAAACCTGCCTCACCAGGAAAAGAAAATTTGAAAACAGTTATCCTTCAAGGTCATCTTGATATGGTTTGTGAAAAAAATAGAGATGTGGAACATGATTTCGATAATGAAGGGATCAAACCTTACATCGATGGCGATTGGGTGAAAGCAAAAGGAACAACACTCGGTGCTGATAATGGAATAGGTGTCGCCGCAGCTCTGGCAGTTTTAGAAGACCCCACTTTGAATCACGGTCCGATTGAATGTTTATTCACACTTGATGAAGAGACAGGTTTAACCGGTGCATCGAGTCTTGGAACCGGTTTGTTAAAAGGAGAAATCCTAATCAATTTGGACTCTGAAGAACTTGGTGCATTCTTTATTGGTTGTTCAGGCGGCAAGAATACTCAGCCGAAATTCACCTTTAAAAAAGAAAATCTCCCAGCAGACTCTGCTTGTTTTGAAGTTAAAGTTGCCGGACTTCAAGGCGGGCACTCCGGCTTAGAAATTCACACTGGACGAGGTAATGCAATAAAGATAATTACTCGTCTCCTCAGGCAAGCTTCGAAAAAATTCAATTTAAGATTATCTAAAGTTGAAGGGGGGAACAAGCACAATGCGATTCCAAGAGAAGCATTCGCAATCGTTTCGATCGAAAATAAGACCAAAGATAATTTTTTGAAATTTGTCGATGAATTTAATTCGATTGTGAAAGCAGAGAACTCGACAATCGAGCCGAACCTAAAAGTTTCCGCAGAACCGGTTTCAAATGTTGATTCTGTAATGGATCTCAAAACACAGATGAATATTTTAAATGCACTTCATTCCGTTCCTCACGGTGTGATTAAGATGAGTGCAGACATTCCTGGTTTGGTTGAGACATCTACAAATCTTGCAGTTGTACTAACTGAAAACAATGAAGTTAAAATTGTTACAAGCCAAAGAAGTTCCGTACAAACCGAGATTGAAGATATTGCCGATGTTGTTTCTTCAGTTTTCGAGTTGGCAGGTGCTGAAGTGAAGATGGGAGAAGGATATCCCGGCTGGAAACCAAATGTAGATTCAGAAATCTTAAAAATATTTAAAAGCTCATATAAAGAACTGTATGGAACCGATGCTGAGATCAAAGCAATTCATGCCGGATTGGAGTGCGGAATCCTTGGCGAAAAATATCCGGGACTTGACATGATTTCTTTCGGTCCTACCATGAATGATGTACATTCACCGGACGAAAAATTGAAGATATCGACTGTGGAACCGTTTTATACTTTGTTATCCAAAGTTCTTGAAAACATACCCGCAAAATAAATTTAATTCTTGCTGCCGCAGATTTGATTGCGGCAGCAATTATTCTTTCATTCATTTCCTGAAAGGTTCACAAAATAATGGAAGTTAAAACCTCACCTCCGACTATTTACCGATGGGCAGTTCTTGTTTTTATAAGTCTTGCAATGTTCGGCAATTATTACGTTTACGACAGCATAGCTCCGATTGCAGATTTA
Organism: uncultured Ignavibacteriaceae bacterium; assembly: GCA_964571865.1. Classification (GTDB taxonomy): domain Bacteria; phylum Bacteroidota; class Ignavibacteria; order Ch128b; family Ch128b; genus JAHJVF01. The sequence continues at coordinate 2,140 of CAZNDS010000258.1, read as the reverse complement.
TTAAAATCGCAATTAAGCTTTTCTGATGAGAATATTGGATTGCTGTATACAAGTTACAGTATTGCTGCAATCGTCATTCTCCTGATCGGCGGCTATATTATAGATAGGTTTGGAACTAAACTTTCAACTCTCATTTTTGGGATTTTATGTTTTATTGCAGCCGTGATCACTGCAGTTTCGTCGGATTTCTCGATCATGATCGCTGGCAGATTAATCCTTGGATTGGGTGCAGAACCTTTGATAGTTGCCGTAACCACTGCACTTGCAAAGTGGTTCAAAGCTAAAGAATTAAGTTTTGCCTTCGGGTTGAATTTAACGATTGCGCGATTAGGTTCATTCGCAGCAGACAATTCACCAACCTGGGCATCCGGTTCGTATTCAAATTGGCAGGATCCTTTGTTCCTTGCAATTGTGATTTCCATCACTTGCGTTATCGGAGCTGTTGGATATTTTTTTCTTGAAGGTACCGCAGAAAAAAAATATCTCCTTGGTGAAAAGGGAGAAGTAGATAAGCTCGATTTCAAAAACATCTTCAAGTTTAATAAGTCCTTCTGGTTTATTGTAGCGCTTTGTATAACATTTTATTCTGCAATATTTCCTTTCAGAAGCTTTGCAATAAAATTCTTTATTGAAGCGCATGGAACTACCCGCGAAATGGGTGGCTTTTTAAATTCTATACTTCCGTTCTCTGCGATGATTGCGACTCCTTTGTTCGGGTTACTTGCTGACAGAGTAGGGAAACGTGCATTGTTGATGACATTCGGTTCACTTATGCTTCTTCCAGTTTATTTGATGATGGCATACACAGATTTAACATTATATATACCCATTGCGATGATGGGAATCGCATTCTCATTGATCCCGGCAGTAATGTGGCCCTCTGTTGCATACATCGTAAAAGAAAATCGTTTAGGAACTGCATACGCATTGATGACACTCATTCAACAAATCGGACTTGCAGGAATGAATTGGCTAATTGGCTCTGCAAATGACTTTGCGGGCGCAAGTGCCACAAATCCTGATGGATATAATCTTGGATTGTGGATATTCTCAACTCTTGGATTCTTCGGACTTTTCTTTGCGTATATGTTGAGGAGAACAGAACTGAGTCCGCAAGGTCACGGACTTGAAAATAAAAAAATGAAATAATCAAAGCGAGGATAACATGGATAAGAAATTATTAAACTCATCAAAAATTGCTCTGGCAGACTGCATGGGGCTAAAGAAAGAAGAAACGCTTCTTATAATCTCAGATGAAGTTAAGAAAGAAATTGGAACAGCTTTGTTCGATGTTGGGAAAGAATTGTGCGGCGAAGCGGTATACGTCGAAATGAAATCCCGCGAAATAAATGGACAAGAACCGCCGCCTCCAATTGCTGAAATGATGAAGCAATTTGATGTTGTGATTTGTCCGACTGCAAAATCTCTTACACACACAAATGCACGTCGCGAAGCAGTGAAACTTGGTGTAAGAGTTGGAACTATGCCTGGAATTTCAAAACAAACAATGGTCAGATGTTTAGACGCTGATTATGATCGAATCGTAAAGTTGACAAAACTGCTGACTGAAATTTTGAAAGATGCATCGGAGATACGAGTCACAAGCAAACTCGGAACAGACATAATCATGCCGATGAAAGGCAGAAAAGTCATTCCAAGTACAGGAGTTTTGAAAAACAAAGGCGACAGCGGAAATCTCCCTTCCGGAGAAGTATATCTCGCACCGTGGGAAGGGAAGAGCAATGGAAAAGTTGTAATTGATGGCTCGATGGCAGGAATCGGTTTATTGAAAAAGCCGATTACAATTGAAATCATTGATGGTTATGCAGAAAAAATTTCCGGTGCAACTGAAGCAAAGAAGCTTGTCAAACT
>CAZNDS010000258.1:0-256 GCA_964571865.1 uncultured Ignavibacteriaceae bacterium | reverse complement strand
CACGTGCTGTCGCAGAATTCGGAATTGGGACGAATTATAAAGCAAAGATCATCGGACAAATTCTCGAAGACGAAAAAGTAATGGGGACAATTCACATTGCCTTCGGTAATAATGTTTCGATGGGGGGGAACATTACTGTTTCAAGTCACCTTGATGGCTTGGTGAAGAAACCAAATGTATTTGTTGACGGTGCTGCAATCATGGATCAAGGAAAATTGATGATTGCTTGATTACTTCATTACGAAGTATAGAGAAC
>CAZNDS010000257.1:239-3889 GCA_964571865.1 uncultured Ignavibacteriaceae bacterium | reverse complement strand
TGCTTGCTTCAGAAAATATAAGTGACCAACGTGAAGAATATCAAAACAGCCAGTCGCTAACACAATAGTTTTGTTTTTTAAAAATTGACGCATCGATGGTAAATCTTTAATAGAAAGTATTTTACCTATTCTCATATTTGGTCTTTTATATAATATAATTTTAACCTTTCGTTAATAACGAAAAAATTTCATCGCGATACTTTGGATTAAGTACATCGCTACTAATATAGTAACAACTGCTTTGTTGCACTAATTCAAACAATTTTTTCTTCATCGCATTGTATTTTTTTGAAAACAAGTGAATATTATTTTTATGAAAATCAAGTAAATCCTCTTCTAACCGATAAACATTAATTCCCAAGGAAAACTGTTCTGCATAATCGTAGGTTTTTTGGTGAGAAATCTTTTCTATTTTATGAAAGTTCGGTTTTTCAAAATTAAGCACGCATATATTTTTAACAATAGGGGTTGTGTTCATATTCACCTTAAATGCACTGTATGGGTCAACAATGATTTCTCCTGGTACAATACCAGGATATGCTTTATTTTTGGTAAAGAGATTTACGCACCAAAGTTCTGGACGGATTCTCATCGCACTTGCGACGCCATATACATGTTGTTTTTCAATAATTGTATGAGAATTACTAATAAAATCTGCACCATTTAAGCACATAGCGCTAAGAAAAATAGTCTTCCCAGAACTTCCTCTACCTAACAATAATGTAGCCTGTGAATTAACGGAAAAAGCAGAGGCTTTCAAAAATAAAGCCTCTTTTTTTATTAAGTACAACAAAAGGAAATATTTTACGAAATACGGCCATACAACTCGTTCGAGTTTTTCTCCAAACACAAAATAAGACGATCCTTGCGACACAAGATACACAGAATCTCCAAAATGATCGGTTACATAATAACCTTTTACAAACTGATTACTACGATAAGACTTATCAATAAAGCTAATTAGCTTCTCTTTCGACAAACCACATTTCTTAAGCGAGATGCAATACAATTCATAATCTACTTCATCATTAGCATATTTTTTTTGAGAATGAAGGCTAAAATACTTAAGCGCGATAAAATTATTGACATTGCTTAATAAACGGAAAGAACAAGGGCCAATTCTTATAGCCATATCTATTACCGGATGGATATATTTTTGAATAATTTCTTCAAACATATCTACATACTAAATTACGATGTTTATAAAGGATGTCTATGCTCTCTTTAAGCGTTTTAACTTCATGATAGGGCTTGGGAAGCCTATCCGCAAAACCTCTTTCAATGGTTGCTAAAAACTCTAACTTAACCAGCGTCCTTTCTAAATTACCTGCTTTATTTAGTAGTAAATCAACTACTCGATTAAAGCAATTTTGCTCTTTAGCAAGAAGTAGGATTTCTGTTATTTTACGTTCATAATCAAGAGCATTTTCATCGCCGACGCAACTTAAATAATGTTCAACCTTAAACCCGATTGTTCCAGGAAAATGAAATTGCTTTACTTTGAAATCCCAAAAGGGCTTGCGGATTTCAATTATTTTTTTATCAAGCGCGTTATATTCTCCTAGGTTAATATTCGTTATGTCACGTCCGCGTAGAAGATTAACCATATCTACCCGAGGATTAAACGTTAAGCTTTTCGTAGATTTTGTGTTCCATTTTGAAGGATTAAAGTACTTTTTAAAAACCCTATTTATTTCATCTATTGGACAAATTACACAAAGTTCTTCTACAAACATTTGACCTCGACAGTGTTCAATACGTTTGGCTTTTGAGATAGGTTTATTAGTAACGGTTGTTTTTTCAAAATCGATTAAAGTATATTTAGCTTTGTTCTTTTGTTGATAAACTAGAATGTTTCGAGGGCTCATATCACCCCATAATATACCCCGATTATATAATTCTTCTAAAATTAAACGATAATGTAGAAGATATTTAGTTCTTATTACTTTATTCTTCTCCCTATACAGAATCTCTTCTAAGCTTTCGCCTGGCATTTTTTTAAAAAGAGCGTACCGGTCCTCGCCGAGAGTGTTCTTCTGGAAATAACCATCGTTTATTAAGACAAAAGGGCAGGCAATCTGAATATGTATTTTTTTAGTATGCTCCACTGGATCATCAAGAAAAAAACTAAATTTTGATACATCGTCAACAATGGCACGATAGTTGAATTGCTCTTGTCGAAATTTATCTAACTTATTTAGATTTTGACGTTTACTAATGACAGAAGTACCGTTTGGCATGTTCCAACTCTTCACTATACCTTGTCTAATTAGTGTATTTCTTCCAGGGATATCAAATTGTTGTTTGATAAATTCATCTAAAGAACCACCAAGGTTATCAAGAAGGGTTATTAAATCTCTTTTATAAGTGTTGTCATAAAAATAAACTAACACACCTTTCTTTTTAAAGATAAATATTTCATCAATCGTTTTAGTAAAAAACAGTTTAAAAGTTTTATTTTTGTTCCGTCCACTCCTAAATCGTTGATATGCAAGCTGATAAAGACATTGGCCCATGAGATTAGGTTTATTCGTTGCGAACATCTGTTTGAATATCCGAAATAATTGTTTCTGATCATTTTTTAATGTCCATAAATACACAGCAATTAATCGGTAATCATAATTTTGAGCAAGATATTCTATGTTGTGCAGATCTGACAGAAAAGATTCATTATTCTTATAATTACCGGCTATAATATCTACCAGTTCTATATTCAATTTATCTTGATCGAGTATCCTCAAGGTGGGATTTACTCCGTCTTTAAGTATTCGTGCTAAATTTATTTTAGATTGCATTAAAAATAAGAATGGTGTATTATATTATTACACTGTTTATTCCAAAAATATTAAAAAGTATTACTATGAAAGGTGCGCTAATTGGCTTTGGTACAATTGCAAATGGGCATTTCGCAGCTTATCAAAAAGTCGCAGGAGTTTCTATAATTGCCGTTGTAGATCCGATTCCAGCCCGTCGCAGAAAAGCCAAAGAAATAAATAGAAATTTACATGTTTACGAAACAATTAATTCTTTGTTCTCGACAGAGAAGGTAGATTTCATTGATATCTGTTCTCCACCACATACTCATCTGGATTACATTCACGCTGGACTTAAAAACGGTTGCCATGTTCTCTGCGAGAAACCCTTTCTTTGTTCTACAAAAGATTACAAGGGTCTTCTGTCATTAGTTCAACGAACAAAAAAGGTTTTATACCCATGCCACAGCTATAAATTCGCTCCTATATTAAAACAGATTTATATCCATGTCTGTTCAAAAAATTTTGGACAAATTATTACTGGTCATTTCCGAACCCTAAGATGCGGGCACGCGGTTGGTGTGCCTGAATGGAACCCACATTGGAGGCGGATTCAACATATTTCAAGCGGAGGGATATTGCGCGATCATGGTACCCACAGCGTCTATATAGCCACTAATTTAACAGGTGATGCTCCCATAGCTGTATCTTGTTTAATCGGTAATTTACGAAAAAATGGCTACATAGAAAATGAAGATACTGCTCTACTTACCTTACATTTTAAAGATAATAGTTATTTCACAATTGATCTGTCATGGTCAGCGAGTTTCCGGTATAGTTATTACTCTGTCAGCGGTACAAAAGGAATGGTAACTGTTGAAAATGATAAAATTTCAT
>CAZNDS010000257.1:0-229 GCA_964571865.1 uncultured Ignavibacteriaceae bacterium | reverse complement strand
AATGGCAAACTAGTAAGAAAAATAATTTCTTCAGAATTTAATAATCCTACTCATAAAACTTGGTTTGTAGATGTAATTCATGATTTTCTAGATGTAGTTGGATCTCCAAATCGACAGATATCCCTATTAAATGAAGCTTTAATTACAACGTTGGTTATTGAAAAAGCATATGAATCGGCAAAATTAGGCGGAGTTAAGATAAATCTCCCTCGACTCTCAAAGAGCATGC
>CAZNDS010000256.1:280-3908 GCA_964571865.1 uncultured Ignavibacteriaceae bacterium | reverse complement strand
ATAGTAATAAACTGCTAAAACTCACTCATTTTCTAATGACAAATCTGGGTTAAATGACAACCATTACATTTTTAATATAGAAGGGATATTATCTATGAATGCAATCACATTTCTAGGTACTGGTAAATATCAAGAAGTAACTTATTTCGTTCCTAACGAAAATAAGGAATATCGCTCCAAATTTTTTGCTGAAGCCATTCAGAACATTTTCAATCCTTCAAAGATGTTTATTTTTATGACTGATGGGGCAGAGGAGCAATTTGCTAATGAATTAGAAAGATGCTGCAATTATGAAAAAGTGAAAATACCTGATGGTAAAAACGAGAACGAACTTTGGAAAATATTCGAAATAGTTTGCCGATCAATTCCCCCAAATGAAAAACTTATTGTCGATGTTACTCATGGATTCCGTTCTATTCCTATGTTATCCTTATCGATAATCGTCTTTTTACGCAATGTAAAGAATATCATTATTGAAAGAATAATTTATGGGGCCTTTGAAGCTAAAGACTTTTATAATGGGAAAGCCCCTATTTTTGATATAACTAACTTCCTAAATATTATTGATTGGTCAAATGCGACGAGTTCATTTTTGAAACAAGGCAATTCTAAGGAATTGAAGGATATTTTGCGTGATTTGCATAAAAAACTATTTGCCATTAACCAAGAAGCTCTTGGACTGAAAAATTTTGGCGATCTAGTAAATAATATTACACAATCTCTTTCATTAATTCGTCCGGAACATGTTTCTGATTATAGTCACGAACTACCGCGAAAACTTTACGCTGTTAAAAAAGATATTGAAAGGTATCCTGAAGTTAAACCGCTTCAATATTTATTGGAAAGTATACCGGAAAGTTTCTCTTCCTTAACGATTTCTGATAAAGATATTTTCAGCCCTGCTGGATTTAGAATGCAATGTGAGATGATCAAATTTTATTTAGAAACTGAGCAATATGTTCAAGCAATCACTTTGACGAGGGAAATGTTAGTTTCGTTAATTTGTAAAGAAAATAATCTTTTGCCGATTAAAGATTTCCATAAGAGAAGCAAGGGTGAAAAAAAATTGAATCAATGGTCAGACTTTTTAAAGCGCCGGGAAAAAATAGATTCTACCAATAAAGATATAGCTGAATTATGGTGTAAAATCACTGATGTCCGAAATGATATAAATCATGCAGGTATGCGCAAGAGCACTTCTGACGCAGCTAATTTAATAACAAAAGTAACAGAAATTTGTAACAATGCAATAAAGATAGTCCATGCTCATAAATCTCTCAAATCATCCAACTAAATACTGGTCCGAACTGCAAATTACGGAGGCGAAGAAAACTTTTAATAGTGTAATGGATTTAAAATTCCCTAAAATTCCACCACAAGCTGATGAACAATACATACTTGATTTAGCAGAGGAGTATTTCAGAACGTGTAATAAGCTATTGTCTAATCATAAGACTGAGAGTAACGCAGTGCATATCATGGGTGAAATGACTTTCTCATTTGCCTTAGTCTCGCTATTACTAAAACACAATATAACTTGCGTCGCTGCGACCACAGATCGGAATACCATTGAAGAAAACGGAATGAAGCTGTCTGAATTTAATTTTGTCTCATTCCGCAAATACATATTAGCTAATTAATCCTGGAGAAATAATGTTTTTAATTGTTGGTTCAATATTCATAACAGCCGTCATTCTAGCAGTGCTATACTTCTGCATATTTCTAAAACTTCACAAATCAATAAGTTATTTCGTTCTTACATCGATCTCTCTCTTGTTGATAATATCGAAGAACATGCATCTAATCATTGTTGGCATATTAGTTTTCGGAATTGGACTGTTCATAATTTCGATTGTAGAAAAATATAAAAAGCCCAAACACCAGACACATAATCAATACTTCCGTTCTCAAAATTGATATGAAAACCAATAACATATTAATTTGCGTAACTGGTTTAACTCCCCAAATTGTTACAGAAACACTCTTTTGTTTGGCCGTAAAAGAAAAAATTCAAATTGATGAAGTCTACGTAATCACCACTAAACTTGGAAGGGAAGTAATTTTAGGAAAAGATAAACTCCCTCATACTCCGAAAATCCCTTTAAAGACCGAGATCGCAAATTTATGCAGCAGTTATAAACTTAATAAACCCAAATTTGAGAATAACGATACACACATCATTGGAGCTAAGGAAGAATCAATCGAGCTGAACGACATTCGTTCGGATAAAGATAATATCCTTTTTCCAAACAAAGTTTGTGAATTTATTAGAGAAAAAACACAGCACCCCAACAATGTATTATACTGTGCCATAACTGGGGGCAGAAAATCCATGAGTGTTCATCTTGCGAACGTAGTATCCATTTTTGCAAGAGAAAATGATAGACTAGTTCATGTGTTGACGCGTGAAGAACACGAATTCAAAGGATTTTATCCCACAAATAAAAAAGAAATAAATGACCTTGAGCTCGCCGACATACCTTTTGTTAAACTACGCTCGCTTCTATCACACGAGATAAAAGGGGATAAACTTTTCAATCAAAAATTCGATCAGATCGTTGGCTATACGCAAAAGCAACTCAAATTCTTCAGCGAGCAGAACAAATTGGTTTTAGACAGCGAAAAAAGGGAAATCTCATACCATCACGATTCAATATCACTTGAGCCGGTTGAGTTCATACTCTATTACTTTTTTGTTGAGCAAAAGCAGCAAAGAGTTAACAAAATCTCCATTCACGACATAATATCCATCAAAACTTCCCAAAAACTGCTGGAATATTTCCACGAATTCTTTCCTAATTATCATATGAATGAGAAGATATTTAAAAAGTGGCAGCAAAAGGGGCTTGATGCGGGTGATTTCAGATCTAAGCGTTCTAAGATCAATTCTAAAGTAAGCGAACTTATTAAAGATGCAGACATCGCTTCGCAATTCATTATAGATGTCGAAAGAGTTTATTCCGATTCGAAGTACTTTATTCCTGCTCCGAAGAACCGGTTTAAGTTAATTGTAGTATAAAGTCTCTCTACTAAAAACTTACTATATCGACAGAAACATTTCCAAAACGTTTCTCGACTTCCCAATTACCTCGAGGCTTTCTATTTTGCTTCCGAATGATTTTAACAATTATTTCAATAGATATGTTTTTACTTAATCACAGCGTGAATCTAAGTTCAATAACTGATTACATTTATTTGGAAGGAAGCAGAGATATCCTTTACAATTTACCGGTCGATTTAGACTCGCTCTTCTTTACTGTAAACGATTTCGACGCTTCATTCAATTATAATGTAAACTTTAAATGAATCGAACTATCCCGAATAGCTATGAATGCTGATGAATCGGGACAGGTAATATGATTGAGACCTTAATTATTAATTATTAATTATTAATTATTAATTATTAATTATTCATTATTAATTATTCAGCAGAAAGGGATTTTTGGTCAGTTCCTTTTTTAGCGATGATAATTCAGCAATGCAATAAAGTGAGGATGAATCAATGAAACAGTTATTATATGTATTTTCAAATTCTAGGCTAAAAAGAAAAGAGAGTACACTTCTAGTGGAAACTATATCGTCAGATGTAGAAGATGATGAAATCCTTGTCGGCGATGAGCTCTTTTTA
>CAZNDS010000256.1:0-270 GCA_964571865.1 uncultured Ignavibacteriaceae bacterium | reverse complement strand
GCGAAGATATTATAATTCCTTCCGGGGATAAGAAGTATATTCCGATTGAAAACATAGATTCGATTTTCTCTTATGGCACCCTCCATTTCAATTCCCGTTTTTTATATTTCTTATCCCGTTACCAAATACCTCTGCACGTGTTCAACATAAACGGCAGCTATGCAGGAAGTTTCTTCCCGCCCCGAAAATCTATTTCCGGAAACATACTTCAGAGTCAATTGCAGTTATATAACAACTTAGAACTTCGAATGAACATAGCAAGAGCATTTG
>CAZNDS010000255.1:0-3908 GCA_964571865.1 uncultured Ignavibacteriaceae bacterium | reverse complement strand
GCAAATCAGGAAATCGCATGAGGAGCTTAAAAATCTTTCTGCCCATTTACAGACGATTAGGGAAGAAGAAAGGACATCAATAGCCAGAGAAATTCATGATGAATTAGGGCAATTTTTAACCGCTTTCCATCTAGATCTTTCTTGGCTGGAAGGGATGGTTTCAAATAAACCGAGAAAGTTAAAAGAACGAATTAAAGAAATGTCGAACTTGATAAACTCAACTATTGAAACCGTCCAGAGAATTTCCACTGAGCTCCGCCCTGCATTACTTGATGATCTTGGATTAATTCCGGCGATCGAATGGCAAATTGACGAATTTCAGAAACGAACCGGCATTTTGTGTGAGGTTAATTTGCAATTGCGAACGGTTGAATTCGATCAATTACTATCTACAACAGTCTTTAGGATTTTTCAGGAAACATTAACTAATATTTCGCGCCATTCACATGCCAAGAACGTATCAATCTCACTTAATAAAGTATTTGGAAATTTATATTTAAAAGTCCATGACGACGGAATAGGAATCTCACAGGAAAGAATAAGCGATACAAGATCTTTCGGAATAATTGGGATGCAAGAACGGGCTAAGGTGTTCAACGGAACAGTCGATGTAAGTTCATTCAAAGGAAAAGGAACAACAGTAACGCTAAAAATTCCATTAAAAATTGTAGAGGAGGAAACCATTGATTAAAATTCTTGTTGCAGACGATCACGTCGTAGTTCGCGAAGGTTTGATCAGAATAATTGATCAGACTTCAGGTCTAAAAGTTGTTGGTGAGGCAGATTCATCACTTGAAGTTTTACAAAAAATCCGCGCAACAAAGGTCGATGTGCTGTTGCTCGATCTTGGTATGCCAGGCAGGGGTGGATTAGAAGTAATAAAACAAATTAAAATTGAATTTCCTGACCTGCCGATTCTTGTATTTAGTATGCACCCAGAGGATCAGTATGAAGTGCGAGTATTGAAAGCAGGTGCTTCAGGTTATTTAAACAAACGAACTCCCCCCGACCAATTACTTAATGCAATTCGAAATGCATATTCTGGAAAAAAATTCTTAAGTCCCCTAATGAATGAAAAAATAGCTGCTAGTTTTAAGACGAAGGATTCCGATCTGCTGCATGAATTATTAAGTGATCGTGAATTTGAAATTCTGTGCTTCCTTGCCGCTGGCAAACGTATTAAAGAAATTGCAGTCCTATTAGGTTTAAGCGCCAAAACAATTACTAGTCATCGAGATAATGTATTGAAAAAAATGAAAATGAAAACAAACGCCGACCTTACTCGCTACTGTCTCGAGAAAAAAATTAGTATATATTCTTGAGAAATAGCTTGCTAATGTGACTAGACTAAATCACGGTACTGCAGGTTTGAAGACCATCGAAAGATGTCATTTTAGCTGAATAAGTTCGTTTTTTATGAGATTTCGCCATTTCCATTATAGGGGAAACCCTATAATAAAATAATCTTTTACTGACTTTTTTTTCAATTCTAAATATTTATTTTCCTACCGTGATATAGATTCTACTGGTTCATTAAAAACTTGGAAAATAATGATGGAAAAAAAACAAGAACTAAAAGAACTCGCACTTTATACTGTTTTATTGATTGCTCTGATGATTTTATTAATTGTTATTCCTTAAAACAGTTTTAATTACAATCCGCTTTTTGAAAATTGAGTGGAATAATGTTAGAGCATCCTACCTCAGCTCTCTACTCTCTTATTCATTTGAGCCCGAAGTGCCTGCTCGGGCTCAATGTTTTTTCAACCCTTAACCATATGTAAAAAATCGTTTGGGGTGTAAAAAAGAATCATGTCGAACGCATAGTATTAGTATCAAATAAAACTTTCTGACTTTAATGTTTGAAGATTTAATTGGCAGTGATAGACAACTCTATTTTTAGAACAATAACTCACCCTAAATTGTCCAAAAAGTAATTAATCTTTGTGATTCTTCGTGTCCGTCCGTTAGCTAACGGAGCCAACGGATCGTGCCTTAGTGGCAAAGAAAAATTTCGATTAAGAGTCAAATTCAACACAAGAGCCACAAAAACACCAAAACACAAAACTGCTCTAAGAACTTTTTGGTCAACCTCAGCTGGAGGATGAGTTTCGTTACCTAACATGACTCGTTTTTATACCCCTAAAAATCGTTTCGTTATTGCAAATAAGAAATTTAACAGTACGAGAATATTTATTATTGTTGACACACCGCCAAGCTTTCGAACAAGTTCATTTTTTCGTTCACTCAAATTTTCAGTTTTGCTTGAATTTTGAGTAAGCTCCATTCTCAATTCCTTTGATCGCTTCATAAATACAAAACCAACTAATAAAATTATGACAACCATCACGACCTGTTTTGCAGCAAGCCAATGATTATCTGAAAAATCGAATAATGAATAATAAGGCAGATAAATTGTCAAGGTCACACCAGTGAATAGAATTCCTATTAGACCAATTTTCCCGGTGAGACTGCTTAAGTTCAAGTAGTTTGAAATCATTTCATTGCTGCACTCATCTGGGTCGCTGGATTTATTTTTTGTCAGCTTTTGTAAAATATTTTTTCTCAAAAATATTTCAACCGGAAAAAATCCCAGCCATATTACTGCCGACAACACATGTATTACTAAAAGAACCGAATGAATAAACATTTTTTTATTTCTCCAATTTTTTTCGGTGAATATAATAGATTAGTTTCAAATGTTTGAGTGAAACTTATTTCCCCAATTATCTGTTACAGATATACAAATTCAGAGAAAAATATGAAATTAACTCATTACCTCATTATTACATTCACACTTTTATCCATTAACCAAACCATGTCCTTACCTCGATATGCGCTTAAAACTGGATTTCAATGCATTGACTGTCATACGAATCCGTCTGGCGGAATCATTCGCAATGAAGAGGGTTGGACTTATGGAAGGAAACTTGCTGTTTTTTCTCCACGCGATTTTGAGATGAGTCCAAATTTAAATGAAAATATTTCCCTCGGATTTGATTTAAGAACTCAGTTTTTATATTCACAGAAATTAAAAAAATCTGATTTCCATAAAATGTCAGGTGCATTTTACACAAACATAAACCTTAGCGAGGAAATTAATTTAATCGGGAAGTATGATTTCATTCAAAGAATTTGGGAAGGATATGGCGTATTAAAGATATTGCCGAATGAAAGTTATTTCAAAGTTGGTTCATTCTCTCCAGCTTTCGGAATCCGACTCGATGATCATACGGCATATACTCGTGGAGGCGATTTCAATTTACTATTTACAGCTGGAACGCGTCAAGGATTAATATACAACCCTTTTTATATAGAGACCGGTATTGAGGTAGGAATTTATTTATCTGATTTCACATTTTTAACACTTAGCGCTGGACAGAGTAATTTTCCATTTTTAACCGACCCAACTTATACTGCACGATTCGAACTGACTCCTCAAATTGGACCTATAAATCTCTTAGCCGGGGGTTCATTCGGTGCCTATCGTGATTCGCTTGAAGTGAAAATATTCTCTGGATTTTTCGGATTTGCAATTAAAGATTTCACAATACTTGCAGAATATGATGTGATGAAAAACTATTTGGCAAGAGAGAAGAATGCAAATGCATTAATGATAGAGATGAGTCAGAAATTAGTTAAAGGTTTAGATGCTGTAATCCGATATGATCGTTTTGTTCCATTTACTGATAGATCTGAGTTGAATTTTTCTCATTTAATTTTTGGATTTGAATTTCATCCATACAGCTTTGTAGAATTTCGTCCCCAATACAGAATTAACATGGAGAAGCCGGCTGCTGTGAAAAATGACGCATTCGTTTTACAATTTCATTTTTGGTATTAAGAGACAGTCTTCCTGTTTTCCGCACTTTTTAAGGAAGTAAAAAAAAGTTTAGTCTTTTGCTTAA
>CAZNDS010000254.1:0-3922 GCA_964571865.1 uncultured Ignavibacteriaceae bacterium | reverse complement strand
TTACATTCGAAATGCGATGGAATGTTTAGGTTTCGAATCTTATCGATAGTTGGAAAATCTTCTTCTTCAAGAAGTATTTTAATATCTAGTTTATCTTTCGGATAATCGAGTTTATTGAGTCCGGCTATTAATGTCTCGATAACTTCTGGTTCTTTATAAACCGGTAGAAGAATACTGTATGGTGGAAGGTCCTTATCTTCCAATTCCTTCACTTCTGCTTGAGTTACGCTTTCGTACATTTCAAATCGTGCCCCGGCAAGAGTAAGGACAAACTTAAATCCAATTGAGAATAAGTAAAGCAAATTGACTAATGCCATGAATATAATCGTGGTTGTTCTCGGCTCAACTGCGAGACCGATCACTAACAACGTCCCAAGTAATGCTATACTCAGGGTCTGAGGCAGCGTAAATGTTTCAATCGCCGAACTTCGCTCATCCTCAGTGAATAAACTATAAACAGCACTACTTGCTAATTCCTGACCAAATGCTTTGTTTAAAACCCATTGAATGTCGACATCCGTAGCGTAATAAATTTTCAATGGCATTTTAATTTTATTATAAATTGTGTTGATCACTTCCTCATCCAGTGGATTGACCATGGCAAGTAAGAGCGAATTTGCATCTCTCCTGACTGGCACAACAAGTTTATCATTGAGGTAGGTTTGATCGAAGGTTGCAAGAAGCTCGTAATCGATATCCTGCTTAAGGAGATCAATTTTATGAACGGGGATTTCCCGCCGAATTATTGTTTCATAATCCGTACGGGAGATATACCCATAAAATAGAAGAACTTTTGGAAAATATAAATTTTCCTTTTTCCCAAGTTCTTCAATAGCTTCTATCTGAGCTTTTGAAAATACTCTATGTTTTAGCAGAGCACTTTGAAAAGCTTGATTATGACTGGTACCAGATTCCGAGCTTAAAAGCTCTTCCGGCACCAACTTCTCGTCCAAAGGCGTCCACGCTGAATCCGACATATCCTGATAAATGTTTGTTGAACTTATAAATTAGTGCTGGTTCTACTTTAAGAAGCGAAAAGTCTAAATTCCTTTCGAAAATTTGACTAGGCCTTAATGTAGTACCAACATTGTCATGATTTCCAAGACCAAGAATCATGTTACTTGCTAATAGTATCGACACTCTGGGTGAAATATTTAACCCGATTGTAAGTCCTCCGCGAAGTTGATCTGAAGGGGCTTCGAATCTTTTCCTAATTGCAAAAAATAATTCCCAGAAACCTTGTGTCCCTGTAAATCCAAATGGAGAACCCACAAGGGTTCCTACTTGAAGGTCTACTTGACTATTTCCAAGAGGTGGATCGCCAGGATTGCTGTACAATGGAAATGAGATTAAAAATTGTAAAGCTGCACTTGGTGCATCTCTTGTAAGCTGAAACTGAAGACCAACTTCCTGATCGCCAAAACCGCCATTAGTAATTAAATCAATGCTGTCGCGGTAACTTAATCCATAAAAGAAGAAATTCGATAGGAACATAATATTGTCTTCTAATCCGAATTCATAATATAGATTGGTTTCATACTTGGTAAAGATTCCACCTTGCGGTAAAAAGAATCTGTCTCCATTGCTGTTAAATATTGTTTCTGACGAATAAAAAGTTTGCACACCGGAAAGAAAATATTTGCCGGCTTTTTGCTGCCAGACGCTTGCACTGCCCGTCGATGAGAGCAGTACAATTATTGCTAATATTGAAATTACACTTTTATGAGCGCGCAATTCTAACTCCTCTTCTGCTTCTGAAGTAAAGTAATATTGAGATCGCTATGATCAATATCCAACCAATCAATAACCAGACATATTTATATTTTTCCCAGGATATTCTGACAGGTACACCTTCTTTTGGCGTATAAAGTATTTTATCAATTGCTTCTGTTGTTTTAAAGAATAAGGGATAATCCGTTCCGCTCAATATAGCAACATTGCCATCGACGTTACTTATCCTTTGACTGAAATGATCGGCGAGTTGAACTAAATAAGTTTTCCCTTGATCACCATAACTCGATAAGAGAAGAACTTCGTTGTTTGTCAATGTTCTTGTCAATTGCATAACGGCTATAGGCATATCATCGGAATATTCAAACATAACTTGCTTTGTTGAGCTGCTGATAATCCTAAACCTTTGGTTCATATCCAGCGGTAGGTATTCGAACGATTCTTTGTTGTACCGAATATCTGAGGAAACTACGATATAATTGTTACTCGAATTCTCCATTGTATTAAACATTTCCGCAAAACTCATTGAAGGCGGATAATATTGAGTCTGTCTTGAAAGAGTTTGGATTGATCTTATCACCGACGCTGCTGCTTTAATATGCTGCGGCAGCGGATTTGATTGGAACACCATATATGTATTCAGTAAAAACGAATTCGGAAATTTGCTGAAATTATTTACCTTTTCGACGACTCCAGTTGTAATGTCAAAATAGGAATATGA
This sequence comes from uncultured Ignavibacteriaceae bacterium, assembly GCA_964571865.1. Taxonomy (GTDB): domain Bacteria; phylum Bacteroidota; class Ignavibacteria; order Ch128b; family Ch128b; genus JAHJVF01. The sequence goes on along the minus strand of CAZNDS010000254.1, from coordinate 1,470 downwards.
ATATATTTCACCTACGAACTGCGTCAGATCGTCTCGGCACTCGCCTTCATCAGGGAAATAATTGAATTCGAGATCGCATGTATTTACTTTTTTAAATAAATATTTCGGAAGTGAAACATACAAGCCGTTAAAAGTTCCGCTTGCATCGAGACGTTTGCTTTCAACTAATACATCGTTTAGGTAGACATTTAGGAAACCATTGGGAAAAGTTTCCTTAACCGGAGTGTATTTCGAGTATAGATAAAAATCAACATTATCAATTGATTTAGCTAAATCTAATTCGGAGAAATACATTGTAATCCTTAAACTGCCAATCCCTTTGGTTTGCAATTTTTCATAACCCAGCTCATCAAGAGTAAGTTTATATTTATTGTCTTTAAAAGATTTAATTTTAAAGGGTTCAATATATCGAATGGCAGCAAAATTACTCAATAACTTTGCATAATGTTTTGGATTAACTAACGTCCCTGCAGCCTTCTGAACTGCGACTGGGGTTTCTCCTGAAACATAAAGCACTTTCGTCCCGCCGAAAGTTTTTGTGAGAAGCACTCCGTCATCGGGTATAAGCTCCTGCTTAAAATATTCCTTAATACCATCCCGGTTTGTTGCAAGTGGAATGGGTAAACTCATTAAATTATCAACTTTGCCCACACAAATTATGTGCGAATAGGTCCCGATCTTATTAATATTAAATTCTTCGAAAGAATCATACTCGATAGTTGAGGTTTTGACGTCTTCCAGCATTCTTGTATTTACCCATGTAGCGGCACCAGCAATTTGCGGATCCAGATTCTTTGGAATTAATATTAAATTTTTTTCCATCCGGCTCGAGAAAAAATCCGCGATCAGATTTTTTGAAACATCTGAAGGAAACGATAAAGCCAATCTTGAATCTTGCTTTATCACCAGCCAAAGAGCTTGTGTTGCTAAATCCCTGCATCTGTCGTCAGTAATATTCAGATATCCGCCAACTTCAATCTTTAAAAGAGGTTTTTCGGATTCTAAGATATCAGCTTGTTTAACTCCTGCCAATGAAATCCGCACGACTGGACTTGTAACAGCAGTTTTATAAAATGAAGTATAAACTGGAACATCATTTATGGAAACTTTTATATTGGAATATTCTGATAGAATGCTCGAGAAAGAATAGTGGAGTTCGAAATAACTGTTTGAAAAATCTATCCCGGAACGTGGTATTGGAAAAAAGAAAGTATGCGATGGGGTTATTCCATAAAGAACAATGTCTTTTTGAAATCCTATATCCTTAAGAGTATAGGTTCTTACTTCTTGCGCCATTGAAGCGTTTGGTGCAAGTACGATTAATGTAACCTGCAACATGATCAAAGATAGTAGGAGTTTCTTCTTCATCTACTTTAGCTCCTTTATATAACTGGCGCATATTTAAGCAGATAAATACTAAAAGTCAAGTATTTTTTTAAAGAATTTCTAGAACTATAAGATTTTCAATAT
>CAZNDS010000253.1:1214-3925 GCA_964571865.1 uncultured Ignavibacteriaceae bacterium | reverse complement strand
TCTACTTTCTTTCTTGTTCAAGGAGAAAGAGATGTTATGATTAAAAGATTAAGTTATTATAATTCTAATCTAACCAATAAATCTGTTGATTATCAGAATATAATTTTAAACTCCCAAAAATGGCAATCAAAAATGTTATGTGGTTTAAAAAAAATACATTCGTACATATTTTTTGAAGATTATTTAGGTAACTTTTGGCCATTTGAAAATATCCGGAATATATCTTTCCCGTTTAAAAAATGTATCTATGAAGGAGGTAAAAAAATTCCTATCACTTTTATAAAAAAAATTGCTTTTTAAACAAATCTTAAACTAATTTTGATGACCTGTATTGCAGGTTAGTTTGGACGGGGGTTCGAATCCCCCCAGCTCCACTATAAAATTAACAAGTACATACTTAATGCGTATGTACTGTTAATTTTAACAATACCAGGGATTACAAATTTAATTATTTATAATTTTCAGGCATGTGCACTCAACTTAAGTGTAGTGCGAATATTACTTACGTAGTATGAAAGTTCACTGAATAATTAATCTCATTATTTGTAATCCCAACCCCATGGGGCTGATTGGCTTTTGACAACTAATTATGGGTACAACGAGAGATTAGTGACTAAATAAATGGCAACATTTATTTAACCAATAGTTTTGCACAAGTTAGACTTGCTGCTTAACAGGTACGCCCCCTACCACAAGGGGGCATTTTCCTTTAATCCAGATTTTAACAATGGATAAAAATCTTATTTACAAACTAAAATTACACGAATCAATAATTGTTGAGTCTAAACTCAATGATATAAATATACCTCTAATAAAAACCATTATAACAAGGGTTTCAGGTGGATGGACTTACGACAAATTCTTCTATAATAAAAAACAACCATGGAATAGAAATTTGATTAGTGTAACATCATTGTTTGTACCTTATGACACACAATTCATGTTCAAAGAAGAATAAAATGAACACTACAATTAATAATCCCATTGTTCATAAAATTAATGAACATTTACTTAAACTTCGTAAAAAACGAATGAAAATACAATCTGAACCTCTTGAAAAAGTTAGATTATCAAAATATATCAATTCTTTACAAACTTTTCTTGGTGAATTAGACCGTTATATTCGTGGTAAAGATAGACCCGACTTATCTGACGATAAAATTAAAGGTCTTTTCAGAAATTATCTAAGCAATTTGATTATTGTTTATGATAATACACACAATAATGATAAAAAGAACGATATCTATGATGAAATAAACTTTTTGCGCTCTCTGAATGTCATCGTTACAAAAATGTCCCCAATTGAGATAAGAGCTAATGTTCAAAAACTCATTAACATGCGTAAAAATGACGAAAATTTCATCAAAGCTTCCAATAAAAAACATATTATTGAGCTTGAATTTTACAAATTATTTATTCCTACTGCCGCAAACGCAGAAGAAGTAAATCAAATTCTATCAAAGTATTTTGAAAACGAAAAATAAACTATCATGTCAGGATTAAACAAATTTGAAGTGAACACTAACTTGAGTGTTCAAGACCTTATTGCAATTGCTTCTCTTAAAGAAAAACTTGCACAAAAAGAACAAAACCCAGAATATTCTATAATGCTTGAAATGCAAGCAAAAGAAATATATCTGTTGATTGACATCATGCTCAAAAGTGCTGTAAAAAATACTGTTGGTCATAATTTTCAAACTATTTTGGAGTTAGCACCGACTTACAGTATTACACCCAAAGCCTTAATGGAAGCAAGTAGTCAACTTACTATTGAATTTCAAAAAATCATTGGTAAAACACCAAAAGAACTTTACATTGAAGACGTAAATAATGAAAATATCATTGAATCAACCATTGAAAAAATCATTGAAAGTACTTCAACCAATAGTAATTTGCTTAAACCTGTTTTTGATGCCATGCCACCAGACCTCAGAAACTTCGCTTATAAAATCCTTGAAAAAGGTGATTATGAGAGTGAAGATAAAAAAGAAGAGGAATGGATTAGGCTTGTTAAAAATAGTGTTATCGCTAACATTAAACAATCAGGTGGTCGCCTTGAAGCAGTACGTTTCTTGAGAGACAATGTTTTTCGCTCAGCAAATTGGAGTGATACAGATGCTCATCGATTTATCAATAGTATTAAAGATATTGAAGAAATTGAAGAGCCACCAGCTAAAGCAAGAAAAAATAAGGTAAAATATATCAGTAATACTACTTTAATAAATTAACAATTTTTACCAATGAAAAAACTAATTATCTTATGTATTCTATTGTTAACAATAACAATAGTGCCATCTTCTTTTACGAGTTATAATACCATTATTACTCCTCAATCTGACGAATTTGTTTCGTATATTGAAAACATTGATATTGTATATACTCCGGAAAAAATATCCGATTCGACTTCTCATCACATAGCAGATGCTTGTTTTGGTGAAGTCAATCGTCTAACAACTAAAAATGATGCTAATCAGAAAATTTTATCTATTAAGTATTCAGACATGATTTTAACCAAATTAGTATCTGACTATTTGTTAAATTATAAAATCCCGATAAGATTATTTGCACTTGACCCCAGTAAAAGAGTTTTGGGTAGAGAAGACCATATAGACTTCTTCACATAATAATCAAATGCAATATTACAATAAAGCTAAGGTGCAATGACCACCAAATAGGTGTAGTACCTTAACTTTCTTTAAAATTAATATCAT
>CAZNDS010000253.1:0-1197 GCA_964571865.1 uncultured Ignavibacteriaceae bacterium | reverse complement strand
ACTTAATTATACCTTCACGAGAGGTAAAGGCAAATATTACATATGCGATATCCTTATCAAAAAGAATATCAGCATTGAAAGCACATTGCAGAACCTTGCAATCACAAAAAGAATTACTCTACCGTAGTAAAAAATCAATAGAACTTAACAAGCTTATTGATGACACCCATGTTGAAATTGAAAAAATTAGTATCAAAATAGCAGAATTATTGAAATACAGTTATCGTGACAAACTGATAATACCAGATAAATTTTGGTTTTCATCACACGAAATCGAAAATGGCTCTTGTGTTTTTGATACAAACGATAAAAATCAAGCAATGATACTCTTGCCAGAAGGTTTAGTAGTACCTGAGTTTGATAATAACGATAGCATCCCGACAAAAAATGAAAAATAAGCAACTATTACAAAGGGCGTTTGCATGTTGTAATGCATTATTTAATTCCGCTATCAATAATAGGTAATTTACACCTGCGCTTATGGTCGTAGACCCAGCATAAAGTAAAACAAGGTAGGTTCGTTATTTTAACTTTTTTCTTAAATTTCTTGCCCACACCAAGTTAATTGTTAATAGTTAAAACAACCAGCACCATCAGGACATCGCAAAAAATCCTACAGCGCCTGAGATATGGTTTAATTGTTTTTCCTAACACCAATAAAGCAAACAGTAGTAATCTGGTGTAAAATTACAATTCGATTTAAGTATTGACGACAGCACTCAGTTGTATCTGGATTCTTGACCAGGTTGTATAGTGTCCAAAACTATATAAGTGGCCGAAATGCTCCTTTGAAGAGCACGTAAGTTGTTTGATTCCCACTGCAATAGCTGATATTAACTTATATAGTAGATAAGTTAATTTATCACATATTTAAATCATTTATTATCAAATTCTTTTCAGTTCTTTAACAATTGATTATTTATCAAAAATTAAAACGATTCGTCTACGGACGATTTTAATAACAATGACTTTATTTGACGGTTTTTCAAATTATTCTCAAACCTCATGTCCTTAAAAACAAAAAGGATTGTAAGTAGGCCTAATAGTTTCATGCAAAATGCTTGATGCCCCGTTATAGTGGTGAAAGTATCTATTAAACGCTGTTTGTCCATTTCTTAGTAAAAATTTCTCACTGAGATATAATGAAAAAAAATGTTTAAGGCACGAATAGATGACAACGCTTACTATCCTTTTGTT
>CAZNDS010000252.1:0-3932 GCA_964571865.1 uncultured Ignavibacteriaceae bacterium | reverse complement strand
TTGAAACGAGTTCTTCAGTATCGTAAACTCGAAATACAAGATTTTGCGGGTTCGTATCTTTATTATTCTTCAAATTTAAAGCCTGAACCGATTGAGCTTAGTGCAAAAGTAATTTTTGTCGGGAGCGAAGAGATTTATCACATTCTTAGTAATTATGAGGAAGATTTTAAAAAGATTTTTAAAATCCGCGCAGACTTCGATCATGAAATGCAGAACACAGATAAAGCTCTCATCGCACTGGCAGGGCTGGTAAAAAAACTTTGTGAAGAGGAGCAGCTTCTTCCGTTTGATAAAACTGCAATCGCGTCTCTTGCTGAATATTCTGCCCGTTATTCCGGAAGTAAAAATAAATTAACTGCGAGATTTTCTGTCGTTGCGGATTTGGTTCGTGAAGCAAATTTCTGGGCAAAAGATGTTGGTGCAGAAATAGTTAACTCTGATCATGTTCTTGAAGCTTACGAGAATTCAATTCATCGTCATGCACGGATTGATGAAAAGATCGATGAGATGATCGCAGAAGGAACATTGATAATCGATACTGATGGTTCAAAAGTCGGAGAAATAAACGGTCTCGCAGTTTATGGAATAGAACACTATGCTTTTGGTAAGCCGTCTAAAATAACTGCAAATGTTTCTGCAGGAAGTGCGGGAATAATTAATATCGAGCGTGAAGCAAAGCTTTCAGGTAAATCACATGATAAAGGCGTACTGATTCTTTCCGGATATCTAAGGGAAAAATTCGGACAGAACATTCCGCTTTCGTTTTCTGCAAGTATTTGCTTCGAACAATCATACAGTGGTGTGGACGGAGACAGCGCATCATCCACAGAGATTTACGCCTTGCTTTCAGCACTTAGTGAAATCCCACTTAAGCAATCAATAGCAGTTACAGGATCAGTGAACCAAAAAGGTTTAATTCAGCCGATCGGAGGTGTGAACGAAAAGATAGAAGGATACTTCAAGGTGTGTAAAAAGCGCGGACTTGACGGCTCTCATGGTGTGATTATTCCTGTTCAAAATGTTAAGGACCTCATGCTGGACAATGAAATAATTGAAAGCGTTAAAAAGAAAAAATTCTCGATCTACTCTGTAAGCACAGTTGATGAAGGAATAGAAATTCTTACTGGTGTTAAAGCAGGCAAAAAAAATAAACTTGGGAAATGGGAAACGAATTCAGTCTTTTACCACGTTGATAAAAAGTTTAACGAGCTCTACAAAAAAACAAAACCGAATGCAGGTAAAAAATCTATTAGTAAAACAAAAGTAAAAACTCGAACTCGTCGCAAGAAATAAAAACTAAATGGACAAGTTTGTTAAAACCAAGATACTCGCGACTGTCGGGCCTGCCTGCAGTTCTCCAACAGTCATTGAAAAAATGATCGATGCCGGAGTCGACGGCTTTAGATTGAACTTCTCACATTCTGATACAAAATATTTCGAGAAGATCGTCAGAAATATTCGGTCGATTTCCAAAAGAAAAAACAAAACCGTTTCGATTCTTGGCGATCTGCAAGGACCCAAAATCCGTGTCGGAAATATAGTCGGCGGAGGGATAGAACTAAGTTCTGGGGATGAGATAACAATTACGAGTAAAAAAGTTCTTGGCAGTCGAAAACTCATCTCAACAACTTACACTCGTTTACCAAACGAAGTAAAATCCGGAGATAAAATTCTAATCGATGATGGCTTGATAAAGCTGAGAGTAAAAAGTGTTAATCGTTCCGAGATTTTTTGCGAAGTTCTTGATGGTGGTCTTCTTAAAGAGAAAAAAGGTCTGAATCTTCCAGGTGTCAAGCTAAGAACAAGATCTATTACAAAAAAAGATGTGAACAATATCGAATTCGGTGTTGCGAACAAACTGGATTTTCTTGCATTATCATTTGTCCGCTCCTCAAACGATGTTATTCAGCTTAAAAAAATATTAAAAAAGAAAAACTCCGACATTGCGGTTATTGCTAAAATCGAACTGCTGGAAGGAGTGAACAACTTCAAGAAGATATTGCAATCGTCAGATGGTATTATGATTGCGCGCGGAGATCTTGGAGTTGAGCTTGAACCTCAGGAAGTTCCAATCATCCAAAAGAAGATAATTAAGCGATGCATCGAAGAAAGAAAATTAGTAATTACCGCAACTCAGATGCTTGAAAGCATGGTGACAAATCCACTACCGACCCGGGCTGAAGCTTCCGATGTGGCAAATGCTGTGTTTGATGGAACGGATGCAGTTATGTTAAGTGCCGAAACCTCTATCGGAAAAGACCCAGTACGTGTGATAAACGTGATGAATAAAATACTTTCTCGTACAGAGGACGTTGAAATAAACCAACAATTTGATTTTGCGACTCTGAATGAGGATGGGGCACACATCCAATCCATTGGCAAAGCGGTAACCATTATGGCTAATGAAATTAATGCAAAAGCAATCATCCCGATAACATTGAGCGGTTTTACAGCAATTGTACTTTCGAAGTACAATCCGAAATCAAAAATTTTAGCCATTACAGAAAATACCAAAACTTGCAGGCTGCTGAATATGTACAGAGGCATTCAAAGTTTTGTTATTCCAAAAATTGGGGATGCAGATAGGACTATCATTAAAGCAAAAAAATTACTATTAAGAAATAAACAAATAGAAAAGAATGATTCAGTAATTTTTGTCGGAAGTCTTAAATCGAAAACAAAAAGCATTACGAATCTAATTAAAATAGAATCTGTTTGATTCTTAACAATAAATACTAATAAAGCTTGGTAAAGTTATGAAATTTACTCGCAGGAATTTTTTCAAAACGACGGCTGCAGCCGCTGCCGGATATCTCGTTTTCAGAAGTAAATCTGTATCCGAATTTTTCACCTCTGATGCAATTGCTTCTAATTCAAAACTCCCATTTCGAGTGCTCGGGAACACCGGGTTCAAAGTAGGTTTATTCAGCTTGGGAGGACAGGCAACTCTTGAAAAGTCAGGCACTGAGACTGAATCAATTAAAATTATTAATCGTGCTATTGATCTTGGAGTAAACTACATTGATACTGCTGCTGCTTATGGGAAGGGTGTGAGTGAAACTTACATCGGAAAAGTAATGAGAGAAAGACGAAGTGAAGTTTTCCTTGCGACAAAAACGCACGATCGTTCTTATGACGGGTCGATGAATTTACTCGAGAAAAGTTTAAAGCAGCTTCAAACTGATAGAATAGATCTGTGGCAATTGCATAACGTCCGTACTGAGAATGATTTGCAAAAAATATTTGCGAAAGATGGTGCGATTCAAGCTTTTGAAAAAGCAAGAAGGGAAGGGATAGTAAAATATCTTGGTATTACCGGCCATTATGATCCATTTGTTTTAGCAAAAGGGATCAACGAATATAAATTCGATTGTATTTTAATGGCACTGAACGCGGCTGATAAGCACAACGCTTCTTTTATCGATAATCTGCTGCCGATTGCAGTAAGGAAAAATATGGGAATTATTGGGATGAAAATTCCTGCCCGCGGACGGATCTTCAAAAAAGGAGGAATCGCAACGATGAAGCAGGCTATGGAATATGTTATGACTTTACCCGTGAGTACCGTAATTGTCGGAATATCGACGCGCGAAGAACTGGAAGAGAATATCCGAATTACGAAAAACTTCAAGTATTTAACTGAAAAACAAATGAAAGAACTTGAAGATCTTACCAAACCGTATTATTCGGACGCAAACTGGTTTAAAACTCAGTGGTAAAATAAAGATCAGCACGGGGATGAGTTTTGGTTAAGATTTTCGCTTTTGATATCCTTTTTTAGCCGACGCTAAATAAGTTTCTAGGGGTATAAAAACGAGTCATGTTAGGTAACGAAACTCAATCTCCAGCTGAGGTTGTCCCAAAAGTAATTAATCTTAGTGATTTTTCGTGTCTTAGTGCCTTAGTGGCAAAGAAAAATTTCGATTAAGAGA
>CAZNDS010000251.1:0-3942 GCA_964571865.1 uncultured Ignavibacteriaceae bacterium | reverse complement strand
ATAACTGTTCAGGATGTTAGCGATGATGAATTAGATCTTCGAGTAAAAGTAACCGAGTTTGTGAAAGCTGCTGAGAAATTAGATGTTGCTGAAGCGGATATTATCGTCTCAGGCGGCAGAGGGATGAAAGGTCCGGAGAATTTTAACCTTTTGGAAGAAATGGCAAATACATTGGGTGCGGCTGTTGGAGCTTCTCGTGCAGTAGTTGATGCCGGCTGGCGTCCTCACGGTGAGCAAGTCGGTCAAACGGGTAAAACAGTTTCACCATCGCTTTACGTTGCTTGTGGAATTTCCGGAGCTATTCAACACCTTGCGGGTATGTCTTCGGCTAAGTGCATTGTAGCTATTAATAAAGATAAAGATGCACCGATCTTTCAAATTTCAGATTATGGAATTGTCGGAGATGTTTTTGAAATAATTCCAGTAATGAACGAAGAATTAAAAAAAATGTTGGGATAGGCTTTGCACAAAATTCAAGTTGAGATATCTGCATTATCGGCGACACCGACCTCCGGCGGCGCATACGCATTGATTTTAAAAGAAGTCAATGGAACAAGACGATTGCCTATCATAATCGGTGCATTTGAGGCGCAAGCAATAGCACTCGAATTGGAAGGGATAAAACCACCTCGACCCTTAACGCATGATTTAACCAAGACGATTATTGAATCACTCGGCGGACACTTGACTGAAATCGTTATTGATGAACTTCGGGATAACACTTTCTTTGCAAAAATGATCTTTGAACTTTCCTCGTTAAGCCAGGAAATTGATGCAAGACCAAGTGATGCAATTGCTATGTCAGTAAGATTCAGATGTCCTATTTTTGCAAACGAAAAAGTTTTAGAGGAAGCAGGATTTGTACCTAACTCTGATGAGGACGAAGCAGCTCTCGGACTTCCGATCGAAAAGAAATCCCCTCCAAAGAAAATTACTCGTGAGAACAAAATCGTCCAGCTGCAAACTCAACTTCGTGAAGCACTTGAAAAAGAGGAATACGAAAGAGCGGCAAAACTTCGAGATGAATTAAAAAGATTGACAGGCGAAAATTAAAAACTAATTCCCTCAAAAGATTGCTAATTACTGGTTTGTGTATTTTTTTGCGGGTTCCCAATTCCGCATTCGTTGCAGCGTTTCTTACTGCAATACTCACGGAATAGTTCTATCAAACCTTGGTAGAAAACACTTTGCTTCCATATTTCAGGCAGAGATAGAGCATTCGCTATGTCAACAGTTACGCGATTATCTGTCCGCTGCATCATTGTTTTGTAAACTGATATAACTTTTTGAGATTGCTTTTGCCTTCCGAAAATGTCTGATAACACTTTAATGAAAGGTAACACAACATTAATGACAATCTCTTCAGCGCGAGAACTACCTATAAAATATTGAAATGAAGTTTTCGCACGTTTATCAAAGTGATAGTGGTTCTTCCAAAAACCATCTGCTCTCACAATTATAATCGATCTAAGCTCACGAGTCATTTGCGATGAAATATCGATCTGTTTAAAAGCTGACATAATGCGTCCAAGAAGATTATTATGAAGGATATCATAAATTATTCTAACACCTCCAGCCAATCGTGTCGTTGGAAAATTCTGCGGCTTCAATTGGAAGAAATGCCATTTTGAATTATCCATTATTTCGCCGCTATAATACTTTTTAACCGTATCCCAATAATCGTTCATTGAACGGACATAGTTTTTAGTCTCATCGAATTTTACACTATTGATATTTGGCTTTAATCCAGATACTGATAGATATAGAAATTCAGCATTATTGACGAAATTTTCTTTTGCAATATTTTTTTGAAGGAAATCGATGTCAACTTCCTGTGCAATTTTTCTGAAATTGTCTTTATTCTTTGAATAGCCAAGCGCCTCAAAAGTCAGCTCATAAAATAACTGCTGCCATATTCTTTCATTTTGATATTCCGATTGACTAATGTCTGAGTTATAAAAATCTTCGCCTGGAGAATAATGAATGCTCGGCTCACGCATTTTGTTACGAAGCTTCTCCTCATAATGAATTTCTTTTAGTCTGTCAAGAATTCTATTGCATTTTTTTTCAAATCTCCTCAATCCAAGTTCACGTATGAAATGAATCTTCTGGTCTTGAGTTGCGGACGATTTCGAAGACATACATGCAATTCCCTTAACCCGATGATCGCGTGCAGAAGTAATTGCATTCCGGATCGAAGTACGGATATCATTTGCAAGGAAAGAAGAAAGCATTAAGCATTGAACATTTCTGCCAGCGGCTGTACGCGGAACATAATCACGAATATCCTTTGTGAAAAAAACATGAAGCACTACTTTATTGTATTTTGCATTGGCGTTGTGCCCATGATTGATCCAATCACTAATTGAAGGATCGATCTCAACATCACCAACATACTTTATTCCGCCGACTTCGATTCGTGCATTTTTGAAATCAGGGCCCTCTTCCCCATCAACCCGGACACCTGGATCGATAACATTTATCTGATTACCGTTAGTTGTAAAAATCTTATCAGAATAGTGTTTATTCTTCCAGATTTCGTATAAAAATTTTTCTTTTATGTTTTGAAGATTTTTCAATCGAAATAGATTTTATCAATTAACAGTTTCAGTTTGCGTGCATTCTCATTTATAGATTTGGAAATATTGCTGCCAACATTGGAATATAAAATCCCGCGGCTTGAGTTTATTAAGAACGATTCTAATTTATTTTTTTTCAGATGTTTTAGAACAAATTCTAAATCGCCGCCTTGAGCACCAATTCCAGGAATAAGAATTTTTATTTTTTTGATTGAGCGATCTAAATATTGGAACTCCGTTTTCTGCGTTGCACCAAACACTATACCTAAATTATGGTGAATTGGATTCCAAGATTTAACTTTTTTCAAAATAAAATTAGATAAAATTTCCCCACTTCCCAATTTGAGTTTTTGAAAATCACTGGCTCCACGATTAGAAGTTAATACCAGGACATAATTAGTTTTATTTTCATAATTGAAGAACGGTATTAGTGAATCGTAGCCAAGTAGCGGATTCAGCGTAACCGAGTCAAATCCAAAGTGCTCAAACAACGATTTAGCATAGTACATGGAAGTCGAATCGATATCTCCGCGTTTTGCATCTCCAATTTTTTCGATATGACTTGGACATTTTCTTAAAGTATCCTCCAAAATCTTGTAACCTTCTGAACCTAATGCTTCAAAAAAAGCTAAATTAAATTTAAAAGCGCAGGCGAATTCACTCGTAGAATCAATTACTAATTCAACAAAATATTGCAAAGATTTTTTCTTCTTTTTAATCGAATTCGGGATTAAGTCGGGTAATATGTCGATGCCTACACAAAGGTGCGATTGATTTTTCATTTTAGAATCTGACACCAATATTGCTCATTTATTTATTAAATATAGACAAACATTGAGTAAGAAAGAATTAAAATTAGTAAAAAGGTGAGGACATCGTTACCAGGGGAAAGCAGGACGTCTGAGTAAGGGTCATTGCCCTAGGGCAATGACGGTTTTGAAAAAAATTAACATTTTTCTTGTAACAATCGAAGCTCATCCATTATCATTGATTAACATAAACAAATTTATAGATAAATATGGAAGAGCCTCTGAAGTTATCTTACATCGAATTATACAGCCCGCCACATCATAGCTATTTAGTGGCAGGTCGGTTACAGAATGGAGGGCAAAACACCACTCGAAAAACTTAATGACTATGGTTTTGATTTGCCTGAAACGTTTTCAATGTTTCCTATCTTGATTCTGGATAACTATTCAACTAATCTTGTGAAGTATTATTACTCTTTCATTTTTAATGGTAACAATCTCTTGACACCTTACATCGAATGTAAGTTATTGTTTGATAATTTTGATAGAGTGCAATTATCCCAGATTTGTCATTAGAAAAAGAGTGAGTTTTAGCAGTTTATTACTATGCAATC
>CAZNDS010000250.1:0-3970 GCA_964571865.1 uncultured Ignavibacteriaceae bacterium | reverse complement strand
TAAGCCACGGCGGTGGTCCGGGCGGCGGCCCCGGCGGCTATTCAAACGGAAGCACATGGAATGATTTTACAAATTACTGGGAAGAATTCAATTCTGACAAGCTTGAGTTAGTTCTTGATCTTGAATCGGACAGAATGAAAGCGCTCAAGCTCGATACAGAGAATCTTGAACAGGAACGCTACATCGTTATGGAAGAACGGCGATTGAGAGTCGATAACTATCCCGAAAACAAGCTTGAAGAAGAATTGTACGCACATGCATTCGTTGCGCATCCATACCAGTTCCCGGTAATTGGATGGATGGGAGACCTTGAGAATATCAAGCTTGAAGATGCAAAAAACTATTTTAAAACTTACTATGCACCGAATAATGCTGTGGTGGTTCTCACAGGTGATTTCGATACGAAGACGGCAATAAAACTTTTTGAAAAATATTTTGGAAGAATTTCAGCACAAACACCTCCTGCAAAAGTCAACAATGCCGAACCGCAGCAAAACGGAGAAAAAAGAATCGAGCTGAAACGCGATGTTCAGCTAAGCTCTTTTTTAATTGGATATAAATCCGTCTCTGTTTCGGATCCGGATCATTATGTATTGGATTTGCTGTCTGAAATTTTATCTGGAGGACAAAGCTCGCGTCTCGTAAAAACTCTTGTAAACGATAAGCAGCTTGCTGTAGAAGTTTGGACTTCGCAAGACGAATTTGAACATCCTGGATTGTTTAAAATCTTTGTGCAGGCAAGACAGGGAGAAGACCTAAAAGAAATCGAAGAAAACGTTTATGAAATTCTGAACGATATAATAGAAGACGGCGCGACCGACAAAGAGCTGGAAAAGGTAAAGAATAAAAAGATCCGCGAGCTGTTAAGCTACTTCAAAACAAATCAGTCGACCGGATTCAGGCTCGGATATTATCACACTTTGACAGGAGATTATAAAAATGCGTTTCAGCTTGCTGAGATGTACGGCGCAGTTACAAAAGAACAGATAAAAGAAGCGGCAAAAAAAATATTTGCTAAAGATCAGCGGACTGTTGTTACATTATTACCATCGGGGAAATGAAAATGAAAAAAATAATCTTTGTTTTGATAATTATCGCGCAAACGGCATTCACTCAAAAACTCGAAATACCAAATTTTTCTGTTAACACTTTAGAAAACGGTTTGAAGATCGTCCTCGTTGAAAACAAAAAACTCCCATTGATTCAAGTCCGTCTCATGTTGAAAGGAGGCGTTCGGCTCGATCCTGACGGCTCCGACGGATTGACAAGCATTACTTCCGAGCTGTTGAAAAAAGGAACAGAATCGAGAAAAGCGGAACGAATTGCAGAGGAAATCGAATTCCTCGGCTCGAGCATTAATGTCTCCACGAGTTACGATTATGTAAGTCTGTCATCAGAATTTTTGAAAATTAATTTTGATGCTGGATTAAATATCTTTGCCGATGTTGTGATGAATCCGGTTTTCTCATCTTCTGAAGTTGACAAGGAGATCAAAAAACGTCTTGCAGAGATCGATGCCGCACTCGAAGATCCAAATGCAATAATCTCCGCAGCTTTTTCACGCGAGATGTACGATGGACATCCATACGGAAAAGTTTTAAAGGGAAGAAAAAGATCTTTGCTCAACATCGATCAAAACGGGGTCAAATGGCATTACAAAAAATATTTTGCTCCAAACAATTCTTTGATTGTCGTGTTCGGCGATTTCAATAAATCCGAAATGCTCGAAACTCTGAAAGCTGCTTTTAAGAATTGGAAAAAGGGAGATGAATTAAAATTTGAATCGAAAGAACAAAAATATTTTTCCGGAAGACAGCTTGTGATAATCGATAAACCGGATGTAACTCAGACTCAGATCAGATTCGGAAATAAAGGAATGAAAGTAAATGAAAAAGATTACTACGCAGTGCAGGTCGCAAACACTGTCTTCGGGTCTGGATTTACATCACGGCTCGTTGAAGAGATCCGCGTAAAGAGAAGCTTGTCCTACGGCGCTTCAAGCTCGTTTGCCGGATATCAAGACGGCGGGGCATATCTTATCTCGACTTTCACAAAAAATTCTACTGTAAAAGAAGTCTTCGATGTTTTATTCAATGAGCTGAAAAAATACAGAAATAAAGGTCCGACCGATAAGGAAATTTTAAAAGCAAAAAATTATTTAATCGGCGATTTTGCCCGCGATCTCCAGTCGCCCGAAATGCTCACGATGTACATTGCCGATATGGTATTCTATAATAGAGGAGAGAATTATCTCGCCGAGTGGGTTAATAACATTCGTAAAGCATCACGCGGCGAAATTGAAAAAGCAATTCAAAAATATTTTTTAATGGACGATCTCTTAATGATGATCGTAACAAACAGCAGCGAGGTCAAGCCGCAAGTTGAGTCTTTCGGAAAAGTGAAAGAGTTAAATTATTTATCTATCATGGAGTGAGTTATGAAAGTTAAAAGTTTTTTATTAATTGTGATCGTTTCGGCTGGATATGGTTTTTCTCAACCAGCGTCATCATATTTGCCGACTACAGTGGGCAATGTTTGGAAATTCAAAACGCAGGCGCTTGATTCCGCGGGTGTACCAACAGGACCGGTGATCTCAATGTTCGATTCGTCGCTTGCTTTTACAAGCTTCTTGGGGAAACAGACTTTAATTAGAATACGAAAAACAGAAGAGGGATTGACATTCGATTCCTCATGGTTTGCCGTACAAGGTTCAAGCATTTATACTCACATGCGGTCGATTGAGCTTGACACATTTGAACTGAAGCTCCCGGATTGGTTTGAAACTTACCGCTTCGGTGCATCGCTTGGAAGTCGTTACACAATCTTCCAGCTCGATACAACATTAACAATTCCCGGAATGGGAACTCTGCCTCTTAGATTTGTATATCGAGGAACTCGGCTTGGAACCGAATCCATCACAGTCCCGGCCGGAACTTTCAACGCTATGACATTCAAAACAGAGATTGTAGTTCAATACAGAATCGCTCTTCCACCTCCGCTGCCGCCGCTCTTGATCGATTTATTCAGTCTTCCAGTTCAAGATTGGCTTGCCAAGGATAGATTTATCGTTAAATCAAGACAGGAGCCTCTGTATGTCGATTCGCTTGGATTAAATATTCCGGGACAAATCGAAGAGCTTGAAGAGTTTCGTCCCCCTTCGACTTCGGTTGATGAAAATTTTATAACAACCGATTTTAAGCTTTATCAAAATTATCCGAATCCATTCAATGGCAATTCAAATATCAAATTTCAAATTGCAAAATTAAGTCACGTCTCTTTAAAAGTTTATGATATGCTTGGGAGAGAAATCGCCACATTAGTTGATGAAATAAAAGATCCTGGCACTTATCATTTTCCATTTTCCATTTTCCATTTTCCATTGCCGAGCGGTGTTTACTACTATCAGCTTCGCTCAGGCATGTTTGTTGAAACTAAAAAAATGCAATTCATAAAATAGTCTGAAGGCTAAAAGTTGATAAAGCATGCATTTAGTTCGCCACGGCAGACGAATGTGTTAGCTAAGTTTCTTTGTCCTGCGAGAATGCCGGAATAAAAAAGTAATTGAGAATTAGTGGAGAGTAAAACATTATTCCAAAAATATCTTTCCCTGCTCGATGTTGAAGAAGCCGAACCGTCATATGAACTGCTTAAGAAAATAGTTAAAGCCCATCTCACCAAAATTCCGTTTGAAAACATTTCAAAACTTTATTATAAACAGCATGGAAAAAAATATTTTCCTGAACTTATGCAATACCTTGACGACATTGAAAAATACAATTTCGGAGGAACGTGCTATGCGAATAATTATTATCTCTACCGCTTGCTCAAGCATCTTGGTTTTGATATAAAGCTCTGCGGGGCTGATATGCGAAATCCTGATGTTCATTTAATAAGCATGGTTAAGATTGATGGAAAAGAGTTTATTATTGATTGCGGATATGCGGCACCATTTTTTGAACCGCTGCCGCGA
>CAZNDS010000249.1:0-4031 GCA_964571865.1 uncultured Ignavibacteriaceae bacterium | reverse complement strand
TCTCCAATCGTGTGATAGGAAAGACTAACAATCAACATTACGATAAAATAGATTCCAGAAAGTATGTAAGGGAAGTATGGATTTGCCAATACCGAATTTAGAAATTCGAAAATACCTGGCGATACTTTCTCTTTAACATTTTTTGTGAAATGTTTTTTTGAGGAACTCTTTGCCATATTCGAGCCGTTCGATTAAAGCTTAATCGATTTAATTGTGTAGTCTTCGTGAGTTTGGGAATTGTGTGCAATCATTTCACCGACAAGTCCGATGGTGATCGTTTGTACGCCGAGAAGAATCAATAGAATTCCGAGCCACAGCATTGGACGATTAGTGAGATAAGTCTGCCGAACCACCCACTCATAAACAAGCCAGAGATCGATTATGAATCCTGCTAAAAATAAAATCACTCCGATAGTTCCGAAGAAATGAAGCGGACGTTTTAAATATCTTGTTGTGAAAAGAATGGTAATAAGATCTAGAAAACCTTTAATGAATCTGCTTGCACCGAATTTTGTCTTTCCATATCTGCGGGGATGATGCTGAACAACAACCTCGCCTACTTTGAAGCCGTTCCAATGTGCGAGAACTGGAAGATAACGGTGCATTTCACCATAAACCTTTATGCGTTCTACAACCTCCTTGCGGTACATTTTCAATCCGCAGTTGAAGTCGTGTATTTTTATTCCGGTCATTTTTGAAGTTACATAGTTAAAAAACTTTGATGAAGTTCTTTTAATAAATGGATCTAATCTGATTTTTTTCCAGCCGGAGACTAAATCGTAACCTTCTTCAATTTTCTTGATGAGATTTGGAATTTCTCGTGGATCGTCCTGCAGATCGGCATCCATTGTGACAATCACATCACCAGTTGCATGTTTGAATCCAATAGAAAGTGCCGCGGATTTACCATAATTCTTTTGAAACTGTATCAGTTTCAAATTCTTATCATCTTTTTTTAGTGTGTTTATTACTTCCACCGATTTGTCAGTGCTGCCGTCATCGACGAAAATTATTTCGTAATCAACATTGCGAAGTGCCGATAGGACTTTTTTAAGTTCGATAGTTAATGGACGGAGACTATCCTGTTCGTTTAATAAGGGAATAACAATTGAAATTTTTTTAATAAAACTAACTTTGCCAGGTGAATCGGAATATTTTTTTCTGTAACGTGAGCGATAATAAAAATGTCTCTTTTTTTTACCATCGTTTTGCTGCGAGACAGCAGCTTTTGAGTCTTGTGGATTATCTGTCATTCAATCTAAAAATTTGTTAATAATTCGCTTCAAAATAGTTCATTTGATTCTGAAAAGCAATTGAGCCGAAAAGTTTGAATCGCTTTCGGGTTGTCAACTCAAGGATTCTTTAAGTTCGTTCTTTCTAAAATCCGATATAGAAAACAAGACAAACGTTCTGTATTTCGTCCCTCCGTCTCCGTCAATTGACGGATGACGGACGGGACTTTGACTCATACCTTGAATCTTTGTCCTAAAAATATTTTTTATTCCTACGGGATTTTTGCTCCGTTAGGAGCGAAATATTTATAGAAAAACGAACCAACTGTTGGCTAAGTCCCTCCGTCGGTTGACCAATGCTATCAACTTAGGGTAGAAAGGAAAGAAATATAAAAAAGAATAGAACACGGATTAAACGGATGATACAGATTTTCACGGATTTTATCTGTGTTAATTCGCTTAATCCGCGTTATCTGTGTTCTATCAGACTCTTAAGTTTACAGCATTGGTCGGTTGACGGAGGGACGGAATATTATTTTCCACACAATTGGTGAAAAATGTTTTTTGATTAACAGATAATCCTTCCCCGCCACAATAACTATTTCTCGCGGCAGGCCGGATTTGAGAGTTCTTATTATTTTCACCTGAATGTTATATCGATTTGTTTTATATTCGTC
Source organism: uncultured Ignavibacteriaceae bacterium (assembly GCA_964571865.1). Lineage (GTDB taxonomy): Bacteria > Bacteroidota > Ignavibacteria > Ch128b > Ch128b > JAHJVF01. Next base: position 2,122 of record CAZNDS010000249.1, on the reverse strand, counting down.
CACTTAAAATTTTGAACTAAAGGATCACGATGAAAATCTATTTCCCTTCTATATTAATTGTATTACTGACTGTATTTATACTCCAAGCCCAGAGCCAAAGCGAATTCTTGGACTTGTATTGCACAAAACCGCATGCTAAAAACAAATTTGAGAAATCCATTCTCCAGCCGCATTCGTACGATGTAATTTTTTACGACATATACCTCGACTGGTATCAAGTACTGAAAAATGAAAACAGAAACTACAGCGGAAATGTTTTAATCCGAGCGAAGGTAGATACGGCAAGTTCACTCAATCAAATGAAGCTTGACTGCGGACTATCGGTCGACAGCGTAACTCAAAACGGAGCGGCTGTTCCATCCGGACTTTCTTCGAATGTTTTAACAATCAATCTGAATCGTTCTTACAATAAGGGCGAGATCTTTGAAGTAAAAATTTATTTCAAACGAACACGTACCGATAACTTAGGTTTTTATTACTATGCTCAATCTTCTGAAACGTTCGAGCATCTCGCATACACTATGACCCAACCATCCGATGCACGATACTGGTTCCCGTGCTACGATGATCCTTCAGACAAAGCTGATTCAGCTCGAATCACAATTAAAGTTCCGAACGGATACACGGCTGGATCGAACGGTTTGCTGCGTTCGAAAACTACAAACGGAGATTCAACAACATTTGTTTGGGTTGAGAACAATCCGATAGCTACATATTTGCTTGTCGTAACTGCTTCTAAATATTCAAGCTTTTCTCAATTTGTAAATTCGATGTATCCTCCCAATGAACAAATCGAAATCCAGCATTACTTTTGGAAGTCGGATTCAACGCAAGCAGTTCATGTAGCAAGAAATCTTCCAACTATGATGCAGTGCTTCGAAACGTACTATGGTAAATATCCTTTCGCCAAATATGGTCATGCGTATGTACGTCCTTTTTCATTCGGAGGGATGGAACATCAAACTCTTTCAACGATCAACAGAAGCTGGATAACGATCGACGGCCAGAGCGGGATTGCACATGAATTGGCTCACATGTGGTGGGGCGATCTTGTTACTTGCGAAACTTGGAAAGACATTTGGCTGAACGAAGGATTTGCAACTTTCTCAGAAGACTTATATCGAGAGTTCACTCAGGGCAAAGATGTATATCATGCGAGCATGACGGCAAAAGCAAATTACTATCACAATTTTAATCCGGGTTATGCAATTTATAATCCTTCTTACATCTTCAACGCGGCAATTTCATATTACAAAGGTGCTTTGGTTCTTAACATGATGCGGTTTGTACTTGGCGATTCACTCTTCTTCAAATCATTAATGGATTATAAAATCAGCCATCTTTATTCAACTGCAACGACAGAAGATTTTAAGAATTCAGTTTCCGCGACAATTGGGTCGGATTTTTCTTATTTCATAAATCAATGGATATACCAGCCGAATCATCCGCAGTATGCCTATAACTGGAATGTGATCAATAGCGGTTCAGGGATTTACAACTTGAATGTTTTTCTGAAACAGAAACAGATGCACTATCCTCTCTATAAAATGCCATTTGAAATAAAAGTCCAATTCGCTAACGGAGATACAACCGTACGGATAATGAACGATGCGATAGATCAGAGTTTTTCGTTTGTACTTTCTCAATCACCGACAAACATTGTAATCGATCCGAACAATTATATTTTAAAACAAATTAACCGCGACTTGACACTTGATACCGGAAGCTCATCGACAATTAATGGATTTTATCTTTATCAAAACTATCCTAATCCGTTCAATGGCAATTCAAATATCAAATTTCAAATTGCAAAATTTAGTCATGTAACGTTAAAAGTTTATGATATACTTGGCAGAGAAATCGCCACATTAGTTGATGAAATAAAAGATCCAGGCACTTATCATTTTCCATTTTCCATCCGTCAGCTGACGGACCATTTTCCATTGCCGAGCGGTATTTACTACTATCAACTCCGCGCCGGTTCGTATGTCGAAACAAAAAAAATGATCTTGATGAAATAATTTTGTCGTTAATAAGTTCAGAGGTCGTATTTCTTTTCAGTTAATTAAAACTCAGCACTGTAAATTTATCCAAATTTTATTTTTTGTGTCATTTAGTGCTT
>CAZNDS010000248.1:0-4033 GCA_964571865.1 uncultured Ignavibacteriaceae bacterium | reverse complement strand
CTTGAGAGAGTTTACAGGTAACAGTACCACTATTACCACGATAAAGTGGATTTGGCGATTGATAAAAACTTGAGATTATAGGGGCGACTATTGTTGAAAATGTTATTTCTTTATATTTCCAGCCTTGTTGATCATAATTATATAGATGATCGAAATATGGTTTATAATATACTCTGAAAACATAATCTTCGGCCAATGGTAAATTGTTAATAGGTAGTAAGTAAGCAAACATATCCGCTGAATAATATGTTGTATCGCTCTGGATTAGATTACCGTTTCTTAAAATCTGTATGATTAATTTTTGATAATCTGTTGAAATAAATGTAAATGTGATATATGTATTGTTAATTATCATATAACTTAGATCTAAAACATCAGCTCCAGGCAAGAATTTTTTTATTCCATGAGTAGGTCTCCATGATTCGGTAGTATAGTCAGCTAATAAGTACGTTCCAGGGTAATTATATGCAGTATTTGAAAAAAACTGAGGATATGAAAAAAAGTTGTTGTTTATGCCTTCTTGTGAAATAAAAGAACAAATATATTCTCCATTATATCTGATTTTGTGTAGTGCATTTAAACCCCAGTCGGTTACCCAATATTCATCATTAGCATTTTTTCCAATACCTGTTAAATAGGAACCTTGCTGAAACCTGCTTATTTTAGCTGAATACAATTTTGAATCAGAAGACGGATAACCTACGATAACTGCATTATAACTTCTATCAATAAAAGCTATACTGAAAGAATAAAACTTGTCTTTTACTATCTTCACTGGCATACTAATATTATAGAGAACATTATTACACCAAAAAGAATCGTAAATATTATAGATTGTGCTTCCATTTCTGTTTGTTACAACTATTCGTCCATTAGACAAATCGGATATCCATAGTTTATCATCATCAGCAGAATATGATGTACCATTCCTGTCATAGGTTATATCACTTGGCTGACCTGAATTGGGCAAATAAAATTTGGATTCGTAAGTAATCAAATTACTATTTGGATCGTAGTTTAGAATTACAATTGAACGATCACCTATATCAGCAATATAAATCTTGCCAAATTCATCTACTGTTATTCCACCTGGTATAGAAAAGCTATAATCACCTGTATTATCTCCGTAAGATTTGATAACATCACTACCATTTTTTGAATAAATGATTCTTGCCCAAAATTGATCTAAAGCAAATACAGCCTCATTGTTATTCCATCCATTGTATGGGTAAGCTTCAAGCGCAATAGTTGCGTTGTTACCAAAAAGATCAACCTTTAAGTATTGTCTTGTTATTGACCTATTTATGTCATAAAGATCTGGCGATGAATAGTGTCTCCTTGGTATTAAAGTGCTTTTTGATATTTTCATATTTGTTATGGTATTGATATTATTTTTTACATCATTCTTAAAATCTTTCCAATAATCAAATAGCCTCATTAGTAAATTAGAAAAAGTTTCTTCTCCGTTAATAACCCACCTTTCGTTTTCTTTAATAAGAGTTAATTGCAAATCCGAACTTTTGATCTTTGAATTTCCCCTAAAATTAAAAGTACAATTCACAGATGCAAAATTATCATCTAAGTCAATATAATTAATTTTTATTAAGACAAAATACTCGTGATGAAAATTGAACTCTTCTAATTCACTTTTATCTTTTTTAGGGTCAGGGGGCTTTTTATTTTCAAATATTCTATTATTACCCTTGACATTATAGATTTTCGTAAAAAAATTATTTGAAAGAAGATGTCTAATAAAAATTTCATCTCGATCTTTAATTCCTTGTTCTAGCCTTAATAAAACTTTTGAAATTTCATCTTTCTCGTCAATTCTAATAACTTCTGAAATGACTTGTCCTTGTATTCTAACAGAATTAATAAATAAAACGATAAATAATAAAACTAATTTTTCCTTTTTCATATTTATTACCTCATAAAAAATTTTCAGTTAAGTAAAAGAATAATAAAACTCATCTCATGTGGGAAATAATTTTCTATCTCACTAATATCTGAACTTTTACCAATTATTCCTGATACAAATATTTTACCATCTCTATTAATTTTAACGGTATTTAAAAGATTAAGACTATAACAAATAAAATTCTTATCTAATCTTTCTGGAATCTGAATTTCCTTCACAAGCTCATTCTTTGAATTAAAAACTCTTAAAATTTTGAAATAATTGTTTAGAAAATAAATATATTCAAAATCATCAATAAATATCGGTCTCCAATAACTATTATTTATATTAGGGATCTTAATACTACCTACTTTATTTAACTGCTGAGAATGCTTAATTGAAAATTTATCGTCGTTCTTAAATAATATATATTCTGTTTCTGCAAATGGGGAAAGATTAAAATATTTATACCCGACTCCATCTGAATTTTCAAAAAAGTAATCTCTTCTTCCTAAATATTTACCTGATGTTAAGTATACAAATATATTCCCTTCTCCCATTGGATCTGGATTGGGTGCAGGGGGAAAAGTATTAATTAATAAAAAATCGTCTTTTGTTATATACATGTCGATAATCCGACCACCAGGTTTTTCGTCTAATTTAAAATTATTTACAAGTTCCCCAGTATTATCGAACTTATATAAACTATAAAAATAATCTCCTCCACCACCGATTAAAAGCACATAAAGATTATTTTGGATATCATTTGCTAAAAATCCAATACCAGCGTATTTAAAATCTTCTATAGGTAAATGTAGAACAGATATCAAATCGCCATTTTTAGTAAACTTAAATACTTTTGAAAGAGACGATATATAGATATTCTCATTCATGTCAATTGTAATCTTGTAATCAGAAGCTAAGGACTGTGGTGGGTATGCATAGTCCCTAAATTTAATTTTTTCACCTGACTCATTTGTACGTTCAAGATATCTTTTTTTTACCTCTATTGGATTACCGAAATCTAATTCAAGTATTAGTTTTACATTGTTCTTATTTTGTAGAAAAGCGGAACTATGGATAAGTAGAATTAAACTAAGAACTATTAAGATATTTCTTTTCATATTATTATACTCCTTCAATCATTTGTAATAGATATAAAACTTTGCAGGATTAACATTATTATCAGGTGTTGATGTCCACCAACTAAAAGCCCCACCAGAATCAGGTGTTGCAAAAATACCTAATCTATGTGTTACAGCGGAACACTTAAAGACATCTAATAATCCAGTTGCACTTACAACTTTCCAATTCCTTTTATTATTTGCTGAAATATCTACAATTATTCCTAGGTGGTCATAAATATTATCGTTGTTAAAATCGTAAGCAACTATATCTCCTACTCTTACAATGTCTTTTTCAGATAGCTTTCTAAAATGATTATCCTCTAGAAATATTTTTGGATTCCAATACATGATTGGAGTAACCATAGGAAAACCTGCATCATTATAGGCGTTATGAGTAAGAACATAACAAACAAAACCAGCTTGATATTTTGCTTCTGGATCATCATATGAGCCAATTTTTATCCCAGGGAAACCAGATGAACAATTTTTAACATATTCACTATAACTTTGCTGGTTAGATATAGTTGCATTATTAAGCCTCGTAATATAACTTGATTTTGTTTCAATATGGTAATCGCAACTAACTACCCCTGAGGACGTCCAAGCAACTGCTCCAGTTTTATTTTTAACCTCTGTCCATCCTGGTGGTTTCCAAAAGCTTGGATTGTAAAAAAAATCAGGGCAACCAGAAAGATAGCTATTAACCGCTTTTACAATTTTTTGAGGATTATCAACAAAATCATTTGGCTTAGATGAACGACAACTTTGAAGAAATAATTTTACAAAGATTAAAAGTAAAATTAATACCAAAACTTTATTCATATTTTTACTCCTATAATTGTTGAAAGACTTTTTTTAGTCATTAAAAAATGAAGTTTTGTTACTTCTCTTTTTCAAAACTCAAAGGGTATATACTTTCCCCCTTAGAAAGAATTTTAGTAAAAACGCATGTTTTTGAAATTGCTTAGTATTTCTAACGGGATGAACTAGTTTAACTTTCATAGACTAC
>CAZNDS010000247.1:0-4041 GCA_964571865.1 uncultured Ignavibacteriaceae bacterium | reverse complement strand
GGTTATGGTCGCCATTATCAGAAAAAATGAAAGTCCCTTGCTGAAATTGTTTCGCCAAAGAAATCATCGTTTTCAACTTGGGCTTCAAAATGAAAAAGGATATTTCCCGAGTATTGATCGGCTCTTTGAAATTGATCATCCACCTTCCTTGAAATTTAACATAGTTTAACCCAATCCGTTGAAGTTCGATCTCCAGTTTTTTGACTTCGATTTTCTGAAGTTTATTTTTTGGAGATTCAATCCCTTGCAGGGTTATTACTCCAAATCCTATTTTTTTGACGAACTGAATTATTTTATTCAGTGAGTGAGTTCCAAGAACAAAAATCTCTTTTGCCTGAATCTCTCTATTATTTCTGCCGACAAGCTTTATTAGATTTTGATTACTCATTTTCTTTCTCCTTTTTTTAGCAATTATAGTTTTCAGAGAAAGAATACTGGTATCATTTAATGATACTTTTTTGCAATTGGTTTAAACCTATCAATAGTTGGAAATTGTTTCTTTAGCCAAACGGATAACTTCCTTTTTCAAAGATACTGGTGAAATAACTTTCACCCCCTTACCAAACGAAATAATCCAAGTGGCCGCCTCGCCAAGCGAATTTACTGTCGCTTCATAAATTATCGAACCGTTCCCCAGGTCTGTTATTTTTTGCGTTTCAATATATTCACGTTCTTTTACGAACTCAGCCCACTTCTTTGAAAATTGTATCTTTATATCATAATGCTCCTTTCCAACCCAGCTTCTAAGTGAAAACTTAAACATTGAATCGATTACATCATCCAATAAAGGAGAAAAACTTTGTGAGGTCTTTTCTACTGTATCAATTTTAGATAGAATGTACTGTTTGATTATTCCATTGTTTTCCGCGAGTACCCGCCAATCATTACCAGATTGAAAAATTCGTATGGGATTAATTCCTATGTTTGTCTTTAGAACACCGGCTTTCGAGTGGTAGTTGATGAGCAAAGTTCTGGATTTATCAATCGCTTCTTGAATTTGGATTACTAGACTTAGTGATCTGACTCCATGTTTTTTGATCAAGAGCGATGTAGCTTTATCATGAAAGGATTCAGAATAGGAAAAGCTAATGTATTCGAGTATATATTCTTTCAATTTGCCTGAAGATATTTGAGAGAGTATTTTAATTCCATTTTTTTTCGATGAATGAATATCGATTCCTTGAGAGCGGATTTCACTCAAGTCTCTTTTAATTGTAAGTTCTTCAACACCGAATTTTGCAGCCAGGTCAAACGTAGTAAAGATTTGCTTTGTTGAAATAGCATGCCCCATTATTTCCAGCTGGCGTTTAATTTTCTTTTTATATTCTGACATAACCAACATAAGATGCGAAATCCTTATTAAAAGTGGAAATGATTTATGGGCACCTCTAAAATCTCAAATGACAAGCACCAAAAGACAAACAAATTCCAAATTCAAAAAACGAAATTTCAAACAAATACAGTTTTTGCTTTGTTTTGGTCATTTGTATTTAGGTTACTGGCTCTTATTTGAGATTTGTTTTTTGTGATTTGAATTTTTAGAGGTTCTCTTATATAATCGATAATTAGCGTTCAAATCTAAATCTCCAATTCGATTGAAAGACATTGCTAAAAACATTACATTGAACCAAAATATTTTAGATGGTATAAAAAATGACAAATGGATTTAACACTGATAAGTTTTTGGTTCGTGATGGTCAAAATGTTGATTTGAGTAAATACGATCCAAAATTTACAGCTGATTTTACGAATAAAGCTGATGTGAAACCTCAGCTGAAAACTAATTGCAAGAAGTTGAACCAGCTTCAGTCTAAGCTGTACGCTCAAAATGAATATTCACTTCTAATTATACTTCAAGGGATGGATGCCTCTGGAAAAGATGGAATAATTAAAAATGTTATGTCAGGCGTAAATCCTCAAGGGTGCCAGGTATTCAGCTTCAAAGAACCTTCGAAAGAAGAGCTTGATCACGATTATCTCTGGAGGATCCATAAAGCAATTCCCGAGCGCGGAAGAATAGGAATTTTTAACCGTTCACATTACGAAGAGGTTGTAATTGTTCAGGTTCATGATTTGATCCGCAAGCAAAATATCCCTCAAAAGTTATTAACTGAAAACATTTGGCGTGAAAGATATAAACAGATAAATGACTTCGAAAGGTACCTATTCCAAAACGGGATCATAATCTCAAAGTTTTACTTGAACATCTCTGCTGATGAGCAGATGGAAAGATTCATTTCGAGAATTGATTCGGAATCGAAAAGCTGGAAATTTTCTTTGAAAGACATTGAAGAAAGAAAATATTGGAACGATTACATGAAAGCATACGAAGATGCCTTTTCATACACGAGCAAGGAGTATGCACCATGGTATATAATTCCGTCCGATCGAAAATGGTTTGCACGGTATGTAGTTAGTGAAATTATTATTGAAACTCTTGAGAAATTCAATCTTACCTATCCTGTGCTCGATCCGGACGCTAAATCTAAACTGGATGCTATTAAAGAACAATTCCTAAAAGAAAAGGAAGCTCTCGAACCGAAAGTATCAAACGAGCAAGGAGAAGAAAAATGAAAACTCTTGTAATACTTTTCGTTTTTATGGTTGTTATCGGATATGCTTTGGCGACAGTGCTCAACAAAACGACTGTGAAAAACTTTGACTGTTTACCAATTAAAAAATGAAGATTATCACTAAATTTGCGTTATGAAACTAAACGAAATATATCAAGGCGACACCCTTGAACTGATACACAAACTTGACAACAACAGCGTTGACTTGATAGTTTGTGATGGTCCGTATGGAGTGACAACAAACCATTGGGACAAAGTAACTGACGTACAATCTTTCAATCTCACCCTTATCAAACTTTTTTCAAGGGTTCTGAAGCCAGGGGGAGCACTTTATCTTTTCGGCAAAGACGACTGTATTGATTTTATTGACTACCGACCATATTTGACATTGAGCAGAAAAATTATTTGGTATCAACCAAGCCGACTTGCACAAGGACGGCTCAATTACACGAACAACTATGATTTGATTGCTTATTTCACAAAAGGGAAAGTTAAGAGCTTTAACCTTGATGACATTCGTGTTCCGCAGTTGGTTGAACTTGAGCACCGCTTACGCTGTGAGAAAGTTCCTTCTGTTACCAACGGACAATACGGAAAAACAAAATTTAACGATGATGGGAAAAACCCCGGTGATGTTTGGGGAGACATTAAACAACTTACATACAAGTCAAAAGAACTTATCAACAGAGAGCTTCTTAACACAATACAGAAACCTGAAAAACTCATTGAACGAATTGTAAAAGCCAGTTCAAATGAAGGCGATGTGGTATTAGACCCGTTTTCAGGGGTAGGGACAACTTTTGCCGTATGCAAAAAATTTAAAAGAAATTTTATCGGCTTTGAGTTGAACCCTGACTTCATCGCAATTACCAGAGAACGAATTCATCAAATTGAACTGGAAAAAGAATACAGTTTGTTCAAATGAAAAAAGAAATCATCCGAAGAATAATCAAGTTGGTAATTCAAGCACAAGAACTTGCTTTGAAGATTGGGATACCAAATATTCTACAACCCGGACTTGTAAAGGAAATGATAATTTCCGAAGCATTGGGACACGAACTAATTCACTCAAAGCGTGATGCCGATGCTTGCGACCCGAACGACCCCAGAATTAAATACGAATATCTTTCTTGTTATGTTGGTGGTTCTGGACAATTGGACAGAATGTTCAAAGAACCAAAAGAGGAAAGAGAAAAATCTCTGTATCGTATTTGGAGAAACAAGAAAATTTACTTCGCTATTTTTCATAAAGACAATCCGCTTAAAATAAAAACCATTTACGAAATTGAACCAAAAGTTCTAGTCAAAGAAACAGAAAGGCAACTCGACAGAAGTAGAAATGCTATCTCACATATTGGTATTAATGAGAATTGGGCAATTGAAAATGGGAAGGTTGTGTATAAAGACAAGTAGCACATCCGATAACAGCGGCTTTAATAAATGCGGGCTGACGTGGGTAAATCAAGTT
>CAZNDS010000246.1:0-4070 GCA_964571865.1 uncultured Ignavibacteriaceae bacterium | reverse complement strand
ACTCTGCATCGGAGCGGCTTGCAATGGAAGTTGAACGCGAATCGATTAAGAAAAAACAGATTGAATACATTAAAAATCATCTCGGGAAAGAGTATGACGGAATAATTTCGGGTGTGCAGTCGTTTGGTCTTTTTGTTGAACTTAATGAAATTTTGGTTGAAGGATTAGTTCACATTAAAAACCTACCGTCAGATATTTATTTTTATGATGAGAAAAAATATACTCTATTCGGAAGGCTTGAAAAAACTTCATTCAGACTTGGGGATAAAGTCCGCGTCAAGGTAATTGACATTAATGAAGATCGGAACGAGATAGATTTTGAACTTGTTGATTAATAGGAAACTTAGTTTATTTATGCTGTGTTTAACAAAGAAACAGAATTAGAGATGAAAAGTTTATTAAAAATATTATTTCTTATTTTAATTGTATTTTCTTCGAACTCATTTGCTCAGTTCGGCAGAAATAAAGTCCAATACAAAAAATTTAATTATTCGTTCATCCAATCCGAGCATTTCGATGTATATTTCACTGAGGGGGGCGAAAGACTTGCTTCATTTGCGGCTGTTGTGGCTGAATCTGCGTTAGTATCTATCCAAAAAAGTTTTCGGTTTAATATAAATGCTCGTATTTCTTTCGTGATTTACAACAGCCATAACGACTTTCAACAAACGAATGTAATTAGCGAATATATGGAAGAAGGGATAGGCGGAGTTACAGAGTTATTTAAGAATAGAATTGTTGTTCCATTCGAAGGATCATATTCTCAATTCCGTCATGTTCTGCATCATGAACTCGTCCATGCAGTTATTAATGATATGTTTTATGGCGGATCACTTCAATCTGTAATTTCAAATAATATTACGCTTGCATTACCTCTCTGGTTCAATGAGGGACTTGCAGAGTATGAATCTCTTGGCTGGGATTCAAATACCGATATGTTTATGCGCGATGTTACCATTAACGAGAATCTTCCGCCGATTAAATTCTTAAGAGGATATTTCGCTTATCGCGGTGGTCAATCAGTTTTGTGGTATATCGCAAAAAAATATGGCGAGGAAAAAGTCGGAGAAATTCTGACAAAGATCCGCGGAACCGGAAATTTTGAAAATGGATTCAAGGCGGCTCTAGGTTTTAGTATTGATGAGCTTTCTGAAAAATGGATGAAAGAGCAGAAAGTAAATTACTGGCCTGACGTTGCGACTCGGGAAGAACCAGCTGATTTCGCCAAGAAACTTACCGATCACTTAAAGGATGGTGGATTTTACAACACATCTCCGGCAATTTCTCCACAAGGGGATCGAATTGCTTTCATATCAAATCGGGATGATTACTTTGATGTATTCATCATGTCTGCTTCAGACGGAAAAATTTTAAAGAAAATTGTCAAAGGAAATACAACAAACAATTTTGAAGACCTTAATATACTGACTCCGGGATTGACTTGGTCTCCAGACGGAAAAAAAATTGCAATTGCCTCAAAAGCTGGTTCGCACGACGCAATTTTTGTAATTGATGTTGAATCTGAAGATATAGAGCGGCTCGACGTTAAGATGGATGGAATCTTTTCAGTCGATTGGTCACCAGATGGAAAACATATTGCTTTTGTAGGTTTGTTTAATCATCAATCTGACATTTACATTTATAATATAGATACGAAACAGACCATAAATTTAACTGATGATATATTCAGTGATTCGGAGCCTGCTTTCTCTGCCGATGGGAAAGCAATTTATTTTTTCTCAGATCGCGGGAAACATACTGGAAAAGATACACGCGAATATTTCCTTGATATGGTGAATCATGATTATCATCAAAAGGATATTTACAGGATCGATATCAGCACAAATGAGATTTTCAGAATTACCGATTTACCATTCAGCGATGAACAGTTCGTAGTACCGGCTCGTGACGGAAAAGGATTATTCTTTATTTCTGATATTAATGGAATAAACAATATCTATTATAAAGATATTTCCGCAGTACGGTTTGATGAGAGCTACAAAGTGATCATAAAAAGTGCTGAAGACATTAAGCCTTTAACAAACTCTATAAACGGACTTTATCAAATCTCCCTTTCACATGATGGAAAGAAACTTGCTTTCTCGTCCATGTACAAATCTGCTTACAATCTTTTCCTAATGACAAATCCTGTCGAAAGAAATATCAACCTTTCTGTGCTCGAACCGACAAAATATTTTACTGAGAAAATGAAAAAGCCCGTTGATAGTGTGAAAGTTCAAGATAAACCTTCATCACAAAGTGTTCTTATTCAATTTGGAGAGTCTGTTGAAATAAGCACCGGAAATTTAATTGATACAACATCGTCATTTGGGCAGAATACGAGGAGAGACTTTAGTAATTATATTTTCAACGATAAATTAATTACGCAGGAAAAAATTAATCGCGACTCAATATTTTTTGTAGGCGATCGCCGTGACTCTGAAGGAAATTTCATTATCAATAAATATAAGATCAATTTTTCACCTGATATTATTTATGCAAATGCGGGTTACAATACGTTTTATGGTCTGTTGGGAACGACTGTCCTTGCATTCAGCGATTTAATGGGTGATCACCAAATGATTGGAATTACCAGTTTACAGATCGATTTAAAAAACAGTGATTATGGTCTCGCATATTACTACCTGCCGAATCGAATTGATCATGGTATACAGGGATTTCACACAGCCCGTTTTTTGTGGCAGGTATCGCGAGGACAATATTATTGGTTTCGCTACAGAAACTATGGCTTCTATTATTCTATGACGTATCCAATCGATAAATTTCATAGAATCGATGGCGGTTTGAGCTGGCTGAATGTAAAACGAGATAATCTGGAACTATTGAACGAAGAGAGCGAAAAACTTTCTTTGTTAATCCCTTCAGTTAGTTTTGTTCATGATAATTCTTTATGGGGATATACTTCACCGGCACGAGGAACTCGCTATAATTTTACGTTGCTCGGTGTGCCAGGATTTTCGAAAGATGCATTAAGCTTTGGAACTTTCACGGGGGATTATAGAACTTATTTCAAATTCTTCAGTGATTATTCATTAAGACTTTCGGGAGGATACAGCTTTGGCAGAAATCCTCAAAAGTTTATGCTTGGCGGTACTGATAATTGGATCAACCGTCAATTTGAACAGAATGAGATACCAATTGAATCTGCTGAAGATTTTCTCTTTCTAACTCCGGCACTTCCATTGAGAGGATTTAATTATGCTCAAAGATTGGGGAGTAAATTTGGTTTATTAAATCTCGAGTTACATTTTCCATTGGTAAAATATCTGCTCGCTAGTCCAATCCCACTTTTATTCCAGAATATCCAAGGAGTAGCATTCTTTGATATCGGCGGGGCATGGAACAATACTCATGACTTCCGCGGAACTATTAGAAATACTTCTGGCAATATTCAAATGAAAGATCTTTTAATGGGAATGGGTTTTGGAACGCGAATTTACTTCTTAGGATTTATGTTGAAGTTTGATGTCGCTTGGAATTATGATCTACAGAAGTTTTCGGATTCAAAATTTTATTTATCACTCGGAGCTGACCTTTAAGCGTCAGCTTTGAGTTCTTTCTTCTCACTCTTCTTTTCTGTCTTTGGTTTTGTAACTGATTTAGTTTCGGATTTCTCCGGTGTGCTGCTTGAAATTGAATTTTTTTTGTAATCTGTTATATAAAAACCGGATCCTTTAAAAATTAATCCCGAGTTTAAACTAATACGTTTCTTTGCTCGATTGCTGCATTCTGGACAGTTGATATCAGGACTCTCTTTGATTCCATGAAAAACTTCAAACACGTTTGAGCAAAACGAACATTTATAATCATAAGTTGGCATTGTTTTCCTTAAATTAAACGGTGCAAAAATTTGGAATTTTATACTTTAAGTCAAGTCTTTGTTTTGTTCCTTTCCAAAAATTATACCGAGAACTTTAGGTCGGTTCTAAAATTTGATCTTTATAAGGGATTAACTGTAAGTTCATTCTTCCTAAGAAATCAGTTGAAATAAGATTAATAAAATCGTAAACTTACCATTGTGAGAGAACGAGGGACTGACACATGAACAA
>CAZNDS010000245.1:0-4094 GCA_964571865.1 uncultured Ignavibacteriaceae bacterium | reverse complement strand
TTTTTCTAATGGCGGTCATTAGAAATTGTTACCTAATGACAAATTTGGGTTAAATATTTTTGACTTTACGATTTTGGCAGATTCAATATTTCCTCTATCCCACTTCGGTACCATTACGGGCTGAAGCCAGACTTTATCGAATCCCAAATCTTCCATCTTCTTTTTTGCCCATAGAATTGCTTTCATGGATTGTTCAGAGCCGCTAAGGCGAGGTCCGATTTCACACAGTTCCCCGAGCATTTTGTATCCGATTTGATCGATCAACGCTGTCCGAACAATTTTTTCGGAAGTTTCCAGATACAGCGAGTTCAAAGTTTGTGAATAAGAAGCGTTGGTCAGAACAAAAATGAATGCAAATGAAACGAATAATTTTACAGGCAAGTAAACTTTCACTTTCGAAAACCCTCCGGAGTTTACAAGATTAAGAAATATAATTTGTTAAAAAAGAAGTTCGTCGTTTTCCAAGGCTCTACTTTTTATTGGCGCTGGAACTCTATAGTATGGTTTGATCTCAGTACCGATATATTTAATCGCAGCCATAATCACACCGAGATCGTCTAGATAGCCAACCAACGGAGCAAAGTCCGGAATCGTATCGATCGGAGATATAAAATAAACGAGAGCTGCAACGACAATCAACTTTCTGTACCAGTTGACCGAATCATCCTTCATATATTTGTACAATGCAACTACATCTTCGGCGAAGGAAATTCGTTTTTTAGTTTTTTCTACTTTGTCAGAAAATTTGTCTTCAATATACTCAACGTTCTTTTCATAATTCTTCTCATCTTCTTCTGTGATTAGCAGTTCTTTCGGTAATGTGTTCATAATTCCTCCTTTGATTGAATAAATCAAATGTCAAAAATCAAAAGTCAAAACTACAAATAAAAAATTAAATTGAATAAGCTCATATTTCTTTCGTTGCATTGTTTTTGAAATATTCGTTTATATTCTAATAAATTCAGAATTATTATCGCATTCCATATCAAATTTTGCAATTTGATTTTTAATTTTTTATTTACTTATTAATCCACTTATCGAACCAGCTAAAAATTTCTGTCATCCAAAGCTTAAAGTTCTGCGGTTTTGCGACGAAGTGAGTTTCATCAGGGAAGTAAACAAACTTTGACGGGACTCCAAGCCGCTGCAGTGAAGTGAAAAGTTCAAAAGCCTGAGATTCCGGAACGCGAAAATCGTAAGCACCGTGAGTTACAAGTATTGGCGTTTTAATTTTATCAACGAACTGATGCGGTGAATATTTTTGATAGTGCTTTCGATTTTTCCACGGCGTTCCTTTGAATTCCCATTCGGGGAACCAAAGCTCCTCGGTTGAGCCGTACATACTCTCAAGATTAAACACACCGGCATGCGAAACAATTGCTTTGAATCGATTTGTCTTTGTCGCCATCCAATTCATCATATATCCGCCGTAAGATGCACCGGATGCAACTGTTTTGTTTGCATCGATGAAAGAGAAATTTTTTACCGCATAATCATATGCGTTCATAAGGTCGACATAAACTTTTCCTCCCCAATCGCCGCTGATTTCGTCCGTAAATTTCTGTCCGTAACCTGTGCTGCCGCGCGGATTGGTCATAACAACAACATAGCCGGGCGAAGCATAAAGCTGCGGATTCCATCGATAATGCCATAAATCTTCCCAAGCTCCCTGCGGTCCGCCATGAACTAAAAATACCATCGGATATTTTTTATTGGGATCGAAGAATGGCGGCTTAACCATTAAGCTGTGGACGGGGGCGTTATTCGCTCCCTTACTCCAAAATTCTTCAAGCGGCATCATCTCAAGCTGAGAAAGGACCTCATCGTTAATTCTTGTTAGCTGGGTAGTCTTTTTCGTTTGTAGATCAAATTTCCAAATATCATTCGGTCTTTGAACAGAATTTTGATTGAAGATTAAAAACTTTCCATCGCTCGAAATACTTAAATCTGTGTTCCAATGTTTGTCGTAAATTAATTCATATTTTTTTGTTCGAATGTTGATCTTATAAATATTTTTTCTTCCTTGATTATCTGCCGAGAAAATAATTTCCTCACCGTTTGGATGCCAAACAACTTCATCTACGCTTCTATCAAGAGCGTCCGTCAAATTTTGTATTGTTCCAGTTTCACGATCGTAAAGCATAAGCGTTTGTCTGTCTGCTTCAAATCCCGCGCGTGCCATTTGACGATATGCAATGTATTTTCCATTCGGGGAATAAACCGGCTGATTATCATTACCTTTATTACCGGTTAATTGTCTTTTTGCTTTTCCATCGAAGTAAGTAAGCCAAAGATCATTGTTTGTGCTTATTGCGAGCATTTTGTCTTTGTTTGTAACAAAACAAATTTCTTTTCCATTTGAAGAGAACGCGTAATCAGTTTTTCCGCCAAGTGCGATTGGCGGGCAGTCACTCGTGCTTCCAGAAGTTAGGTCTGTTGATTTCAGCGAGTCCAACTCCAATAAAAATAAGTGGCTTCTTTTTTCGTCCCGCCAAGAATTCCAATGCCGAAACATCAAATCCGTAATAACGCGAGCTTTAACTTTGCTCTCAGCTTTAGCATCATCCTTCGCCTTATTACATTCATCTGTTTCACACTCGGGGTAAACTTCAGAAATAAATAAAATTTGTTTTCCCTCTTTAGAAATAACAGGTGCAGATGCGCCTGTTGATAAAAATGTTAGCTGTTTCAACTCGCTGGTGTTATCAATCGAAAAGGAATAAATCTGAGGGCTTCCGTCTTTAGTTGAAACGAATGCTAAATTTTTGGAATCGGGAAACCATGCAGGCGAAATTTCTGAGCCTTTCCAATCGGTAAGCTGCAGAAGCTCGCCGGTCTGAATCTTTAACAGCCATAAATTGCTGTTCCCTTTGTTTTCTTCCATGCTGAATGAAGTGATAACAAAAGCAGCATACTCATCGTTTGGGGAGAGAACTGTCTGCGAAATTCTTCCCATATTCCACAAATCGTCAATGGTGATTGCCCGTTTTGATTGGGCAAATAACAATACCGGCAAAACTAGAATAATTAACAAAATTTTTTTCATTATGACCTCAGTTATATTTCAATTGATTTTTTTTAAAGTTAAAGTTAACCTCTGTTAGAAGCAATTACTTTGAAGTTCGTATGCAAAAATCAAACGAGAATTGTAATAATCAGGACGAAGCTTTTTTGTTCTTATTATAAATCGATTTAACCGGACAAATTCAGCTTAACTTTTTGTGAAGAAGCTTCTTAGTAGATATTTGAAAGCTTCGAATAAAGTTCCGAAACCCTATTTAACACTTTCAAAAAAATCGATGCTCGATGAATCTTTGAAGTATCTGACAGGCACCGGAATCTCGCCAATTTTAAATTTCTTCTCGACAATTTGAAACAAAACTTGTGAATCGAAGACAAATCCATTTGAGTTTTTGTTAAAGTTGATAGTTTCTAACACTTCACGTTTGTAAGCACGCATTCCCGTATACCACTCGGAGAGATTTTGTCCGGAGACTAAATTTTCGAAAAAAGTCAGAATCCGATTTCCGATATATTTGTACAAAGGCATTCCACCTTCGATTGCCTCGCGGCGCGTTCTAATTCTCGAACCAAGCATTACATCAAAATAACCATCGCGAACAAATTCGATGAAATACCTAACTAGCTTAGGGTCGTACTGATAATCGGGATGAAGCATAATTATAATATCGGCACCGTGTTCCAATGCGAGTCGATAACAAGTCTTTTGCGTTCCGCCGTAGCCAATATTTTTTTCATGCTTGTGAACAATTAAGCTCAAGCGATTAGCGATTTCGACAGTTCTGTCAATGCTTCCGTCGTCAACAAGAATCATTTCATCGTGCAATGCAATGGAGTACATCTGCTTGAAAAAAGATTAACCAGTGTTTTGCTCCAGCTTCTTTAATAGTTTTTGTAGAGAAAAAAATGGGAGATGAAGAAAGCAGCCAATGACCCAGATTTGGAAAATTCTTCCAAGCTGCCGCCAGAAATTTTTTCCATACGTCCGAAAATCCTCGACCTTTCTTTTACTTGCAAGAATGAAAACAAAACCTGAAACAAATAGAAACGATGGAGCTACAAGTCCATTAGTA
>CAZNDS010000244.1:1152-4149 GCA_964571865.1 uncultured Ignavibacteriaceae bacterium | reverse complement strand
TAGCAATCGTGAAATAAATAATTAATTGAGATTGGATGCTTTTGGCTGTAAGTTGTTTCATTCAAATATTACATACAAAAATTCTAACTGAAAATGCAGAAAATTATATGAAAAAGCAAATATTTTCATTTTCAAGAAGAATTAATTACATTTGAGGCGTATGGATAGAAAATATTCTAAACAAAAAATCGAAAGTTTAGTCCAAACCTTCCACGACGAGAAGCGAGGAAACATTAACGAAGCTGAAACTAGACTCCGTTATATCGACCCTTTCTTTGAGTCATTAGGATGGGAGATTAGGAATCCCAAAGAAGTACGCATAGAATCTGTGCTCGCTCATTCAGATTCCACGAGACCTGATTACAGATTTCTAATTGATGGCAAAACAAAATTTTTCGTCGAAGCAAAAAAGCCATCTGTAAAACTTACCGATCCTGCGCCTGTTTTTCAAGCCAAGTCGTATGGTTTTAGCTCGAAGGTTCCGATTGTCATCCTCACCGACTTTCAAGAGTTTCGTCCGTTTCGTACTCTTGCACGCCCAAGATTCGAAAGACCAACTGAAGGACTTATAAAAGAATTCGATTTAATTTGTGACCGCTATGCCGACGAGTTCGATAATCTCTACGACACTTTTTCGCGCGACGCTGTTGCTTCCGGTGAATTAGAAAAAAGAGTACCGCACGATAAAAAGGAAGCTTCGAAAACTGTTGATAAAGAATTCCTCACCGACCTTTCGAAGTGGCAAGAAGAACTAGCTAAAAATATAGCGCTGAGGAATGATAAGCTCACCGTAAGTGAAATCAATGAAGCAGTCCAGCGCATACTCGACCGTATAATTTTCCTGCGTATCTGCGAAGACAGGCAAATCGAGGAGAACGAAATATTACTTGGCTACAAAGACAAAGAGGGCATTTATTCAAACCTGTTAAAAGAATTCTCCCGTCTGCGCTCGAAGTACAACGGCTTGATCTTCAACGAGCACAAGTTAACCGAACACCTTTCTATAGACGACAAACTGCTCAAAGACATTATAAAAAATCTTTACCTGCCGTATTCACCATATCGCTTTAATGAAATCCCGATTGAAATTTTGGGCACGATCTACGAGCAGTATTTGGGAAAAGTTATCACGCTTACTCCGACACACAGGGCGAAGGTTGAGGTAAAGCCCGAGGTGCGAAAAGCAGGCGGTGTGTTTTACACTCCGCAATTCATTACATCTTACATTGTGAAAAACACTATTGGTAGATTGCTTAACCCTGAACCTTCACAAGGTTTGTCTCCCCAGCAAATTGCCAAGATGAAGTTTGCCGACATCGCTTGCGGCAGCGGTTCGTTCTTATTAGAAATGTTCGATTATCTCATCAACTACCACATCTCGTATTACTCGGCAAACCCCGATAAGATAAAAACGGTTGGCGGTGTGCCCGATGCTTTTCAAGATGCGCAGGGCTTGTGGCATCTCTCGACTCGGAAGAAAAAAGAAATTCTGCTCAATAATATTTACGGTGTTGATATTGACCCTCAGGCGGTTGAGGTAACGCAGATGAGTTTGTACCTGAAACTGTTGGAAGGTGAAACATCTGAGACGTTTAATAAGCAGCTCTCGCTTGAGTTGAAAGAAACAATATTGCCAACCCTTTCCAACAACATCAAGTGTGGCAACACGCTTGTGGGGATGGATATTTTGGATATGAATAAGGATCTATTCGGAGACAAAATTGATTTGCTGAAGATTCGTCCGTTTGATTGGCAGACGGCGTTTCCGTTTCTCAAGAGTCATTCTGAGCGGAGCGAAGAATCTGACAATCGGGGTGGCTTCGATGCAATTGTTGGGAACCCGCCGTATGTGCGCCAGGAAACGTTGGGTGTGTTTAAATCTTATTTTGAAGCGCTTTATAAAACATTTCACGGTATTGCTGACTTGTACACGTACTTTATTGAAAAAGGATTTTCACTTCTAAAAGAGGGTGGATTTTTTAGCTACATTGTTGCAAACAAATGGATGAGAGCAAATTACGGCGCACCTCTTCGTAGATGGTTGAAAGAAAAATGTATCGAAGAAATTATAGACTTCGGCGACATCCCTGTCTTTCAAGGCGCAACAACATATCCGTGCATCATTCGTTTGAAGAAAACCGCCCCGCAAAAATCATTTACAGTTGCTCAGGTAAAAACTCTTGAATCACTCAATCTCAGTCAGCACGCACAAGATAATGGCTATTCAGTCATTCAGGAGAATCTTCAAGATACGGGTTGGTCGCTTTCAGATGAAAGCACAATTTCTCTGTTAGAAAAACTCAAGAAAAACGGTAAACTGTTCGGTGAGTATGTAAACGGAAAAATATTTTATGGTATAAAGACAGGACTGAACGAGGCATTTGTTATTGATACGGAAACGAGGAACAAGTTAATTCGTGAAGATGCTAAATCGAAAGAATTGATAAAGCCATTCTTAGCGGGCCGTGACATAAAGAGATACACAGTTCCTGAGATAACTAAATATTTAATTTTGATTCCGTCCGGTTGGACGAATAAAAACTCACAGGGTATAAGAGATAAATGGAATTGGTTTGAGAATGCTTATCCTGCAATAACGAAACATCTAAAAGGATACGAGGCGGCTGCAAAGGCACGTTATGACCAGGGAGATCACTGGTGGGAACTTAGGTCGTGCGATTACTACGCTGAGTTTGATCAACCGAAAATAATGTTACCAGACATTTCAACAAGAGGCAACTTTATTCTTGATGATATAGGGACATACTGCGTAAATACGTGTTACATAATTTCAAGCTCTGATAAGTATTTGCTTGGGATTCTCAATTCGAAGCTGATTACTTCCTTTTATAGTAAAATATCTTCAGTGTATCGCGGTGGATATTTAAGGTTTATTTATCAATACCTTGTTGATCTTCCCATCCGCACAATAGATTTCAGTAATCCGGAAGAAAAATCGATGCACGACAGGATGGTAGAGCTTGTCGAGCGCATGTT
>CAZNDS010000244.1:0-1085 GCA_964571865.1 uncultured Ignavibacteriaceae bacterium | reverse complement strand
ATAGCGCGGTGTTTGAGTTGTATAGGTTGAGCGAAAAAGAAATTAAGATTTTAAATAAGGATAAATAATTGAAGCGAAGGGAATGTCGAGTATGAATATTTATTTAAAGAAATTTTTATTGATAATTGGGGGATATATTTTTCTCTTAGTAGTTTTAGCATTAGACTCAGGCGATTGTAATACGTTTACAGATGGGATGGGTACGGACTGTTAGCAATTGCAATAATCGCGGGGCTTATTGTTCTTGGTATCAATGTTGGTGATGATATATACAGAGATTTTTTTAAACGTTAACGAGGAATAAAAATGGCAATTTACAGATTTGAGGTGTTAGGGAAAAACATTATATGGGAAATTGAAAGTGTTGAGAGACGAGCCGGAAGCAAGCCTATAGATCATCAAGATTTTATTACTAATAAAGCGTTGGTGGAAGAGATTGATAATTTTATGAGAACTTATTACGATGATGAAAATTTAAAAGAGACGGATAGTTTTAAAATTGCGACAAAATTGAAACGCAGTGTTTTTATGAACGATGTTCTGATGTTTGGATATATGGAGGTACAGAATGTTTATCAAATATTGATGTTCAGCGATTATTCTGATGCAATATTTTGGGATGATGAGGGCGCGTGCGTTGGTGGTTCTTATGGTTTACATTATTTTAATTTTTCCAAGGAACTCGAGGAAGAGCTAAAAGATTGGCAACACGGTTTTGAAGAAGATTGTGGCAGATGGGATGCTGACAGTTGGATTAAGTATAATGCCCGTGGAATCGAGTTGGCTAAGAAAGTTAAAAACGAATTAGGTGATATGATTGATCTGGATTATGAAAAACCGTTTGAAGATCCAAGTTTTAAAAAAGGAGAGCGTATAAAGATATTAATTTAACTGTTTTGCATGAAATGTCTCTCGTAAACTTAAATAACTTCTACCGTCTCCTCCGGCAGCCAACCGATTTTACCGTCTGCTAATTTAATTTTTCTCCATTTATCTACCCTATCTAAAATTTCAACTTTTACACCATCGTGCAATATAAATAGGTCGGTTCCGCTATCGTCGGGCGAACTTTTCACGGCAACATT
>CAZNDS010000243.1:0-4155 GCA_964571865.1 uncultured Ignavibacteriaceae bacterium | reverse complement strand
TTATTGTCTGTGTGAAATATGTTTGAACAACAGAGCCATTAACAATTTTATGCCAACTGCGAAATGACCAATTACAGCCGTTGAAGGATTGGCCAATTGCTGTAAGTGTTGAGGTCTGTGGGTTCCAAGCGGGAATACGATAACCAGAATAATATTCTGTTCCATTTACTTTTATACGGCCTCCACCGAAGCTGTTTTGAACAAGAGTATTTTGGAGTAAGTCAGTTTCCATTGCAAACCAGTAGAGCAGTCCTGCCACTGCTCTAATTCCATATACAAAAGCATGCTCTGATATATCTGATAACAATATAGTTCCTGCCGGTGGAGGACATCCAAATGTTGAATTTAGATGTTGAATCATTTCTGATAAGCCAGGATACAAAGATAATGGATCATTAATGCCGATTCCCGTATTACCACCGTAGTCATTTGAACTAAAAAAATTAGTAATCTGCGCTGTTGGATAAAATAAGAATTTGAGAGGATTTGAACTTAGCGAAGGATCAATTAAACCGCCCTGATTAATTGCGTTTTGATATGTCCATTGATTATAAATCGATGGTACATCCATCCATTTTTCATAACTATCCGGATTGGTGGGGGGGGTGCGGATCATTATGTACGTGTGCAGGTACGGTCATATCACCAAGTAAATGACAAAGTCTCCCGAGAATCTCCCATACTACCTTATTTCGAAATTCGAGCGAAGCAGTATGCCAAATATTACGTGCTACGAATTCACCATTAATTTTATAAAAACCTTTATAAAATATTATACCATCTTTATAAAATTGAAATATGTTTGGTGGAGCATTGTAAGCTTCAGTTATACCGCTCTGAGGGTATGGAACTCTTAGTTCATATCCACCATAAATGTATTTATTTGATTTTTTATAAGCATTTGAATAAGAATGGGTCCCATAACTGAAAATTGAGTTATCACCTTCATCTGGATTCCAAAAATGCGTATTTGATACCATCCAACCAAATACACCGTATCCTTCATTTGTTGCATCGGTATTATCTTCTTGATATGCTCCAATCACAATTAAATTACCAGGATTAAATTGACCATTCCCATATTCGTTGTAACCAACATGATCTTTCATTACAGGTATATCAAAGCCAACAGCATACTTTAGTAATTTATATGCTTCGCGAACCATATGCTGATGAACATTTTCTCCGTGAGCATAAATAGTTTTTGAAATAAGAATAAATATTAGAAATGTGTAATATATTTTTTTCATATTAATCACCTTCGAATTTAATAATTGTATTACTTCCAGTTATGATACCATAGATACTACCTAGTCCTGCTACTATGATACTTATATATATGATAGTATAAATATCTCCTTTCGGAGTACCTCCTCCACCGAGCAATTGGGGTATAGTACCAATTACACCGCCAATTAATGCACCGTACAAAAATCCCTCAAACATACCTCTTGCACTTTCATTAAAACTAATTGATAAAATCTCTTTTGTTCTCAAGATTTGTGTTGTATTAGACGTGATCTTGATGAAGCTCGTTGAGTCCGTACTTACTTTGATTTCTTTTCCATAGTATTTTTTACCATCAATCAATTCAATTACAATTAATTTGCTATTACAGAGATTATTAACTCTTCTATGAAAATCTTCTCTCGATTCATTTTGATAATGGGGGATGTGGTGAATACAACCATTGAGGGAAATAGATATGAGTAAAATAAGTGATATAATCTTTTTCATAGATTCTCCTCAAGATAAAAGATTTTTTGAAATGCATTTTCATACTCTCCCCTTAATCCGTCTATAACTATCTTTGCATAAGGATTTATATCGTCCGCATCCCAAAAGTGTGTTATAGTTGTTCTTTGTGAAAAAACTCCTCGCTTATGAAATATAGGGTCTTCGCAATCTTCCCGATAAGCTCCAGCAGTTATTGTCCCATATTGCCATGGCCAACCAGAGCACCCACGATTATAGTCCACAATAACACTGTTAAGTTCTGTATGAATAAATTGTGGGTAATGTAATTTTAATAACTCATAAGCTTGTTTAACTACATATGTGTGCACCCACTCTTTATGTGCATATAAGGATGAACTTATGAAAAGAAGAATGCTTGCTAAACTAATTGTAAATATAAATTTTTTCATTTTTTCTCCGTTTATACTTTTAGTTATCAAATATTTTGTAATTGATACCAGTACTTAACCAATAGCCATAGTCTGGTAATATATTGGTTTTAGCGCTAAGACAAATAGAAATTTTTTCGTTTATAATTATTTCTGTACTAGCGCCGTAGTAGAGAGGAAAAGCTGGTACTCTCATAATAGCTAGCCCTCCCTCAGCAGCTAGCTTAATTTCTTTCAGAATATTAAACCGAATTTTTAACCCTACTTCAATTGCTGAAAGATTTCTTTTATAGTTACCGATTCTATCATTAAATAAATGATATTCTGTTATTACCGAAAATGTTCTATCAAAGCGGAATTCATACAACGCAAAAAAAGTCCACTGCTCAAAAAAATTCCAATTATCAACCTTTGAGTTTTTGGGTTTTACTTGTCCACCAAATCTAATTCCAATCCAGTGACCAAGGTCGTCAGATTTAAAATCAGTTTTTAATATGTTAAAAGATGAATCTGATTTTTTGTATGAATCATAATAATTTAGAAATAAATCCGTTTGACATAAAGCTAATTCGTTAATAATAAATACGCTTATAAGTATAAAAATGATATTTTTCATATGTTCCTCGTTATTTTATGAAAATAATTTAAATTTTCAATTTCATAATTCATATAAAACCAGTTGTATAAAAATATTTTGTTCTTTTCATTCCCGTTACCTTTTCCTTTTGAAGCATTCAGTATTTTCTAGCTTTATTAATATCTATATAAAATTCTATTGGGGCTTTAAAAATTACAGGTGGGAGCTCATTTTCTTATAACCATGATAATAGCATTTGCCAGTCTTAAAAAATTCTGCAAGTGAATTATAAGAATAAAATCTTCCAAGAATAAATCCGACATCTGAATCAAATACTTTTCTCTGAAAAAATATTCGATGACCACCGAACAAATATATTCTGGCCTTATAATATGCATTGGCTATTGGTGGTGAGCCGAATATTGGAGTTTTTACATCATCACCATTATCAGCATCCCAAAAATGAGTCGATGAAGGATCCCAACCATCAAATGGGGTCCCTACACCAAATACAGGATCTTCAAGGTCTTCTCTCCAGGCTGCCACACCAATCAATCCAGTTCCCCAAGGGTCCTCATCGCTCCCTTTACCGTAGAAATCAAATCCAATATGGTTTTTGATATCATCTACATCAAAACCTAATTGATTTGCAAGAAATAGATAAGCTTGGTTGACGATGTATTGATGGACCCATTCTTTATGGGCAAAGGACATATTAGTGAAAGATAAAGTAATATACGTTAGTAAAATGATTTTTGATGCTAATTTCATAATGTTCTCCTTTTTTTAAGATTCTTAGTATTCTACGGGAAATTCCAATTAATCCCGATGTCAAGGTTAAAACCTATTTCTTTTTTGTAGAAACCTTTTTTATAATATTTTTCACCTACCTGAAAGTAAATACCTGATCTTATGAAGGGGGAAATATTTTTTCTCTTTAATTCTAAAAATCCAACATTAAGTGAAAAATTTATTGATCTGTTAAGCAAATAAACTTTTTCCCCATATGTGAAAATAAAACTAATTATTAACTTAGAATGAATATAAGGGTGGTAATTAACTGCAAGACTATATTTTTTTTCTTCATCAGACAGTGACAAAAAGTTTGTAATATTATATCCATAGGCCACCTCTGTCGAGAAATATTTAGTAATTAATAATCTAGTCCCAATTCTTGCACCATTTACCCAGCCAGCACCAAGATGGACATCAAACCTTGGAAGTGAAATTTGTGTATGTGATGAATCTTCAAGTACATTTTTTTCTTGAGAGAAAGTTAATCCAGCTAATAATAAAATATTAAGCAAAACAAAAATTTTTATTCGTACGATTAGTAACCTCCGACAATTTTTGAACCGTAACAGAAACCCCAAGAGTATTTATTTCCCCCGTTAGATAGAATTTCAATTAAAAACAGATGTTTTTGAAATTGATTAATATTTCTAACAGGGT
>CAZNDS010000242.1:0-4157 GCA_964571865.1 uncultured Ignavibacteriaceae bacterium | reverse complement strand
ACTTTTATATATATTGTTCCCACGCGTAGAAAAAGCCGTAAGCTTCTCCGCGAGTTTATTGAATTGGCTCCGAATAAAACAGCACTATGCTTAAATATTTTCACAATTGGAACGTTTGCAGCGAACATGTTTCAATTTTTTAATTTAGGCAAAACAGAAATCTCTTCATCGCTTCAATATTTTATCATAAGAAAAATTATAAAGGAAACTGAACTAAAATATTTCCACCGCACAAAGGAGTTTGTCTCGAATGGAATAATCGAGACGATTATCTCTGTGATCTCAAGATTGAAAGAATTGGGATACGATCATTCTCATTTCGAAAAGAGCATCGAAGAATTTTCCGGTTACAATAAAATTAAACTCGAGGATATTTATAAGATTTATGCTGAATATCAGAAATACTTAAACAAGCTCAATTTATTTGAAACGGGCGATGTATACATCAATCTTGATGGACTTGAACAGGAAGAATTTAGTAACCAATTCAGAGAGATGTTCCCATCAGTTTCAAAAATCATTATCAGCGGTTTTAATGAATTTACATTACCTGAGCTTAATCTCATCGAAAAGATTTCCGCCCTATCAAATCTTGAGCTTACACTAACACTTGATTTTAACGAATCAAATCCTGAAGTATTTGAAAATTTATTAGAAACACATCGTAAAATTACTTCACTTGGTTTTAAGCATGTTGAGGTAAGCGATCACAATAATTCAGAATTTCAAGAAGTAATTCAAAAACATTTATTCCAATCGACTAAGCTTGATGAAAATAATTCTGCGAACGTATCTATTCTCTCTGGTTTTAATATTAGAGAGGAAATTGAGAAAGCTGCGAAAATTATTAAACATAAAGTGATAAAAAACCCAGCGCTTTACCTTCATGATATTTGTATAGCAATAAAAGATATTGATACGTATTCAGATTTGATCCGCGAAATATTTCATGTGTATGGAATCCCGGTGAATGTAACTGATAGATTTTATTTGAAAAATTCTCCGGTGGTTATTTCAATCATTAGTCTGCTGAAACTTTCTGTAAATGACTATTATTACAAGGATATCATCAAAGTCTTAAAATCAAATTTTCTGAAGTTCGAAGGAATAGACGCCAAAAATCTTTATTCAGTGATTTCTTTGGAAAAAGTTATTCGGGGGAAAAAAGAAATTCTGGATGCTGTTAATTACAGAATTGAAATTATATCGAGCTTAAGTTTCGGTGAAACAAACAATTATTCATCCAAAACCTTGAAGTCATACAATAAAGCAGCTCAAGACTTGAAAAGTTTAACTAAAATAATTGAGCCATTTGAGAAGAAAAGCACCGTCAGTGAGTTCAAGAATAATTTAACTAATTTATTGAAGCGGTTGAATCTGCATCAAAACATATTCAGCTTGAAGTTAATTGGAAATGATGATCTCAACTATGAAATCCTCTCGAAAGAATCCATTGCTTTGAAAAATTTCTATTTGTTGCTGGATGAAATGTCAGATGTATATTCAAAACTTGAAATGTCTGAGCTGGAATTGAATTTGAATGAGCATTACGAATTTCTCCTTTCTGCAATTTCCGGTACGCGGTACAATCTTAAAGAAAAATCCGGCTTCGGTGTGCAAGTTACAACTCCAAATGAAATTCGTGGTCTTAAATTTAAAATTCTTTTTTTAGTTGGATTAGTAAATGGCGTTTTCCCATCACGATACAAACCACTGCTGTTTCTCGAAGATAAATTCATTAAAGATGATAGGCGAAAACTCCTTGAGGAAAGATATCTGTTTTATCAATCTCTATGTGCATTCACTGACGAATTGTATTTATCTTATCCAAGATCTGATGAGAAGAAAGAATTCGTAGTTTCAGATTTTCTGAAGGCGATGCAAAAAGTTATTCTTACAAAACCGTTTGACGATAGTTCTCTGAAAAATAATATTTTTACTGCAAATGAATTTTATGCGGCAATTGATTCATTCTCTAAACACGAGATTCAAAATCTTAGTAATGAACAGCAGCAGCAAATTGAGTCTATCAATAAAATCAGAGAAAGAGTCTCAAGACGATCTGAAAATATAGTTGGCGATGAGTATGGGGGATTTATTACAAAAACAGATCTGCAAAAGTTACTCTCAGAGAAAAATAAGGATAAATATTTTTCGATTACTGAACTTGAAACATTTGCACAATGCCCCTACAAATATTTTTTATCGAACATCCTCGAGTTATACGAAGAGGAAGAAGTTGACGACGATGTCACGAGAAAAGAAAAAGGATTGCTCCTCCATAGAATTCTACAACGATTCTTTTTAAAGCTAAAAAAAGAAAAAAGAAATTTTTATTCTGAACTCGAGATAAATAGAAATTCATTGCTTGACGAATTACTGAGAATCGCTAGGGAAGAAATCGAAGAAATAAAAACGTACAATCCTTTCTTTTTCTTGGTCGAAGAGTATTTTCTAGGTTCAGATAAAGTCAAATCGGTCTTCGATGCATTTCTTCAAGTCGAGAGTGAAAATGATTTAAAAATTACGCCTTATGAGTTCGAAAAATACTTACGGGTTGATTTGAGAACTGAGGGCACTTCCTCAATCAGACTGCACGGCAAAATAGACAGAATTAATTTTGATGCTGAATCAGGTTCATTGCAAGTAGTCGATTACAAAACTGGTTCGTGGGCCCCCTCGAAAAAAGAGATCGAACAAAATTATTCTCTTCAAATGCCGCTTTACCTGAAAATGTGTGAGAAGCACCTTCAAGATCAATTCAAAAAGATTAATATTGAAGATTCCATATTTCTACAAATCAAAATGAAAAGTCTAAGTCACGAAATTCAAGATATCTCCTTGCGGGAGAGAATGTCTTTTATGAACGATCTTGAACTGAAAAATTTTCTGGAGCAAAAACTTGCTGAAGTTAGAAATATGATTGAAAACATTAATTGCGGGAAATTCAACTTAACGGATGTTGAGAAAGCTAAAGAAAAAATTTGCAGTAAATGTTCATATTCTCCTGTTTGCAGAATGAATTCGATAAACAGTTAAATTCGATTTTCATTGCATCTTAATTCATAAGTTGTAATATTTCAAAAAAAAGGGAAGTAAAATGAATTCAGATGCATTAAAAAAGTCTGTTGTGATTTGTTCCACTCTTATTTTTTTGTCATCACTCGCTAGTGCACAACAAGATAATCTCGGGAAAAAAGAATTTACATTTTCAGAATCAGTTGTTCAAATTACCAATGATTCACAAATTGGATTCGCATCTGATTTCTCCAAGCCGAATCTATTACCGGTTTGGGGTACACCAGTTGATTTTTACAATTCCGTGCCAATCCAAAAGTGGATTGGCACTTTTGGAAGATTAGCGATTTTCAAAGAAGGAGGGGTTGTTCAAGTTGAAAATAGTAATAATAAATTGTCACAAATATTTTCACTTTCACAAAATTATCCAAATCCATTCAACCCGGTGACAAATATTAAATTTCAAAATCCAAGTACCAGCTATGTATCATTGAAAGTTTATGACATTCTTGGGAGAGAATTCGTAACATTGTTAAATGAAGAAAAGTCGCCAGGTGATTATGAAGTACGATTAAAGATTCGTCGGCCGACGGACGATCCGTCAGCTGACGGACGATTATCGAGTGGAATATATTTTTATCAACTTAGAGCTGGAGATTTTGTAAGCACAAAAAAAATGATTCTTATGAAATAGCTGTGATTGGATATCATAAATTAAATTGACTGATGGGTAATTATTGAAAATTAGATAATTATTATAGCGTCTTGTAGTAATTAATTGGATACATATTCAAAAAGGAGGTTCGTATGCAAAGGATCTTTTTATTAAGCACAATCATAATTGTATTAAATATTATTGTTCTTGCTCAACCAATTCAAAAACTTCCATTTTCAAGTTCAGATATCTCAGATGTGAAACCATTGGCAATTGACTCAGCACGAATTGCCGTAATTTTCGGGGTGAATGATTCATTGCGTATTTCGTTTAGCACTAACTCTGGCGCAAGCTGGAGTGAACCGGGCTTGATTCATAATTTCGGTGGAGGCAAAATTATTTCGGATATTTCGGTAATCAAATCAAGTACTGGAAAAATCATAATTGCCATCATAGGTTTGGATATGGCGCTAAGAAAATATCC
>CAZNDS010000241.1:0-4163 GCA_964571865.1 uncultured Ignavibacteriaceae bacterium | reverse complement strand
CTGCATCGACATTTGCTTTGTTTTGGCCTGCGGCAAGGTTAATACAGTTAGTTTTCCATGAGATTGGATCAACATCGGAATCTTTACTGTCATCGCCGCCTAGATCTTTTGGACTGAATAAAAATCCAGATGGCAATTGAACTAAAATTGTATAAGAACCGGCGCTCAGATCGCCGAAACTATATTTTCCATCCGAAGCAGAATTTTTCTCTGCGATCCAGTTGTCATGACAATCATAAAGTTTAACAATGACATCTTTTATTCCAGGCTCGCCATGATCTTGAATGCCATTTTTGTTATAATCATTCCAAATGAGACCACTGAGAGTTCCTTTCTGAGGAGAAGCAAGTTTATCACCAAAATTATTGTTGTATTTTTTATCTCCTTGATTAGCAGTAACCGTTAATTCATTCGGAGATGTACTAACGTAACCAGGCGGATCTGTTTCTTTTATTTTGTAAGTATCCGGGATAAGATAACCGAAACAGTACTCACCGTTCACGCCAGTTGTGGTTGACGCAACGAATTCGCCAGTTGCTTTAATGAACAATTCAATAAGAACATCTTTTATTCCGAGTTCTGATGGGTCTTTAACTCCATTACCGTTAAGATCATCGAAAACGATACCGCATATATCAGCCGAAAGAATATCGCCGAAATTGTTGTTTTGTGAATTCTCGCCAGCGGATATCATAAGATTGATCCAGTTTGATGTGACACTTCTGTACATATCCGGATCAATTTCCTCGACGGTGTATATTCCAGGAACTAGATCACGGAATTCGTAAAATCCAGCAGCATCGGTGAGCGTGGAAGTTACAATATGCCCAGAATCATCGTAGAGTTTGATTACTACATCTTTTAATGGAGCTTCGCCTAATTCTTTAATTCCGTTTTTATTAGCATCAACAAAAACATAACCAGAAATTTTGGCAAGACTTAGACCGCACTTGTACCCAAAATTATTATTGGTCTTGTTCTCACCAGACCCAAGAGAAAGGTTTATTGGATTATGGATTGTGGTCAATACCATCAAAGGCGGGTCAATTGCCTGAATTTTGTAACCGCCAGCAGGCAAATTGGAGAATTTGTAAAAGCCAAAATCGTCTGTCAGGGTAGAAGCTTTTTCCACGGATCCTTCATACAATTTTACTGTTACGTGTTTTAATCCGAATTCGAAACTATCAAAAGCGCCGTTGGAATTTACATCGAAGAAGACAGAACCGGAAATAGATCCAAGAACCGGAGTTGTCGGACACTTGAGAAATCCTTTATTTATTTTCCCCTCATTAAAGTTCTCGTTTATCGCAGTAGCGGCATCGTTCAATTGTGAATAGGAGTATGGAGTTATACCGCCGCTTAAGGATTTGTTGACGATATCCATCACTTCATATACAGTTTTTCCAGCAAGTGGACCAGCACAAACAACAAGCGATCCAAGCTTTACGCTGCCCGAACCAATCTTACCAGCATCACTGAAAGCGATGTTCATTTTCAAAGCAACTGCTTGACCGGCAAATACTCCGGCTTTTGTCGATTTTGGATCAACGTAATTTTTGTCGAGGGCTTTTGGAGTTCCACCAGCAGGGAGAAAATCTTTTACATCTTTTGCTTCGGAGAGCTTCAATGTATAACCGCTGGACTGTCCAACGACTAATCCGCTCGGAAATACAGATGGGAAATGAAGGTCTCGAATATTGCCAGGATTAGTTGAAGAAGAAGGAATGGTTTTTAATTCAGTTATCTTATATGTAAAACCATCTTTACTGACTTCCATTCCAACATAAATTGGCTGTGAACAAGAAGTATGTATTACAACTGACTTTCCATTGGAATAGGTAAATGTAGTATTTGAACCAAGTTTGTCAGTCCCATTTCCTTTAGAGACTTCTTGTCCGGTTTGAAGTTGTTTAACAGTTATTTTTGTGACGCCGTCACATAACTTCCCTCCTTTATTTCCCCAGCCTCCTTGGGTGTATGTAACGAAGTTGTTCAAGTCACAGCTTCCCGATTGAGCGGAAGCAGGATTATAAAGGGATATAATTGCCATTAGTGTAATGGCAAAGAACAAATAGGTCTTTTGTGTAAAAGAACCTAACAAGAATGTAGAATAGGATCTCATGGAGTCCTCCTAATTTTTGTTTAGTTATTATTGATTTAGAAATTCTATATATCTTTAGTCAAGACTCATAAATTTTTCGTTCAATTTTGTATCTCATGCTATATGTTGATATAGATTATTTTGCATCGATCTTTCTCTTAATGAGCTTTAGTTTTCATCTAATTTTCATTACAATTCACCAAATAATTTTGAAGTAGTATTATTTAATGACCATTGAAGTCGTTATTGACATTTTAATAGTTCACATTTATCTGAAATATTTACCTCCTATCTAATCTCCGCCGATTCAGATTATTTTTATTTGTGTCTTTTTGTGAGACTCATCATTTATTTATTTTCTATTTTTTACAGTCAGAGTTTTGTACCCCAAGTCTTGTGCCGAATTTTTAAGTGCGTTTTTTCTTCTTTTTTTAGGTTTTTTTGAATGGGATTGTTTTGAAATGAGATTTATTCTTGAATTGAGATTTCAAATTGAAGCAAAAAAAAATCCCAGAGGGAAACTCTGGGACTAGTAGGAGGTCAGGAGAGTATTTTCATAATTGATAGGTAATAATAACAAGTCAAGTAACGTGCCAGACAAAAAGTTTTTAATTTTTAGAAAAAATTGAATAAATTATTTTGTGAGAGTAAAAATTACCTGAAAAAATTACCTCTTAAGGAAAAAATTACATCTATATAGATAGAGCGGTTGAGATGAAGAAAAACGATTTAATTGAATTATTCGCTGGAAAAATGGTCCATCAAGGTGTCTGCTTGTCTGAATATGATGGGAAGAAAGTTTTTATAGAAAATTGTATTCCTGGCGAGCATGTAAGGGCCCAAATAAAAAAAATCAAAAGAGATTTTTATGAAGCAGAGGCGAAAGAGATTATTTCACCTTCAGTTAATAGGATCGATCCGCAATGTCAACACTTTGGATATTGCGGCGGGTGTAAAATCCAGTACATGAATTATGAGGCACAGCTTGAAAATAAAAAGGAAATTGTGGAAGACGTAATGTCAAGAATTGGCAAACTAAAAAATTTTCAAGTTGAAAACACAATTGGTTCAGAGCGAATCTATTACTACAGAAACAAAATGGAGTATTCTTTTTCCAATAAAAGATGGCTGGAAACGGGAGTGGAGTATTCGTCAGACGAGAAATTTTTTGCGCTCGGGCTCCATATTCCCAATGTGTTCGACAAGGTTTTACACCTTAATAAATGTTATTTGCAATCTGAATTTTCGAATGATGTCCGAAATATAATTGGTAGATTTTTCTTCAATAATAAAATTTCTGTTCATTCGTTAAAAAACAGAGCTGGATTATTAAAGGCACTTGCAATTCGGGAAAGTTCCAATATTCCCGATAAGATGATCAACCTTATCACTACTCAGTATGATATGGAGTTAATGCAGGAGCTTGGGAAAATATTGAATCAAAACTTTCCGCAAGTTACTACCTTCGTGAATAGTATCAGCATGCCGCATTTGAGCAGCACTATCAGTCATGAAGTAAATGTGATTTTTGGGGAGGGTTTTATCCAAGAAGAATTATTGAATAAACGGTTTGAAATATTCGCAAACACATTTTTTCAAACAAATACGAAGCAGGCCGAGAAGTTATTTTCACTTGTTAGACAAATAATTCAAGAAGATAAAATCGAATCCGATCCACAAGAAAAAATTTTAATAGATCTATTCTGCGGTGTGGGTGTAATTGGAATAGTATTAGCAGATCAATTTGATTTGATTTACGGATTTGAAATTTCAGAAGAATCAGTTCAAGCAGCAAGAAGAAATGCAAGAATAAATTCAGTAACAAATTCAGAATTCGCGGTGACAGATTTGGAGAAAGGATTTGATTTAGAAAAATTTAGAAGTGATGAAAATGATCTGACAGTAATACTCGATCCACCACGCGCAGGAATCTCGGAAAGAACGATATTTAAGTTACTTGAACTTAAACCACCGAAAATTTTTTATATCAGCTGCAACCCTTCAACTCAGGCCAGGGATATTGAACGGCTCTCATCTGCATATCGGGTAAAATTAGTTCAAC
>CAZNDS010000240.1:2499-4165 GCA_964571865.1 uncultured Ignavibacteriaceae bacterium | reverse complement strand
CAAAACGATTGAATAAATCATCAAGCGTTGCTGTGTCAACCGGTTTAACGAATCTAAGATTTACAACTTCAATCGAAATATTTTCTTTCTCTAAGATTGAAGCTGTCTTAAGAGCATAATCAACCATTGAGCCAACACTGATCATTGCAGCATCAGTTCCACTTCTGAGCACTTCACTCCTACCAATTTCAAAAGCTGAAAATTCTTTATCGACAGGAACACCAAGTGCATTTCCCCTTGGATAGCGGATTGCGACTGGTCCTTTGATAGTTTCAATCGAGGTATAAAGCATGTTTCGCAGCTCAGATTCATCTTTCGGAGCCATAATTGTGATGTTAGGAATGAACCTTAGATAACTCAGATCGAATGTTCCATGATGTGTTGGACCATCTGCACCCACAAGTCCTGCACGATCGAGGATAAAAACAACGTGTAATTTTTGAAGCGCTACATCGTGTACAATTTGATCGAATGCCCTTTGCAGAAATGTTGAGTAAATAGCAACTACGGGGATTAATCCTTGGGTCGCTAATCCTGCGGCAAAAGTAACTGCATGCTGTTCTGCGATTCCAACATCAAAAAATCTTTCTGGAATCTCTTTTTGAAGTGCATCCAATCCTGTTCCATCGGGCATTGCTGCGGTAATTCCAATAATTTTTTCATTCGTACGAGCAATTTCAACCAATGCATTTCCAAAAATCTTTGTATAAGATGGAGCTTGATTAGATGTTTTAATTGCCTGTCCGGTTATTTTATCAAACGGTGTAACACCATGAAGTTTTTGTGAATCCTCTTCAGCGGGTTTGTATCCTTTTCCTTTTTGACTTGTTACATGAATGAGTATCGGACCATTCAGGTTTTGTGTATGTTCCAAAATTTTAGTGATCTGATTTATGTTATGACCATTAATGGGTCCAAAGTATCTGAATCCAAATGCTTCAAACAATGCGCCCGGCGTAATAATAGCTTTGACGCCTCCTTCAACACGTGCAACAATTTTTCGGATTCTATCACCAAACTCATCCAGCTTACCGGTTAGATCCCAGATATTGGCTTTAAATTTATTGAATGATGGATTTGCAATTAATCCTGTAAAGTAATTTGAAACCTGCCATACATTATTCGCGATTGACATATTGTTATCATTCAGAATGACAGTAATGTTTCTTTTTTGGAGTCCAGCATTGTTCATTGCTTCGTAAGCCATGCCGCCGGTCATAGCTCCATCCCCGATCACAGCAA
Organism: uncultured Ignavibacteriaceae bacterium; assembly: GCA_964571865.1. Lineage (GTDB taxonomy): Bacteria > Bacteroidota > Ignavibacteria > Ch128b > Ch128b > JAHJVF01. The sequence goes on along the minus strand of CAZNDS010000240.1, from coordinate 2,923 downwards.
CCACACGATAATCATCGCCATTGAAATCTCTTGCAGCAGCGATTCCAACTGCAGCCGAAATTGAAGTGCTAGCGTGTCCTGCACCAAAAACATCATATTCGCTTTCAGTACGTTTTAAGAATCCGCTTATCCCGCCGAAATGACGGATTGTTTTTAATGCATCCCGTCTGCCGGTTAAAATTTTATGCGGATAAGCTTGATGCCCTGTGTCCCAAATGATTTTATCAGTTGGAGTGTTAAGCACATAATGTAAAGCAACTGTAAGCTCGACTGCTCCTAATCCCGCACCGAAATGTCCGCCAATTTGTGAAATCACATCAATCATGTATGAGCGTACCTCATCGCAGACAACTTTCAATTCTTGTTTTGAAATTTTCTTTAAGTCATCTGGTGAATTTATTTCAAATAGATATTTGTATTCGTT
>CAZNDS010000240.1:0-2481 GCA_964571865.1 uncultured Ignavibacteriaceae bacterium | reverse complement strand
AATTTCCTCGTCAATTTCAAATTTTGACTTTTTTATTGTACCATCCAACTCCATTTTGAGCTGAGAGATTTTCAATTCGGCTTTCGACAGTATTTCCGTCAGCTTTTTTGTGATGTCAACACCTTCCTCGTAAAGTTTGATTGCATCTTCTAAAGTTATCTTATCTGATTCGAGTGTATCTGAAATCTCTTCAAGCCGCTTGAAATCTTTTTCAAAATCAGATTTACTTTTCGCCATCTAGTTTTATTCTCCCATCGAAAAATTCAATTTCAGTTTCATAATCTAAATTCAACTCCTTCTTTCGTTTTATGATCTTTGCATCCTGCCTCACAATTGAATATCCTTTTGCAAGATTTTTTTTCGGATCTGAGTTTTGAATTACTTTCATAGAACGTTCAAATCGACTTTTTGTTGCCTGAAAGTAATTGCTGAATGATTGCTGCACCCTGTAAGCAGTAAAATCCAATTTCTGACTTTTATTTCTTAGCAACGATTCCGGTAAGCTAAATGCGTAACTTTTCAAAATATTCCTAATCGAATCAGTGTAAAATTTTATCTGGTTTTTGATTTTTTCAAAATTATTATAGGAAAAATCTCCTATATATTCAATCAAATCAAAAACGTTTGGTGTTACCAGTTCCGCTGCTGCTGTAGGAGTCGGTGCTCTCAAATCAGCAACATAATCAGCAATTGTGAAGTCAACCTCGTGACCGATTCCAGTAATAATTGGAATTTTTGATTTGAAAATTGCTCTTGCCGTGATCTCTTCATTAAAAGCCCATAAGTCTTCCAGTGAACCACCGCCGCGGCATAAAATAATTACATCTATTTTTTTGTAGGCGTTTAACATTTTGATGGCATCAGCTATTTCAATAGATGCATCTACACCTTGAACTGATGAATGGGCAAGTATTAATTCAGCTGCAGGAAATCGGCGACGGAGAGTTGAGATCACATCCCGAAGTGCCGCTCCATCTTTTGAGGTAACAATCCCAATTGAACTTGGAATTTCCGGAATTGGCTTTTTGTTTGTTTCATCGAACAAACCTTCTTTAGATAGCTTTTCTTTTAACTTTTCGAATGCAAGCTGAAGTTCGCCAACTCCGAGAGGTTTCATTGTGGCTACATCAATTTGATAATTGCCGCGAACTTCATAAACACTCAGCTTTCCTTTGATTCGAACTTTCATTCCATCTTGCGGAGTGAAAAAGACATAATTATTTCTACCCCGCCACATTACACAAGAAATCTGTGACGTTTCATCCTTTAATGAAAAATACCAGTGCCCGGAAGAGTACGGTTTGAAATTTGAGATTTCTCCTTCAACATCAAGCCAATCGTAGGAAGATTCTAAAGTGAACTTAATCGACTGGTTAAGTTCAGAAACTGTGTAAATCTTTTGCATCTATTTATCTTAGCTCAAAAAATCTAATTATCACAAGTCAAGATTTTGTATTCATTTAAGCTAGAATTTTAAAATATGTTTTTCTTAACGAGTTGATTCCTTTCGAAATATCAAACAGTATTGATGATGTCTGTTTCCAACCCATGCGCTATTAACTCCAAGAGCAATCAATGGTTTATCATCTTGCAGCCAAATTTTTTCATCTTTCATAATCCAGCTTTTAGATTCTCTCTTTGTAAGCGCCACGGCAAGGTCAAAAGCAAGAGGATAAAGTCTGCTTTGGAAATAAATGTTATTAATTATTATTGTTAAATATCCATTGACTTTTATTAAATCAAAAACTTGGTCGAACACTTTACAGACCTTTTCTATGAAATCATCATAGTCCACACAATTTCCTAAATCGGATTCTTTGCCGCTATATTTTGTGTCTAAATTTTTTTCTTTTCTATCCTTTTGGCGAATAGAATTTCTTTCCAATTGATTCCAGTACGGCGGCGAGGTTATGCAATATTGAATAGTATTTTCCTCTATCGGTAAATTTTTCAATCCCAATGAATTATAATTGAAGAGAGAAACCTCTGGTTTGAAAAGTGATTCAGAGATCAACCCGTCAACTCTTTTCTTGGATACATCAAAATATTTTTTGAGCAGCTCCACACCTATACAGTTACGGTTACTTTCTATGCAAGCGACCGCAGTGCTTCCAGTTCCAAGAAAAGGATCGATTACCCAATCCCCTTCTTTTGTGAAGAATCGAATAAATTCACTAACTAATGTCTCCGGAAATTTTGCAGGATGAAGTATCTCATCACTTTTTCTTCGGGGTGGTCGATGAACAAACCAAGATTTAGTGAATTTTAACCATTCTTTGCCGGTTAGTTCATTCAATTTATTTTGTTTGCTGAGCTTCCCGCGCTCACCTAAATCTAAATACTTATTGACAGAATTCTTTTTCATTCGGTTTCAATTTAGTTAAACTAGAAAACAATAGAAATAGAGTATTCAGATTTTAAAATATAAAAATTGGGGTGTAAAAAAGAATCATGTTGAACTCATAGTATTAATATCTAATA
>CAZNDS010000239.1:0-4198 GCA_964571865.1 uncultured Ignavibacteriaceae bacterium | reverse complement strand
TTTGCTTTGGGATAAAAATAGACAACAACCGGGGATTTATCTCTGTACGAGGAGAGTTGAAATTTATTACCAAAAGCATCTTCAAGAGTAAAATCTGGAGCTTCTTGATTGATTTTCAAACTGTCTGAACTAAAACCCAAAGCGGATAAAAAATTGCTAAAAATTCCAAGTATCATTATCGAAAAAATTATTTTCATTATATCTCCATATTTATTTATTAAAGTCTTAAATTCGTTCTGTTTGAAAGATAAACGAATAATTTTAATAAATAATTCCAAAAAACATGTGTAAAATTGAAGCGATAATATTTGATCTTGGAAATGTACTGATCAATTTTGATTGGGGCATTGCAGAAAAGAACCTTGACAGAATAAAACAAAACTTAGGTAATAACAGCCAGAAATATTTTAAAGATCATCCTGAACTGATTATTGCACTTGAGAAAGGTCAAATATCCGAACTCGAATTTCTTGAAAAGTGCAGGTCCGAATTGGAGTTCAATTGCAGCTCGGAGGAGTTAGCAAAAATATTTTCTCAAATATTTACACCAAATCAAGAACTAATTGACATTCTTCCAAAACTTGCAGAAAGACTTGACTTATATCTTCTCTCCAACACAAATATCATACACCAACGATATGGCTGGGGGCACTATGATTTTGTAAAATCTTTTAAGCAATTATTTTTGTCATATCAAATTGGTTTCGTTAAACCAGAAATTGAAATATTTAATTTTGTTGAAGAAAAAATTAATTTGGAAAAGGAACAGTTCATATACATTGATGATATATTAAAGTTCGTATCAACTGCGGCTAATTTAGGTTGGAATACAATTCATTTCGAGAATAATCACCAATTATTTCGAGAACTGAGTAACTATGGTATTGAATTGTAAAAATTAATAAATATTCAGAAAGTTTATTCTAAACCGACTCTTCCGTAAATGTGATCAATCTTATTAAGAATGGCATTAGTACTAAAGATGGAACTCAATTCGTTGTTCGTAAAATAATTGTTTATCTGTTTATCTTTTTTCAGTTCGTCGAGTAAGTTTGTATCAGAATCCCAGACTCTCAACGCAACACTTTGTACGATTTTATATGCTTCATCTCTGCTCAATCCTTTTTCAATTAATTTGAGCAATATTTTTTGAGAGTGAATTAAACCTTTCGAAATATCTATGTTTCTCTGAATGTTCGCCTCGTTCAATTTTATGTTTTTCAGAACAAAACACATTTTATCGATCATGTAGTCGAGTAAAATCGTACTGTCCGGAAAAATCACTCTTTCAGAGGAAGAGTGAGAAATATCACGCTCATGCCAAAGAGTTACATTTTCCAAACCGACAATCGAATTACCGCGCAATATTCTGGCTAATCCCGCTATTCTTTCGCAGATTATTGGATTTTTTTTATGCGGCATTGCAGAAGATCCTTTTTGTCCTTCGGTAAATGGCTCCTCCATTTCGAGGACTTCCGTTTTTTGCAGATGCCTGATTTCAGTAGCAATTTTTTCTAGCGTAGTGCCGATCAATGCTAAAGTCATTAAATAAAATGCATGTGCATCTCTTTGAACAATTTGTGTAGATATATTAGCGGTTTTAATTTTCAGTTTTGTACAAACAAATGCTTCAACTCGCGGATCCAAATGTTCATATGTACCGACAGCGCCGGAAATTTTTCCGACTGCCGCATCTTCAGTTACTTGATACAATCTCCTAAGATTTCTTGAAATCTCATCATACCAAAGTGCAAATTTTAATCCATAAGTAGTTAACTCGGCATGAACACCATGCGTTCTTCCCACACAAATTAATCCTTTGTGTTTCAAAGCAAGGTCTTTTAAGATTGAATGAAGATGTTTCAATCCAATTTCAAGTTGTTGAGAAGCTTGCTTAATTTGAACGGCTAGACAAGTGTCAAGCACATCCGAGGAAGTCATGCCGTAATGGATTTCTTTTGACTCTTTTCCTACATTTTGTGAGACATTGGTTAAAAAAGCGATAACATCATGTTTTGTTCGTTCTTCAATTTGCTTGATTCTTTGAACACTGAATTTTGCTTTCTGTTTAATTTTGTTGAATGTTGCTCGCGGAATTTCTTTTAAGTTAACTCTTGCTTCGATAGCAGCTAATTCAATTTCGAGCCAGATTGAAAATTTATTTTCTTCCGACCAGATTTTGCTCATTTCTTTTCGAGCATAGCGTTCAATCATTGACGTTTCTCAAGTTTCATGGTACGCTCAACAATTTTTTCATTTTGTAATATTTTTAATTTGACCGATTGTCCAGTCCGGTATTCGAAGAAAGCAGAACGTACATCATTTTCATCTGTAACTTGTTCTCCATCAATTTCAAGAATCACATCACCAACCTCAAGTTTTGCATTTGCTGCCGGGCTGTTTCTTTCAATTTGTGTAATTACGACTCCCTTTGTGCTTTTAAGGCCATAATACTTGGCAATCCTTGCATCGAGAGTTTGAATGGAAAGACCAGTCCAAAAATCCCTTTCTATTTTTCCGCTTCTCTTCAACTCTTCAATAATTTTTTTAATCTTATTAATCGGTATTGCAAAACCAATTCCGATATTTCCTGCTGCATAACTATTTCCGGTATAAATAATCGTGTTCATCCCAATTACTTCACTTACGCTGTTTACAAGCGGGCCGCCGCTGTTACCTCCATTTATCGGAGCGTCTGTTTGTATCATATTTCTGTAATAACGATTATTTATCGGCTGAAGAGTTAAACCCGTCGAGCTAACAACTCCAACCGTAACTGTTGGTTTGTTATTAACGTTAAATAATCCAAAGGGATTCCCAAGTGCAATTACCCATTCACCTATAATAATATCATCCGAATTCCCGAGTTTAACAAAAGGAAAATTCTTTCCTTCAATTTTTAACAAACAAACATCGCTTGTGGGATCAGAACCAATTACTTCGGCGTCATATTTCTCACCATTAGTTAAAGTAACGACTACCTTCTTTGCATTGCCAGCTACATGGTCATTCGTTATTATGTATCCATCTTTGGAAATGATAAAACCGCTTCCAAGACTTTGTATTTCTTGTTTATAAGATCTATCACCAAAGAATCTTTTAAAGAATGGATCATTTTTGAAAAATGGATCGTCAAAAAAAGAAGAGAACGGGTCTCTGTACTCGCGTACTTCAGTTACATTTATTCCAACGACAGAAGGACTGATGTTTTTTACCGTAGCAGTAATTGCGTTCTCTCGCGAACCAGTAATATTCTGATTAACTTGCTGACGCTCCTGATAATTTGCAGTCGAAATGTAGTTTGCCGGTGTATCATTTGAGATCAATGATTCATTGTTATCTGTTTGTGATAATAAAATCGTAACTGAAATTGTAGTTATAACTGTAACAATGATTACAATTCCAATAATTATAAAATTATCTTTCTTCATTTTTATCCTTTATTTTGTTTCACTCTTTTACGCAGTATGTCCATCATAGGTTCGATGTGTCTTATTAAAATTGTTCCTAAAACTAATAGACTAATAAGAACTAATTCCCATGTTTTGTTAGGCGGCGGATAGGAATATTCAATTAGGATTTCATTAGATAAAACTATTATTACAAATGTAAAAATTGTTGCCCAAATATTTCCAATATGAGTATCCTTAAACTTTAAATAGATAATCAACCACAAAGCCCCCCAAATCAATCCGGTAAATGGTAAAAATAAAATTGTTCCACCGAAAGCAGTCGCAAGTCCCCTGCCGCCGTGAAATTTAATCCAGATAGAAAAGCAGTGCCCAAGGACTGCAAAAAATACTGCAAATCCTATAAGTAAAAAGTCATTTGGTGCAATTTGTTTTGCGAGAAGCACTGCAATTAGTCCTTTGAGTAAATCGATTATTGCAACCGCTCCCCCCACAAGTTTGGAATTACTAACTTCATAAGCATTATGTCCTCCGACATTTCCAGTCCCTTCTTTGCGTATATCGACTCCTCTGAAATATTTCAGTAAAATATATCCTGTGGGGATCGAGCCTAATAAATAACTGATAATAGGAATTAAAATATAATTCATGTGAAAATTTAAGGATTTTGGCATTCGCTTTCAAAGTAAATTAAATGTCAAAGGGCCTGAAAAAAATCTTGAATGGTGATTAAATACATCATATATTTGCACTGCAAAAAGTGATGTATGCGGGAATAGCTCAGTTGG
>CAZNDS010000238.1:0-4199 GCA_964571865.1 uncultured Ignavibacteriaceae bacterium | reverse complement strand
TTTTCATCAACTATACCTTTTTAGCTTCACTACACGAAACGCCTGCTTGCCGAATGTTCTGCAGGCAAGTTTCGTGAAGTGTAGATTCGGCTCATTTACATTTTACAATTCTCGCTGCACCGAGGCGTTATTTTAGATCCATCCTCGCTTCTTATACATAGCGTATCCTTTCTTGAGCGCAGAATCGATTTGCTTTTCGAGTTTGCCATCAAGACTTTTGATATGAAAGCAGGATTTACCTTTCAGCAATTTCAGCAGTTCCGGTTTGAAGACTTTTTTAAGCGAAGTATCAACATACACCGGCATGTAGTAAAATCCAACATATTTACTTTGAATGATGAGTCCCGCAAAGAAGACCTCTTTTCTTTTTCTGCCGGCGAACTCTACATCTTTGATCGACCAGAGATCGTACTTGCTGTCCAAATCCATTTTTGATTTCAACGGTTTTTCGTATTTCTTCAAAATTTTCTTAAGCCGTTTGTAAATCTTAATTAAATCTTTTTCCATTGCTGCTCTTTCGGTTGTGTGAGTGTTTTAACTTTTCAACATGAATATAAGTTTATTAGTTCAAAGTTCTGATTGATCTAAATTATGGTTAATCAACTGAAATGAATTTGCGCAGGATAAATTTATACGTTCACGGCAAAAATCATGAGATATAATACGCTCCACGTTTTTTAAAATTTTTTAGGACTCCAAGCAATTTGGGGATAAGAGGGGATAAGAACTCCAATTTACTTTTAGGAACATCGAAAACAACGATTGTAATATTGTACAAATTAAGATTTTGTTGAAATTCTAATTTCTTATCAACTGTCAGCAGCAAATCAAATTTGTTATTCGCTGCAGTTTGCAGTAATACCCCATTCTTCAAACCTTGGCACCCCATCTCGGATACTGTACTCACTTCATATTGCTCAAGCAGAGCCTTTAGGCTGTGGGGTAACATTCATCAAGTAAGATTTTCATTCAGAATTTCTGCCGATGAAGTAAACAGTTTCCCAGCCGTCTCCAATAAAGTAGTCGCTTGCTCTTTTGACACCGAAGGAAAATCTTCTAAGAATTTCTCAAGCGTTTCTCCCGTTTCTAAATAGTCGAATAAGTTTTTTATCGGTACACGCGTACCAGAAAATACAGGTTCACCGCTCAATATCTCAGGGTCAATATTTATAATTCTACTTTTCATTTGAGAACTCTAACTAAAGTTAAGAAAAATTCACTCACTTTGAAAGAGTGAAGCATCTGATTGAGCAATATAATAATGATTAAGATTACTTTTTCAACTCAAACACTTTCACTTCACTCATTTCATTTTGCAATTTAGCTTAGATTGGTGAGTTAAATATTGCACAATCTCTAGAAGATGCCGATAACATGATTCAAGCAATTGAAGAAAACTGTGAGAAGGTGGATGTAAATGGCTGGTAGACTTTTATTGGATACCAATATCATCATTGCTCTATTTAAAGAAAAGCAGTTAATCAAATTAACAAAAGACTGTGAGAAGCGAGGATAGTTCCTTATTTCGCGACTAGTTTTATATACTCTTTGATCTTGTTCAAAAACTCGATTGCATTCTTAAACTGTTCTTCTGCATCTGCCTTTGAAGCAATATAAAAATCGTCATAATCACTTTTGTTTCTTATAGTAAATGCACTTGTAATAATTATCGAATACTGCCTTTCAATCTTTCCAGGCTTGATATAATTTTGATTGAAAAAGGAAATAACGCCTGAATGCCGCTTTGAATCAAATTCGTCATAAGCTAACAATCCTCTTGCACTATGTAATATCGCATAATAGGATCTATTTATTGATTCAGCATACAAGCTATTTTCTAACAATATTCTTGAAGCCTCAATACTCTCCTCTGCTTTTTCAATGCGGTAGTTAGCTAAGTCGCGAATACGTTCATTAGTTTTCATAAACTTTGAAACCCTCTGTGTGTACGTTTCGGTAAAACGGTACGTAATTTCTGTACACTGTAAAATCGCGATAGCTCTTATCAATAATTGATATAACTACATCATATTTAATGGAAATGTCAGTTACGATTTCAATAACTGCGTTCCTATAACGCCGAAGATTTTCTTCCTTTTCATCAATTAATATCATGATATCAATATCGGAGTAGCTATCATAATCGCCTTTTGCATATGAACCATATAGGATAATACTCTTCAGATTTTCATTATATATTTTTTTTAATTCAGTCTTGATTTCATCTAAGAGGTCTGATAATTTTTTGTGATTAACTAATTCTGCTTTTTTCATTACGATTTTAAATAAAGGTTGAGATTAATTACATCTATTTACTAAAACTTAACCAAAAATTTAATCTTTCGCTATACAGTGGTTAAAATCTTCCTTTTCAGTTCAAACATCTATTGAAATTTTCAGGTATGATCACCGAAGCAGATGCCGATAACATGATTCAAGCAATTGAAGAGAATTGCGAGAAAGTGGATGTAAATGGCTGGTAGACTTTTATTGGATACCAATATCATCATTGCTCTTTCCCAACTCAAATACTTTCATTTCACTTTCTTCACTTCGCCTTAGTCTCTGCCTTAGCCTAACCTTTTCTATCGTATCCTTCACAACACCAAGCGAACGCTGACTGAGCAAATCGATTTTCACAAGTCCCAAATCTTCAATCGGATACATATCGGGCTGAGTGATTATCAAACCGAGTCCTTTGTTCTCTGCGTATTCAAGCGCCGTGAAATTCGTGATTGGCTCTGGTGAAATTACAATTCCGCCTGGATGAATGCTGAGATGACGCGGGAATCCCGCAATCTTTTGTGCAATACTTACAATTGTTTTCCACGGTTCGTCATTGAACTTCAAGTGACGAGCTTCGGGAAATTTTTCAGCAAGATGCGGAAGATTCTCCGCACTTGTCCACGGAATGTATTGACTGAACTTGGAAATTTCTGTGTCGCTTATGCCGAAGACCTTCGCCACTTCACGAAAAGCTGAACGTGCACGAAAAGTTACTGTAGTTGATATCATTGCTGTGCGGTCAGAACCGTATTTATCGAAAACATATTTTACAATTGCATCGCGTTCCTTCCAGGAAAAATCAAGATCGATATCCGGCGGCGATGCTCTGCCGAGATTCAAAAATCTTTCGAAGAATAAATTGTGTTCGAGCGGATCGACCTGCGTAAGTCCCAAGCAATAGGCAACGATGCTGTTAGCGGCAGAACCTCTTCCAATCATCATCATGTTCGTTCTGCGGGCTTGCCGGGCAATGTCCCACACGATTAAAAAGTAATCTGCAAATCCAAGCTGTTCAATTACGCGGAGTTCTTCCTGCAAGCGATTGACAGCCTGCTCTGTTATCGGCTGATACTTTTCTGATAAACCTTGAAATGCAATCTTCCACAAATAAGAGAAAGCAGTTTCGCCTTTTGGCAGAGGAAATTTTGGATGTTTGTATTTACTGAATTCAAGATCGACTTTGCACTCGTTCGCGATTTTTTCTGTGTTAGCAATTGCTTCGGGCAGAGCTTTCCACAATTGTTTCATCTCATCGGATGATTTGAAGTATTGTTCTTCTTCGGCTAAATCTTCGGAGTTTAAAGCCGCAAGCGTAGTGTTTTTTTTGATAGCAGTTAAAACTTTGTGAAGCAGATAGCCTGATTTATTAATGAAGTGGACAGCATTTGTTGCAACAAGCGGAATATTTTGCTCGCGTGCAAAGTTGTAAAGCTCGCGGCAAGTTCTTTTTCTTTTTTGTGTGAAGAACATTTTGACATAAATATTATCGTAATTACAATTGTTCAATTTCTGCAGTAACTTAATTGATGATGTAATGACGATTAAGTCGTTCGCGTTGCTGTTCTCTTGAACTGTTGTTTCGTGTTTGCGGCTGAATCCACTTTGCCTTTCTTTGCGAAGCAATTGCGTTAGCGCTTCAACCAATGAAAACTTTTCATCCCCGAAGGGTCCTTTGGATAATTGCCGCCGAGTTATCAACTCACAGATTTTTGAATATCCATCTCTGTTCTTTGCGAGCAATACGGCATTTATTTCTGGATCATTCGGGTCGTCGAGATAAACACCGAGTATTGGTTTGATGTTTGCTTCTTTTGCAAGCTGTGCAAACTGAATCAGTCCATACATTCCGTTTGTATCCGTAAGAGCAAGTGCGGGCATATTGAATTTTTTTGCAGTATCAACTAGATGCTCAA
>CAZNDS010000237.1:0-4288 GCA_964571865.1 uncultured Ignavibacteriaceae bacterium | reverse complement strand
TCTCGTAATTCGTTCATGAATCGGCTGAATTCTATCGCCAAATTTTTCAACCAATTCCTTACTGATCTCGTCAACATTTTTATAGCCATCGATTAGAAGCCAGACTGCCGAACCAAACTCATCAAGTTTAGCTTTGATTTGCGGCGATCTTAATCTTGGCATAATATTCTCAACCATAAATCTATTTTTGAATTTAGGTATCAGAATATTTATCAATCCGTCATTAATCACTTCATGTTCAAATTCTCTGATTGGGATCAAATCAAGATAATTTACGTAATCGATTTTCTTTTTTCGTTTCAAAAAATTCATTAGCCATACAATATTTTTAAGGGACAAAAAACAAGACGGAAGATCGCTCTTCCGTCCTATGATAATAATTTATTACATCACCGCAGTTGGAGGTGCAGGTTCATCTGCTCTTCCAGCGTACTTGATCGGAATTCGGATCAATATCCATGCAATGAATGCAAATACTAATAAGCTCACAATGAACGATGGAGTCTCAAATATTGAGAACAATCTTACTTCAAAGAAGGCGAATCCAGCAAAGAACAATCCGATCAATGCTTCACCTGCAATCAAACCTGCCGCAAGAAGAACACCTGTATTTTCAACACGTGCTCTCTGTGCTTCATTGTGTTTTCTGCTTTCATTAAATTTCTCCACACCACCTTTGATCAATCCGCCAATGAAAATTGCGAATGTTGTTTCTAAGGGGAGATACATACCGACAGAAACTAACATCGGACTCTTCACTTGCATCAAGATAAAACCGAATCCCATGATCATCCCAACGATAATTAAGGGCCATGCCATTTCACGACCGACGATTCCTTGCGAGAGCAAAGCCATTAAACTTGCCTGTGGTGCAGGAAGCGCTTTACCTCCAAAACCTGTTCCGCCTGTATTTATATCTCCCTGGTGGAGAATAACCAAAGGTATAAACATAACTGCAGATGCAAGTACAACACCGATGATATCGCCGACCTGCATTTTCCAAGGAGTACCGCCGAGAATGTGCCCGACTTTTAAATCTTGTAGCATTTCGCCGGCGACTGCTGCAGCAACGCAAACAACAGCAGCAACACCAAGCACAGCAGCAACACCGGTTGCACCAGTCATACCAAGAGCAACCATTAACAGAGCGGCAACTAAAAGTGTTGATAACGTTAAGCCGCTGATTGGATTATTACTCGCGCCAATTATTCCAACTAAATAACCGGAAACAGCTGCAAAGAAAAATCCTGCGATAACCATCACAAGTGTTGCGACCAAAGCTGCAGTAAAATCTTGTGCGAAATGATTGTAAATGAAAAATGTTGCAACAGAAGCACCAAGAATTCCAATCATTACCCATTTAAAATTAATATCCTGATCTGTTCTAATTGTAACATGATCACCAGTTGCGGCTTTCTTAACGTCTCCGATGGCTCTTTTTATTCCGGTTAAGAGACTCTTACGCATTCTGAATAAAGTGAAACCTGCACCAGTCAACATTCCACCGATAGCTATTGGACGAACGATGAATCTCCAAACATTATTCGCCATTTCCACCCAGCTCTTTTCAGTTGCACCTGATGATTCAGGGAATAAGCTCGGACCGAGGAAGTATGTAATTATTGGAACGAATAATCCCCAAGCTAAAAGTCCGCCGCTGAAGTTCAACGATGCTAATTTTGGACCAATGATATAGCCAACGCCAATGTACGCAGGACTAACACCAGGTGAACTCAAAAGCATTCCGCTCTGCGCATCGACTGCACCGGTTGATTTCAAGCCGATCGTTGTCTTTGAAAACGAAACAAATTTTTCCCAGCTTGTTGCAAAGAATTTTAATTGCCCAAGAGTTTGGATCAAAGCACCAATTCCCATTGCGCCGAACAAGAATTTCGCGCCAGTTCCGCCACTTCGACCTGCTTTATGAATCTCGCCTGCAGCAACTGATTCCGGAAATGGAAGTTCAACATCTTCCACCATGACTCTTCTAAGAAGTGCTACGAACATGATACCGAGCACACCGCCTGCAACCATAATCGCAGAGGATTCCAGGTAATGACCTGTTGTTGCAAATTCAGGCCAAATGCCTGCAATGAAAAATGCTGGAAGCGTAAAAATCGCTCCTGCTGCAACTGATTCACCAATTGAACCAACAGTTCGAGCAAAGTTTTCTTCGAGGATGCTTCCCTTCATGATTTTTAATAATGCCATACCGATGACTGCCGCGGGATAAGTTGCCGCAATTGTCATACCTGCTTTTAAGCCGAGATAAGCATTAGCTGCACCAAGTATCACGCACATGACCAAACCGATGATCAATGCGCGTTTCTGGCGAGACGAATGGAACGAATTTCTTCTGTTCAGACATATTCTCTCCTATTTTTCGTGAATTGGATTAATAATTGAAATGATTGAATTTCAACCTTGTTTGAAGTGGAAATTAGCGGTTTTAAGTACAAATGTTTTTTATAATCTCCGAATTTCTTTAAATAAATTTTCACTAATATAAAAATCAAAAAGCTTGGTTTCAAGGATTAAGAATTATTTTTAGCAAGATCCATTGAGTAAGAAACCCTGTGACTAAGGAAGATACATTGAGAAACCCAATATTTAAATGTAAATGAATCTTAAAAAGTTGGGTTTCTTCGACAGAAAGATCCTCAGAACAGAAAAACCCGACTTCTTTCATGAAAAACAAGCAGGAGAAGTCGGGTTTTTGTGATACTCATCAAAGTTTAAGTTTTTATCAACCTCACCATTTCTCTAACAGCATTTTCTAAGCCGACAAACACAGCTTTTGCAATGATGGCATGACCGATGCTCACTTCTTCAATTTCTTTTATCTCTCTGAACGGAATTATATTCAAATAATTCAGACCATGTCCAGCATTAACCCCCAAATCTAATTTTCTCCCAAGTTTTGCCGCCTGCCGAATTCTTTCTAATTCTTCTATTGCTTCTTCTTCACTGATTGCGTTCGCATAATCACCGGTATGGATTTCAATAAAATCTGCTCCTGTATCGTGAGCACTTTGAATTTGTTCCGGAATCGGATCAATGAATAGACTTACTTCAACTTCATGCTTGTGAAGCTCATCGATTGACTCTTTCACTTTTTTGAAATTTGAAATAACATCTAATCCACCTTCAGTAGTTAATTCCTGCCGTTTCTCAGGAACTAATGTCGCAAGATCCGGACCTATCTCACATGCAATTTTCACGATCTCTTCATTGGTGGACATTTCAAGATCGAGCTTAGTTTTCACCAGCTCTCTAAGTAATTTCACATCGCGGTCATTGACATGTCTTCTATCTTCTCTGAGATGACAGACAATTCCATCAGCACCTGCTAATTCGCAAATCATTGCCGCCGTAACCGGATCCGGTTCAAATTCTCCCCGCGCTTGCCGGAGAGTCGCAATATGATCAATGTTTATACAAAGTCTCATTTTATATCCTTTTTATTAATTCGATTAATGAATCAAATCCAATTCCATAAACTTCTGTCTTGAACCGCAGGACGGAGATCAAATCAATGGATAACATTATTAAGAAATGGATCAAAACACAATAAATAAACGACCGAGTTTTCAAAGCCAAAATTCCTAAACCTATCGCACCGAAAATCGCACCAAACGTCTCTATCTCAGGTTTTCCGAAGTGCAAAATAACAAATGGAATCATCTGAATGAATACAGTATAGAATCCAAATTTTTTCTCAAGACCGAAAAGCATATATCCGCGCCAAATGAATTCCCACCCGATCATGTAGACTAACATTCCAAGTTCATAAATGAAAAAAATATCCCAGTAAGATTTTGCCTGCTGCAGATGGGGCTGAGTAGTTATAAAACCATCGAGAGAACTTACTAACCATAGTATAGGAATAAAAATTAAAACCGTTAAGCCTGTAACTTTTAATCCAAGTTTGTAGTCACCAAAAGAAATTCCAAATTCAGAAAGTTTATTTTTGTGAAAAAATAGAATTATCAAAATTGTAAAAACGAACAACACAGTAAAATCCCCAAAAAACCAGAAAAGATATTCATATAAATTCAGATAAAAAGAGTCTTGAAAGTATTGAGCTAATTCCGTCCGAAAAAATTTTCTGCTCGAGTAATAATGAGTAATTGTATTCAAAACCGCTGTCACAATAAAAACAAGAACGATTTCTCGATCCAGGTTTTTCATTTCATAATAGATTTCTTTCAGGATTCTTTTCATTTCTTTATCCTCCTGTTTTCCGCATTGGGTCAGTTTTTATGTTGATCATTGTAAAACAAAAATA
>CAZNDS010000236.1:0-4290 GCA_964571865.1 uncultured Ignavibacteriaceae bacterium | reverse complement strand
ATCTTCCCCCCAGTATTCTTTATATGGATAATTATCTATTTCTGATTCAAGTTGTTTTAATGAATTAACAGATAACAATGTCTTAGTAGCCGGCACTGATATCATTAAACCTGCATTCTGAAAAGTTCTCATTAATTCTGAACCAAAAATACCGGTTAGCACAACATTACTGTGCTCAGCAAAGTCTTCGAACACATATAAGTAATTCGCCCTTTGTACGGTAGCAAGGCAATCGGTTAATAAACAGGTCATAGTAGCATAAAATGGATAAGCTTCTGCATATTCTTCTTCTAAATAATATGGCTTAAAGTTGTAACCTAAATCGGTAGCGATTTTAACCGGAATCGAAATGTTCTTGCTTCCCTTAATTCCGAAAGAATAAAGCAATAAGTTTTCTTTTGGATAATTTAAAGCTGATAAAATGGTTCTTCCGTCAAATCCCCCCGTTAATGAGACATTTATTTTTTCTTTATCCGAAGCAAGTGTATTTACTATATTTTTAAATAAAAAATTCCCCTGTTCAATAGCTTCTAGTTCCGTAATTCTCTGTTCGTTGATTAAATCAGCGATATCATAATACTTATCACTAGTTACACTGCTGTTTTTATATGTCAGTATCTCACCAGGAAGTAAATTATAAACATTTTTGAATAATGTATTATCTCCAAGAGGATAATTAAACAATGCATATTCCAGTATATTTTGTTCAGAGAAAGAAAGTTGATTTTTTATTTTATCCGGGAAGAGATAAATCGCAGTAGCACAAACAAATTTCCCGTTTTTATGGAAATAATAAAAAGGCGAAACACCACTTCGGCTGTTAAATATAAGAATTTGTTCATTTTCAATAATTACAATCTGGAAATTCCCTTTTATCTCATCAACAAGTTTTTGTCGTTTTTTAACATATAATTTATAAATTTCATTTGCTGTAAGCTTTTTAAATTTATTAAAGTAACTTGAATCAATTCTTGAGTAACATTCACCTACAATAAAAACAGTAATCTTTTCATCCACAAAAATGTTCTCAACACAACACTTTCGTCTATAACCTGAAACAAACCATCTTTTGTCGTTGTATGTAAATTCTTCTGCTGAAACTTTTTTATAGATCGGAAGATTAGTCACATGATTAACAATATTATAAAATTCTAATTCATCGATTCGATTTGAATCATAAGATAGAATAAAATCAAATATCATTAAGAAAATATCCTCATTAAACTTCTTATTATAATTCTTGCTAATAGAAAGATTTTTTTAAAGAAAGGAGCAATTAAAATAACTTTTCCATTAATCTTATTTGAAATCAGGGTGTTTATTTTATAAATGATTTGATTAACAATTAAATTATAATCATTAAGCTTTATTCCTTTGCGTGTCTGAAACGAATCAGGTAGTAAAACATTTGCAGTAATATTTTTATTTAATTTATTTAAATCACCTGATAATGATTCCGTAAATGTTACTAATCCATTTTTGGTGGAACAGTAAAGAGTACCTGAGCTATAACCATGCAAGGCTGAAATTGATGAAATATTTATTATTCTACCGAAATTATTTTCGCACATAACTCGTAATATTTTATTTATTATAAGCAAAGGTGTTTTAAAGTTAACATTACAGATTAAGTCAATATCTGATTTCGTAAATTTTTCAAATGAATTGAATTCTCTTACAGCAGCGTTATTTATTATTATATCAATTCTTTTATAGGTGCTTAAAATGTTATCTAAAACTGTTAAGAGTTCTTCATCATTACTAAAATCAATTTGATAATATTTTATTTTCTGATTTTTTTCTATAAATGCTGATTCATTTTTAATATTTTTATCTAAAATAATTACAAAATAGCCTCTTCCAATTAAAGAAGAAGTTATTAGTCGTCCTAAATTTCCAAAGCCTCCGGTTAATAAAACATTCACTTAAATACTTCTTTCACTAAATTTCTAACATATCTGAACAGCTTTAATCCATAATTAGAACTTTTAATTATTGGCAATGGATCGTTATTTCTCCATATTGCATAGCAGTTAGCAATTAAAATCTGTTTAATCCAGTGCACGTAACTTTGTCCGGTAATAACCTTATTCTTTACAAAACTTTGAAAGTCATTTACAGTATCTACATAAGAAATATTCTCTTTAAAGTTATCAGAATATTCAACATTCTTACCAATACAATCTAAATAATATGCTTCTGCAAAATTTAATCCGGCTGCCGTTGCCTGATAATTTTGCTGCCACATTCTTGGATTTAATTCAATAAACTTATATTTCCCGTCTCTTTCATCCCGCTTAAATTCAATTGAACCTATGCCGGTATATTTTAGCGAATCAAAATAAAATTTACCCTTTTCTATTAATTCCTTAACCACCTTGCTGACCATAAACGAACCTACACCAAAATCAAACGGAAATTGTCTGGCTTTTTGCGTTGTAAAAAATAATTTTGGCTCCCCTGTACGAATGTAAAACGCATTTACTTTATAATGATTGCAGTTAGGTCCCAGAATTATCTCTTGAAGTACTAAATCAATTTTTATTTTTTTTAATTCATTTAATTTATTGATTAACTCAGTTTTATTATTAACAACAAATCCTTTTTCAACAAAATATTGTTTCCACAAGTAAGGGGAGGTCCCCTTTATAAATACGGGAAAATTTATTTCTTCATTTAATTGAAAATCGTTTTTATAAAAGCAAAATATTGTTCTTGGTAAATCATAACCAATTCTTGAAATCAATTTATATTGTTCACTTTTATCCAGAATTTTATTCAGTAAATCTTTATCTGGTAAGTTAAAAATAAAATATTCTGCTAGTTGCTCTCTGAAGTTATTAAAAAGCACTATAAAAATATCGCTGGTTATTATAATAACAGGTTTAATTTCAAATCTCTTAGCCAGTTGGATAAGATCTTCGCCGGCTTTCTCTAAGCTTTCGTTTGGATCACTGATGATAAATCTTTCATTAAGAAAACGCGAATAAAGTCCAGGTACATTTTTATTGCTATCAACTCCAATGATATCCATTCTAAGTTTAGATTCAGCAAGACTACGAATAACCCCTAAACCGTTACTATCACACCCAAGAACAAAAATCAGGTTCAACCAGGTTCTGTTTTTTTGAATCATCTTATCTCTCTAAACCCATAACTTTATCATAATATTCTTCCATTTCCTGGATATACCTCTCATAACCAAATTTCTTAAATACCTCTTCTTTTGCTTTTTCTCCCATCTTATTTCTTATATCTTTATTCTTAAATAAGTATTCAATTTTATTCGCCAAATCTTGGGAGTTTCCCGCCTCAAACAATAAGCCGGTAATTCCATCATCAATAATCTCTCTAGCGGCGCCGATATCTGTAATGACAGGAGGAACTCCACAAGCCATATATTCAATAACGCTGTTAGACAGCCCTTCTCCCTTTTCTTTATATGAGCTTAAAACTCCGATATCGAAGTTGATAACATGCTTCTCAACATCCGAAAGTCTTCCCAGAAATTTTAAATATTCCATTATGCCAAGTTTTTCCGCATAAGCTATATAAGTTTTAGCAAGTTTGCCCCATCCAACCATATGAACTTCAAAATTTGTAAAATCTTTAGTTAGAATTTTTATTGCATCAAAAAAAGTGTAGTAATCTTTATAATCTGTTAGATTTGCAACAATTCCTATGATAAATTTTTCATTTTTGGTTCTAACAAGATTTTCAAATCGTTTGAAATCAAGCCCGTTATAAATTACTTTTCCTTTTTTTTCAACACCATATACTTTAAGTCCCGCATATTGGTTTGCCAGAATATTTTTACTTAATTTTAGCATCAATCGCTGTATTATATGTCGATACGTTATTCGCGGATCTGCTTCTTGAATCGAATAGTTAATAAATTTTATCTTAGTGAATTTAGCAGCGAAATATCCATAAAAAGCGCACATACCATCCCATACCTGAATGGTCTGAATTTTATGGTTCTTGATATATTTAATTATATCATAAATTAAAAATAAATCCCACCTGAATTTTCTAATCAAGTACTGGAAATTAGCAGCTAATTTTTTCGCTTCTTCATAATATCCATCTTCTCTTTTCTCGAGCACAATTATATGAATCTGAAATTCAGACTTATCCAGACCACGAATTAGTTCTATGAATTGACGCTCCTTTCCCCCACGCCGGAGAGTATCTAAAAGTTGAAGAATTATCATTTAACCCAAATTTGTCATTAGATAACAATTTCTAATGACCGCCATTAGAAAAAACATTAGTTAACTTATTTGAATA
>CAZNDS010000235.1:0-4353 GCA_964571865.1 uncultured Ignavibacteriaceae bacterium | reverse complement strand
TTTTCTAATGGCGGTCATTAGAAATTGTTACCTAATGACAAATTTGGGTTAAATTAATTGGGGCTGATTCTCATTGCTCAAAAATTAATTTTCCGTTTGCGACTGCCTTTTTTATGATTCCATTTTTGTCTGTAAAATAGAAATTAGCAGAATGTCCCATTAAGTGTTGTGATTCCCGCAACGGCTCTTTAATAGTTGAAATCATTTGATTAAAAGTATCGTTCAGTTCTTTTTCGTAATACTTGCCGCCTTGAAAAATCAAAGTTGTAGTACCTTCGGTTAATAGTTTTTTAATATCAATCTTTTGAAGTCTGGTTAGACTGGTAACAATTTCCGGATGCACTTTTCCTATGTTCAGAGTAAGTCCTTCAACATCAATCGTATCATAGCTTGAGTAAGTGCTCAAATCACCCAAGTCTGCTACCGTATACTTTTCAATATAGGGCACCTCTCAAATCTCAAATGACAAGCACCAAAAGACAAACAAATTCCAAATTCAAAAAACGAAATTTCAAACAAATACAGTTTTTGCTTTGTTTTGGTCATTTGTATTTAGGTTACTGGCTCTTATTTGAGATTTGTTTTTTGTGATTTGAGTTTTTAGAGGTTCTCTATTGCTAAGGTTGGGAGAAATACTTTTTTCATTTTCAACAATTTGATATTTTATTAGTAAAGTTACTTAATTACTCAATAATATTGAAAGGAGAAGCTATGGCAACGGAGAAATTAAAAATTGGCTCGAAAGCACCAATCTTTGATCTGATTGGAATTGATGATAAACATCACTCACTTGAATCGTTCAGCGCGAAAAAACTTTTATGTATTATTTTCAGCTGTAATCATTGTCCGTATGTGAAAGCATACGAGGGAAGAATGATTGATATTCAAAAAGAGTTCGAAAAGCAACTTTACATTGCAGCAATAAATTCCAATGATGAAATTAACTATCCCGAAGACTCTTTCGAGAATATGAAGAAGAGAGCTAACAAACTCGGATTCAATTTTGTTTATTTAAGAGATGCCGATCAAAAAATTGCTGAAGCTTTTGGAGCTACACATACACCGGAAATATTTTTATTTGATGAAAAACGGGTTTTGCAGTTTCACGGTAAGATAGATGATAATTGGGAATATCCAAATAAAGTTAAAGAGCCATTTCTAAAAAATGCTATTAACGAATTGTTGAGCGGAAAAGAAGTTTCAACAAAAGAAACTTTTACAATTGGCTGTACTATTAAGTGGAAATTTTAAAGATTTCTTAGAGCATTTTCGATTGCTTAAACAATTATCAGATTGAAAATCCGAAGTTGAAGGTAACGTATATTCCTCCGAGATTTTTTCGGTGAATTCCATCCAAACTTTCAACTCCCTCATCAAAGAAACGGATGTAATAGTATCTAAGATTTAGTCCGACGGAATTAATTCTATCAAATCCAAACTGCGCTCCAATACCCACGTATCCGCCGATTGTATATTTTGCCTGAGCGTATTTGAAGCTACGGAAAAAATCCTCGCGGAAAGGAGTGGTGACGACCATTGCTGGTCCAATGGAAAAATTAAGATAAGGCCGGAAGTTATCCACAATATCATCTTTAAATAATCTGTATTTCATGCCGACATTTAATGGCAATACGAACACACGATTTTTTTTTCCAATAACATGAACTTGTCCCCAATAATCAACATATTCAAATTCCTTATCATCCTTAGACTCTGAAAACGAAAAATCAATAAATCCGCTCAATGTAGGAGAGAATTCTTTGTTGTAGAATCCACCGACCCCAATTCCTCCTTCGGAGATCATGAAATCAAAACCGAGCGAATTATACAAACTCTCATTGGAAATATCCTGTGCGGCCGCACTTAATGTTAAACAAAATAACAAGACAAATATTTTTTTCATCAATTCCTCTATTCTAAGACTTTCAATAATACAAATTTTAAATATTTTGTTTCTGGCATTCTTGGATGGATTGGATGATCGGGAGCGGCACCGGCAACTTTCACAATAGAAAATTTTCTTTTGGATTTTTTAGCCGCATTAATTAGAATCTCAAAAAATTCATCCTCACTGATATGGTGAGAACAAGATGAGGTTGCTATAAATCCATTTTTCTCAATCAGACTGAATGCATGATTATTGACTACAAAGTAACCTTTCTTCGCTTGCGGGATATTCTTTTTCGATTTCGTAAATGATGGAGGATCGAGAACTATCACATCAAACTTTCTATCCTCATCTCTGAATTTTTTTAGAACATCAAAAACATCATCTTCAATTAACTCGGTACGTTCCCTATCAAGTTCATTGATTGAAATATTTTCCGTATAGTTTTTCAAGGATTCAGCGGAGATCTCAATTGAAGTAACCCTTGCCGCACCTCCTTTGAGTGCAGCTAAAGAAAAACCTCCATCATTGGAAAAACAATCAAGAACATTCGCATCTTTACAGATGTTTACAATCGAATGTCTATTCTCTATCTGATCGAGATACATCCCGGTTTTCTGTCCATTTAATATATCGACTTTATATTTTATTATACCATCATCCACAATTTCAGTTGAGTTCTCTCCAATAATCACCTCTTTATATCTTCTCAAATTTTCAAGCTCTCTGGCTGTCGTATCATTTCTTAGTATTATATTTTTTGCGTCAAGTTGACTTTTCAATACATCAATAATTACACCTTGAAATCCTTCCAAACCAACAGTGTTAAATTGCAGAGAATATGAATCATTGTATCTATCAATGATCAATCCCGGAAGGAGATCGCTTTCGCTATGGATTAGTCTATAAACGGTTCTATTGGGATAGATTTTTTTTCGTAAATCCTCGGCGGCTTGAATCCGTTTTAAAAAAAAGTCTCGATTGATTTCTTCATCGAGAGTTGTAAAAATTCTTGCAGAGATCAGTGTATTTGGATTGAAAAAACCTCTGCCTATATATTTATCATCGTGAGAGAGAATATTTACAATCGATCCTGGGCGAATTGAACGATCAAGATTTCCCACTTCATTGCTGAAAATCCACGGATGTCCATTTCTGATTCGTTTATCTTCTTTCTTCTTTAATTTGATTTCTGCGAAATCCATAATACTATAAAACTATTTTCTTCAACGTTGTTAATATGCATAAAGTTTAATACATTTTCAATAAAATGAAAGACAAATCGTTATCAGTAAATTATTCTGAGTTTTGGGACGAAAAGTACCGCGATCAATTAGACAATTGGGAATTGAATCATCCGACTCAAGTCTTTACTGACTTGCTGCAAACTCAGTTGCTGGAAAAAAAAGGATCAATTCTCGTACTCGGCTGTGGAAGCGGGCATGACGCAGTCTTTTTCGCGGAAAATGATTTTGAGGTTTATGCAAACGATTTCTCAAGTGAGGCAATTTTGAGAGCTGAAAAAAATGCACAAATGAAAAATGTGAAGATTGAATTTCTAAGCCAAGATTTATTTACACTAAACAAGATATTCAAACAGAGGTTTGACTATGTTTTGGAGTACACGACCTTTTGTGCAATCGATCCAGCAAGAAGAGTTGAATACAGGGATTTAGTCTATGAAGTAATGAAACGAGGAGGTATTTTCATTGCACTCTTTTTTCCATTAATTAATAAAGCGGAACATAAGCCACCATTTGCTGTTGATGCCTTGGAGACTTATAATTTATTCCACGAAAAATTCAGATTGAAATATTTTGAGAAACCAAAATCTTCGGTGAAGCCAAGGTTAAATAATGAATTATTAATGATATGGGAAAAGTAAATGCCGAAAAATCTTGAAATAAAAATTAAGCTCTCTAATTCAGCACAAGTGTTGAATGGAATTAATAAACTCAATGCAAAAAAAATCTATTCATCCGAGCAAGTGGATGTTTATTTCGAAAATGAAAAAGGAAGATTAAAAGTTAGAGAATCGATCGGTGAGAAGTCGGTCATTTTTTATGATCGTGTCGAGGATGGAAAAGAACGATGGTCAAAATTTCACTTCATAAAAGTTGAGTCGCCAAAAGAATGGGTAAGCTTTTTTAAGTTATTTATGAAACCTCTTGTCACAGTGAAGAAACATAGGACCTTGTTTCACTACAAAAACACGCGCATACACGTTGACAAAATTCGAGGACTTGGAAATTTTATCGAACTGGAAACGAAAGTGAATTCTTCGGTAAAAAAAGCGAGAGAGGAATTTGAGTTTCTCTGTGAGCGTTTGGTATTGAACAAAAACGAACAAATACTAAATTCATATTCGGATCTGTTAATAATCAAAAAAAATAGAATTAAAAAGTAATGTACATTTATAGAAAAAATATTGAGGATATTGTTAGTGCAGATGATGATATTCGAGA
>CAZNDS010000234.1:0-4369 GCA_964571865.1 uncultured Ignavibacteriaceae bacterium | reverse complement strand
TTAAAAGTCAAACGCTGACTATTACACTTCCTGATGAATCTAATAAACAATTCTATGGTGAAACAAGTGAAGATGATTCACCGTTTCAGCGATTGATGAAGAAAATATCTGATGAAAAAAAGAAAGATGTGCAATTGAAACAGGTGGGGAAGGAACTTGTATTGCAATTTGTAATGCCTCTACGTGTGCAAACATTGCATAAATTGCAAATAATTAAACAGAAAATCGATGAGCTTGCATTCATGGTATTATGTTCATTTAATTATGTTGGATAAAAAAAGTATCCCTACATCTTGTCAAAATAATATTCAACTTCAATTTTTTCTCTTGCATTACATATAGAAAATTATTATGTTTGGTAGTAACTACCATAAAATGGTATCTACTACTATAATTCATGAGCCAAAATTATAAAAACATATATTTTTCTGATTTTCCAGCAGAAAACGCAAAGAGAAAAAACTTCACTTTGGCGTTTGGTGAAAAAGATCAAAATCTTTATGAAGCAGTAAGACATCTATCAAGTCAAGAATTGAGGGAATTATTAGGATATGCGTCCTTCGCTGCTTTAAAAAAAGATGCTGAACTTGATGGCTTACTAACAAATACTTTCTGCCTTCGTTTATTAAAAAAACGTAGCTTAAAAGTTAGCGAGCCTATTGTTCAATATACAATTCCTAATTTTTTACCTTCGATAGTAACATTCTTGGGAACCAAAGACTTTACTTTCAAAGGTGGTCAGCATGCATCGATGCATAATTGGTTTCCTTTTCTCGAGGGATATTCACCTAAATTCGTAGAGACAATACTTAAAGAATTTAGTCCAAATTCTAAGATCGTTTATGATCCTTTTGCTGGGAGTGGTACTACACCTTTAACTGTTACATCTTTAGGCAAGCAAGCATATTTTAGTGAAATTAATCCGGTGCTTCAAAATATAGTTGAGATTAAATCTTTTACTATAAGTTTATCAAACGTAGAAAGAAAAAAAATATCCTACCGTATTAGGGAGGAAATCAAATTATTTGAAAACCGAATAACTCAAGCTCATCCTGATACAACTTTAGCAGATACTTATCAACAAACATTTGAAGATAGTATCTTCTTTGATAAAACTACTTTTACTCAAATTCTTAAAGCACGTACTGCAATAGATTCATTAGGATGTACAGAACCTATCATAGCCAAATATTTATTAATTGCAGTCCTTGCAAGTTTACTTATTAGCTCAAAGTTAATCAGACGTGGAGATATAAGATATAAAAACGAATTGGAGTTAGCTAAAAGTAAAACAGATTTATTTACTGTAATAAGAGATAATCTTACATTAATTGCTAACGACTTAGAAAAATTAACAACAACATTTGATCCTCCATTACTTATTTGTGAAAATGCACTGGAATTAGGTAAGATTCCTTATTTAGGAATTGATACAATAATAACGAGTCCTCCCTACCTTAATGGTACGAACTATTTCCGAAATACAAAAATTGAAAATTGGTTTTTAAAGGTGTTGAATACGAGAAACGATTTATCAAGCTTTCGTTACAAGTCAATGACAGCAGGTATTAATGATGTTACCGTTCGCGATATAAAATTTGAGGTCGATCCCGAGATAAATAAACTTGTTGACTTACTTACTGAGAAGGCTTATGATAGACGCATACCACAGATGGTAGCTTATTACTTTGAGGATATGTATGCAGTGTTCAAGTCAATATCAAAACATTTACAAAATGATGCCGTCATAGTAGTAGATATTGGTGATTCTATTTATAGCAATGTTCATGTAAAGACAGAGAGATTATTGGTAAATGTTTTAGCAAAATTAGATTATAAACTTGAGCAAGAAATAATTCTAAGAAAAAGAATATCCAGAAATGGTTCGACACTAAAACAAACCCTTTTGATTTTTCGTTACCGGTCATCATCAGAAAGTAAAGTCAATTATTCAAAACAGAATAAAGTAAATTATTGGGAATTGAGTTGGGAAAAATTCAAGAATTCATTACCGCACCAAAAAGGTGAATTTTCAAAAAGAAATTGGGGGAGTCCCTTACACTCGCTTTGTTCCTATCAAGGGAAAATGAAGCCGTCCCTTGCCGCACATCTAGTTAAAACGTTTGTACCTGAAGGTGGTATTATGCTTGATCCATTTGCTGGGGTCGGTACTTTACCATTTGAAGCTGCTTTAAGAGGTATTAAATCGTGGGCGTTTGAAATTAGTCCATTGGCTTGGATAATATCTACTGCTAAATTAGGAAAACCCAACCAAACAGAGTGTTTGGAGCTAATTAATACTTTAGATATTTTTATAAGGTCTCAAAAGGCAACTACTGTAGAGTTTAAAAACGCTGAGGATATTAAGTTTAATGGGACACTCTCAGAATATTTTGAAATTAAAACACTAGAGGAAATCCTTTTGGCTCGACGATACTTTTTAATTAACAAGCCTAGAAATGCATCGGAAGCATTAGTAGTTTCCTCGCTTTTACATATTTTGCATGGTAACCGACCATATGCCCTAAGTCGAAGGTCCCACCCGATCACTCCATTCTCACCGACGGGACCGAAAAAATATCATTCATTGATTCAGCATTTACGTGATAAAGTATTGAGGAGTTTGGCTATAGAATATCCTGAAAAATTTGTTGCAGGTACTGCTTTATTTCAAGATGCTACTTCCTGGTGGAACCAAAAGGTTGATCAATTAGATGCAATTATTACCTCACCCCCATTTTTTGATAGTACACGGTTTTATTTATCTAATTGGATGAGACTTTGGTTTACAGGATGGGAGGCGGAAGACTTCCGTACGAAGCCATTATCATTTGTTGATGAAAAGCAGAAATCTGGTTTTGAGATTTACTACCCAATTTTCAGGCAAGCTCGGGAAAGGTTGAAACAGGGTGGTGTTATGGTATTGCATTTAGGTAAGAGTAAGAAGTGTAATATGGCTTTAGAGTTAACAAGGATTTCAAAACATTGGTTTAAAACTGTAGACATATTTGATGAAAAAGTTACTCATTGTGAATCACACGGTATCCGAGACAAAGGAACAGTTACATCTCATCAATATTTAGTATTGTATTAGTTTTTAATTCCTAATATTCTCTTGTTTTCCGCTGACAGAAGATTACTAATCTTATATGTAGATAGAATCTTTTTAAGTTCCTTAATCCTCTTTTTCAAATTCGACCTCTCTCTCACTTTCAAATATCTCTCGACACATTTATTTACATCAATTCTTATATTAAGAATTGGTTCTTTACTTGAGAGTAAATTTAAATCAGCCCCAGTTATTTTTGCTAATTCTATTAACTCGTTATTGGTGTAAAACTGACTTGGCCATTTTTCTCTTTTGTTATCATTAGCATCCTTTGATAGCAAAGCTGCATTTTCTTCGGTCAACGGATATAACCATTTTGATGGCAAGATATGATCTATCGCCCAAGTATTTCTTTTGTTAATATCTACCTTCTTCTTTGTTTTGAAACATTTATAATCAAACCTTATGAATAAATCTTTAATATCAATTATTTCATTCTCGCCTTCTAAAAACATATCAGCAATTCTTCTCCGGACGGAAGACTCGTGTAATTGCTGTTTTGTTCGTTTGGGATTGAGGTAGGCATTTATAGCTCCCTTACAACTTCTGCATTCCATTTGCCTTTCTAGTGGACCCCACCCCTTATGTTTACTAAATGCCAAAAAGGGTAATATCCTACCGCAAGCATTACATTGTTTCCAATAAGATTCAGGATGCTCGGTCAAGATTCGAAAAAATGCTTCCCAGAAACGTTGTGCCTTAATTGATTCAGATTGAGTAAATATTTTTGGCCAATTCTTAAATGGCAAATCGGTATTTTTATTATGAATAAAGCCGCAAAAGTTACACCGCCAACTTGCCTCATTATAGGATATTTGTGGATCTAATAGATTTTTCCCAATCCGAATGTTATTCAATTTGCAACAAGATAGGCAAACAAAACCTACCCAAGCATCATGGTAGAGAATTCCTTCGATTCTAGGTAAACCTGTAATATTGTGAATTTTTCTTCTTGCCATAAGATATACTTAATGTCATATATTGATCTTTCTAATTTAAAAATCTTACTTAATAAATTCAACTAATCGTGTTATATTTATCTTGGTAATCCCTAAATCAAGAAAATCATGGTTCAGATATTTTATTTAATCTCACTTCCGAATTGCGACTGAAGTATTCCCTCGATCACATGCGTAATTGCGCTATTGTCTGAACCGTGATTTATAGGATTTACTGATTACCCTGATTTAAAAGAGGAATTATGATAATCCCTGAATCAAGAAAATCATGGTTCAGACTTCCCCGGCAATTCAAGAACTT
>CAZNDS010000233.1:4176-4388 GCA_964571865.1 uncultured Ignavibacteriaceae bacterium | reverse complement strand
CTATTAATTTCGCAAATTTTGCATAATCAATTCTATAAAATTCATCTCTAAAAACAGTATAATGAAAACTCTGATCAAGAGTCTCTCCATTTGAGATATGGAGCGGAGTGATTGTAGTGAAAATAAATTCATACATAATTCACCTTAACTAATTTCGACTTTAACTGCTCCATAGCCCCTGCTACCGGAACCACCAAGGTAATCGTTATTAA
>CAZNDS010000233.1:0-4140 GCA_964571865.1 uncultured Ignavibacteriaceae bacterium | reverse complement strand
CAATATTGACTAATTCATCATCATCGTATCTAATAAGAATCTCTCCAACAAACTTGACTGAAGGAGGGACTCTTTCAATTGTTCTTAGTCCGCCAACCTCCGCGGTACCTTTGCTTCTATTGATAACAATTTCTGTTTTGAACTCCGTACTAATTTCACCAGATAGAAATTTCAACTTGTCTTCTTCACTGAGAAAAAGATCTCTAAATATTAATCTCGTTGGCTTCTGAATGTAGTTTTTGTCTTGTTTCTTTGATTTCAAAAATTCACTTGTTGGCCCAAAGAAGTCATTTATCATGTCCGTATTCCCTGAATAGCTGCCTTCAGTTTCGAGCAGACATCTAATTTTTCCTTTTAAAGAACTTCCCGGAATATATGGCAATGAGGTAACAGGATCCTTAATTACAGAAGAATCAACTCCACCTATTTGAACAGCATCATTACCTGCTCCTATATGAAAACCAGTTAATATTTCAACTTCTATTTTTTTAGTAACTTTTTTCATTGTTATCTCCTAATTAATTCTTTGGATAGTAAGCGACCAAAGCTTCAAAGTGAAGTTTGAACGCTTTAAGATTTTTAATAAACATATCATCATTTTGAGAAATCACAATATTGATTCGATCAGTCAAAAATTCCTTAAATCTATTAGTGTGAAGTCGTTTTGCAGAATATTCGGCATTTGCTTTCAGCATAAGTAATTGCACTTTTTTCTCTTTTTCATCAACTTTCGTATTATATATCTTTAGGAATGTATCGTAGAATTTTCTTAGTTGATTGATATTGAGTTTTTCATTCCGATAATTACGATCTTTAATTTGGTCTCTTATAAAGTCAATTAACTCCCTTATATTATCAGGCCCAGTATCGGAAATAAGCTGCGGTAATAGATTACCACTTGAATCGAAGAACGATTTTATTTTTAATGATGTCATAAACTAACTCCTTGATTTATTTTCTAATATTATAAACTACCTGGCAAATAAGTGGATGAAGAATTTTCTCCATTTTTTGGGCTTCTTCATTTCCTTCTTTATTAATTGTTAAAACATTGTTAAAAAACTGTTTTATTTCTTGTTCCTTGTCCTTTAATAGCCTGTTTACTGTATGGTTCAATCTAGCATAAGCAATTAGATATTCTGCATCATCAGTTTCTTCATATTTTTTAATCATTTCGGAAAGTTCCAGCAGTCTTCTAATTAAACCATGACTTAATCCGGATTTTTCACTTTGAGCTTTTTCAGTTAAATATTTTATTTTACTTATTAAATAATCCAGTTTTTCATTTTTGACAAATGTATCAAACAAAAAGCTACCTGCTTTATCGTTTTTGCAATTGAACGCCTGCTCATGATAATCCAGCAGCAGCCGTTTTTGTTCATCTTCAGTAAACTTTTTCCCCTCCCTCTGATTATGTTCAGCAAAGTCAGAAACAATTCGAATAGGAGTATGATGTTTGAAATGTGTAATGGAATAGGATATGTGAACTTCATTGTTCACGCAAGTAAACTCTGTGAATTTATCATTTAACGCCTTCACGAGGTTGATTGCTGAACTTTGAGGTGTAACAAGCATGATATCGTCCCCGCCAGCGAAGATGGTGTAAGCTCTATTTTCATTTTTTAACTTTTTACGGTCTTCAACAGTAATATTTGAATTATCTTTTTTTGCGACCTCCTCAACTTCTTTTTGCTTTTTATCTTCCCAATCCATTAAGAATCCGTTTAAGAAAAAGCTAAAGAAATATTTAAGATGATTACTTAGCGTTGTAGTTCTTGAAACAGCTGTTAAATCGCGTGCTTCACCCTTATCATTATGTTCTTTTTTATCCCTTGAAAGTCCATAAGCCATAATTAATCCGAGATTATCAATATCCCCCTTAATTAGAGTTAGAAATTTTGCTCCATTATTCTCTTTAGCTGTTTCTTCGAAAGGCATTATCTCACTGCCTTTCTCCGTCGAGCAGTAATTGGCGACTTCTATGTAAGTTGTTTTTTTATAAATGTCTTTCCCCAAGTTCCCCTTCTTTAATAGTTCATCGAAAGTAGGATTAAGTAGTATCTTAATTCGATCTATGAACTTCTTATCATTATTATATTTTTTTATCGGCATTACATTCGCGGGATCAATAGAAAGTCCGTCTTCATTTAAAATCAGTATTAGATCATTCCCAACAATTTTAGAACCGACTTCATATTCAATAGCAACTTGCTTATCAACTGTCAAAATCTCCAAACCATT
Organism: uncultured Ignavibacteriaceae bacterium; assembly: GCA_964571865.1. Classification (GTDB taxonomy): domain Bacteria; phylum Bacteroidota; class Ignavibacteria; order Ch128b; family Ch128b; genus JAHJVF01. The sequence goes on along the minus strand of CAZNDS010000233.1, from coordinate 1,899 downwards.
GTCAGTTGGGATTTTAATCTCATCCTTTCTATCATTTCTTAACGGCTTATCCGTTACTTTGCATTTAATAGAATCGGTTCCAGTACCATCATTCTCAATATATTTTTCCGTCCAGATAAAATTTCTAAATGAAATATCTGAATCGCCAAATAATTTTTTATCAAAAAGCTTATATCTATCTTGGATTAGTTTGTGTGATGCCTCTTCAACTATTTGTCCAAAAGTTGATGGATCGTTTTTATCCATTAATTTTATATAATCAAACGAGTGATATGCTGAGTTGAAGCTCAGCTCCATTCGAAAATGTTCATAGAGATAATTATCAATTTCATTCCTAACATCATTAAACTTCTTTTCGAAATCATTATTGGAAGGTGCTACTATATAAAATTTACCTCCAGCATGCATAATCAAGCTTGTCTCTGTAAGTCCAAAAGTTTTGATTAATTTTGTTGCTAAATTTCTTGTTAAGATCTGAACGAAAATCGAACGCCCTCGCAATATTTTAGCCGGTTTTCTATTAACTACATCGAAAATGTAACTTTGAATGCCAGGTATATCCACAATAATAAGGTTGAGTTTTGTGTTATCGGCGTTACCGATCTTTGACAGATAGATGGAATGTGCAAATGCAGTAACATCTTTTAGATGATTATATAGAGAAATGTCAGTTTCGGAGCTGCCTGTAAAATCAGGTATACACCACATATATTTTTCAAAAATAATTAGTAGAAGATTGATAAGACTTTCAAAGTCATTTTCGTTTTGATAAGTATCTAGAACATATTCTAAATCTTCAAGAAAAAGATTCCAATCGCTATCTTTATAAGCAAACTCATTAATTTCATCTTCAGTTGTCTCAGTAGGGATTATAACATCGTATTCAGTCTTTGTGAGCAATTTATGCTTGTAATATCGTGGAGGAATTTTCTCTTGTGATAGAATATTTATTTTACTGAAAAGCGATGCGAGATGTTTGTGTTTCCATTGATCTCGATAGACTTCAACTTCTTCTTTCTCAACTCTTTCACTGGCTGATAAATAGTCTGCAGTTTGAACGATCTTTGTTAAAGATTCTGCATTTTTATTATGGTGTTCGCTTATAATATTTAACAAACTCTCTAAGTTTTCATCGCCGACGATTTTGATGAACTTATCAATAAATCTTCCTGAATTAATAAGATCAACACCGAGTGTTTGATGATACTTTTTATTTGGATTGCATGTGCATCTCTGTTCAAACTTCCCAATATCATGAAAAAGTGCGCCGAGTATTAAAGTTTTTTCTTCCGCTGTGAACATTTTTATTACCTATAATTTCTATTACAAAGATATATTTTTGGAACAAGTTGTAAACAATAGAAACGTTTCGGAAACATTTCTATCTTTTCATCTCCACTAGTCCAAATCCCATTGAATTTTTTGCTCCGAATCCACATTCATATCCAATCTTGATAAGTTCTGCATTAGTTCTTATCCTAAAATTACATTTGATTGCTTTAATTTTTGTTTCTTCTCTTAGGCTTTCAGCTATCGTAATCAATTTCGAAACTTTCCCATTTTTTTTGTCGATTTCATCTTTGTCAAATTCAAACTTAAAATCATCAACATTGATCTCTCTGTTATTAATCGCTTTGTATTTATCTATGAGATTGTTTTTCATAACCTCGGCGAACAACTCGTCATCGAATCTCAAATAATATGGAAACAGCTTTCCATTTTTAATAATTGGTTTGGACAGTGTTATTGGTGATTTAGTATAAAATGTCATATCCTCAGTAAATTTAGGATCGGAGAGTTTTTCAACTTGCATAATATTGAACTTAGTTGAATTACCATCATAGTTTATGAATATATTCTGTTTGGTGAAGGCCCCAATAATGAAACTTTTTACAAATG
>CAZNDS010000232.1:0-4414 GCA_964571865.1 uncultured Ignavibacteriaceae bacterium | reverse complement strand
TTTCTTTTGAAAATCATTTGTGTCAATGTTCAAATAACTCGCGGTTGCAATCTCATTAAGAAGGATTCCTGGGAATTTCATTATTGATAGTAACCAATTACCCAACAAATAAGGAATAGCTCTTGCCTTAAATTCCCTATCTATCCTCTTTCGTTCTATTGGTGCATATTCAAAGAACCCAAGATTTCCAAGACTATACAATGAAAATCTATCGACATATTGAGGCTTGCCTAAAATAGTTGCTAAAATTCCGGGTAAGGATTCATTCTGCATTTTCATAGTCAATCTTTTGTATGCCCTTTTGATTTCTACAAATCCGTCATACAGACTTTTTATTTTCGTCAGGTTTTCAGGTAAGTTGGGATTGTTTTCTATTTTTATAGTAACATCGGTTGATTCTTTAATTCTGTCAAGGTCAGACTGAACATTAAGTGAATAAATACAGACAGGAATAAATAATCTTCTCCCAACTTCACTAACTATCTCTGCTGATAATCCTTTATAATATTCAATATTGAATAGGTTAACATCTGCAACAATTAATTCAACAGACTTTTCATCCTTTAAGTCTTCATAAAGTCTATGAATAAAAGTTTTTTCCTTCTCTGGTGGTGAAAATAAATCTTTAGCATGTTTAATTTTTACTGATGAACCAAACTTTCTAATTAAGCCGGATGTGGTTTTCTTTTCGAATTCAGGATCATCTTCAAAAAAAATTATTGTACCCATTCGTTTATCTCCTTTCACTTGGGTTAAGAGGATATTCAATTCTGAATGCCGTGACATAATCTTGAATTGGATCAACTAATTTAATCGATGCCTTTATGTCGGTCAAAACTTTTTTGACTAGACTTAAACCTAATCCCATTCCTGTACCTAATGGACTATTAAGCCTTGAAGTGGTTGAGAATAAAGGATCCCAAATTCTTTCTTTCAAACTTTCTGGTATTCCTACGCCATTGTCAAAAACTTCAAGAATATGCTTATCTCTTAGATTAACTGCCCTTACTAAAATCTTTCCCTCATTGTAATTCATTTCTTTCATTAGAATAGCCTTAACCGCGTTTGTATAAAGATTGAGAAATACCCCACTATATACCGCAATATGCAACTGAGGAGTAAGTAATCCTTCTTCAATCTCAATAAATTCTTTTATCCCTTTTCTACGAGCAAAGTCTCCAAATTTATCCAAAACATATTCAATCTGGGCTCTTGCTGAAAACGATTCGGTTTTAGCATTATGTAATGAGTATATAAATTGAGATGTATATCCGATTTGCTTTTCAAGTCGTTCGAGTGATGTGCTAACAACTTCACTACGTTCCTTAATTTGTGGAAATTTTTTTGCTAACGCATCAAGTTCTTTTTTCACTTGCTTAAGTTCGTTTAAGATCTTTTCAGTTTCATGAGTCATATATCCAGAAACAATACCCAACAAACTAATCAGTTCTAGGTTCTCTTTTGAAGTTCTATGATACTCATCTACATCCTCAATCTCTTTTGCCAATATGCTATACCTTTCAATGATTAGGCTTTTCTCGGATTGAGGTATAGAGTCATTTAACTCTATTTCTTTAATGGCTTCTTTTAAATCTTTTCTTAGTTTTTTGGAAGCATCTCTAGCCTCTTTTTCATCTCGTTTTAATTCTTCCTTTTTATCAACAAGTGCCAAGTACTCAATCCCTGCTCTAACAATTTGATGTAATTGCTCAAAAGCATTATTCGAGATGAACCCCTCTCTATCCATAGCGGGAATAAGATCTGAGGTGGCTTTTTGACCGATTTGATAAGATTCAACAAAAACAGCACCTACAAGTTGGAAATTTACTGGAATGTTCAACATAGGATTGAGTGATGGATATTTATCTTGTTCTTCACTCATTGGAAAGTTTTCGAGCATTAATTTTGAGCGCCAATTTCTTTTACTGTGAGAGTGATCAACATCAAGATTTAGCCAATCATCGTCTTTAAATCCATATGGTTTAATACGAAAACCGTGATCTATAACTCCAACACCAGCGTTATCTCTAACCCAACTCCATGCTATCTTTCCATTAATTCCTTTTGATAGAAAAATGCCTAATCGCTTTGGGAAAAAACGTATATCAGCATAAACCCCATTAGAGATATTATTTGGGAATTTCGTTTTAAACTTATATTCTTTACTATCTTCAATAGAATAATTAAACGAGACTTTATATTCAAGAATTTCATCGGATAAGTCAATAGTTAATCTAGCCCAACAATTCTCTAGGATACTTTTCGCCAGATTTGAATCTACTTCTCCTTCTTTTTCAAATCCTTCTAAAAAATTCACTGCAAAACCAGGATCTTCTTTTCGTTTTGATTCTCTCCTATTAAATCTCCCGCTTTGTAATCCAGAAAGTGGTGATACTATTCTTAAAACCTCTGATTTTATTCTTTGTTTATCGATAACCTCATTTCTTAGTTTACTAATTTTTAATATAGTCCCAGATTTTGCATCCTTTCCTAAATTAAATAGTTTATAAGGTATTTTAAATTTATCCAGTGATATAAGTTTATCAACATTAACCCAATCAAAATCAGCTTCTAATTTCGTATATACTTTTCTAGAATCATCGTATGAAATTGATACTAATGATAGTGATCTCCCCAAATATCGAACAGCAAATCTTCCTATTCCTTTAGCACCAGTTAATTTACGTCCATAGATTCGGGAAGTTCTTTCTACTTGTTTACTTGAGGTTGCAATTGTCATCCAATTTGACTTAAATTCATCAAAAGTCATCCCGTGTCCCTCGTCTTCAATAACAATCTTGCCATTTGCTAATGAAACCTTACAAATTGGCGCGTCAGCATCATAAGCATTTTTAATTAATTCTATTATCGCTAAATCAGCAGAGGCAACTAACCGTTCACCGAGTTCTTGAAGTAATCTTCCTTCAATGGAAAAAGGGATGGAGCCTTGATCTATAATATTATTGTTTTTGCTTGCCATTTTTATTAACCAATTGGTTTAAAACGGCATTTACTTGCTTGATTGCTATTTTCTTTAATCCCTGTTCGCGTGGAATTAATCTCGAGTTAAAATCAAATTTTTGAAGTTCCTTATGAATATAACTGATATTAATTTCAGATGCTGTGTGAATTCCGATCACTGAACCTACAGCGATTGCCGTTATATCATTTGACAAAATGCGTGGTCCTGATTCTTTAAAAGCAGAGCTCATCAACAACTTAGGTATAGGATGCAGTCTATACTTATACCAGGGTTTTTGATTCAAACAAGTCCATGAATTTCTTTGCTCTTTAGGAATTTTTTTTAAATATTTTTTTAAAGAAGTAGTTAGCTTTTTATCCGTTTTTATTAACCAGCACTTTTTGTTTTTAGAAATAAAATATTTTTCAAAATTATCTACATCCAAGTTCTTTAAATGTATCGGTAGTTCTTTAAAAGAAGTTACACATGGTCTTACATCTTTCTTAGAAAGTTTAAATTTATTCCTTTCACTTTCTGTCAAAGTGAAGATTTTTTTAGATCCTGGACTTAATCCACGCATTGCCCATACCCTACCTCTATTTTCATAACCAAGTGCAAGTTTGCCACTTTCAGTAAATGAATAAACTTCAGTAACTATGCTGTCATTATTAATATCAAAGTATTTCCAATCAGCATTTGTAGTTGCCTTATTAATTATACAAATAGAAGCAGTTGTAAGTACTTCTTCAAAGACAAGATAATTGAATCTATATAGAAAAACAGACCATCCATTACTTTTAATATATTCGCGTATTGGATTTGAGGATGGTAAAAATGCCCAATCATAAGGTATCAATAAAGAAACTAATCCTGTTGGTTCCGCTTTTTGTAAACCAAGTAAAATGAAGTAAGTGTAAAGATTTGATCTTTCGTCTAACTTCACATCTGTTGCCCTCTTAAAACGATTAATAATTCTATCTCGCCAACTGTTAGCTATTTCATTATGTCTAAGGTAAGGGGGATTTCCTATGCAGGCAGAGTAATTATTATCAGGATGTTCAAACACGCATCCGTAAAAAAAAGAACTCTTTGGGTTAATAAAATTTGGAACAATTTTACGATCAATTTCTACGCCTATGTATTTATTATAATTTCCTCCGCACGAAAGCCTTCCGTCACCAGCTCCCATATCAAGAACAGAATAAAATTGCTTTTTATGTTGATGTGTTATTTCCCAAAACAAAGGGATAATATTTTTAGGTGTAGCAATTTTCCAATTTCTTGATAAATATGCTCTTGATTTAGCTTTCATTTGTTTTGTATTAAGTGATATTAGAATAATTAATACGAATTCATTCAGTTAAATATACAAAATTTATCCATTTATACTGTTTTTGTAGAGTTAACTTCAAAAGTTGTGTAAAAAAATAATTATGAAAAGTAAGCAGTGAC
>CAZNDS010000231.1:0-4459 GCA_964571865.1 uncultured Ignavibacteriaceae bacterium | reverse complement strand
TCACTGCCAATTAAATCTTCAAACATTTAAGTCAGAAAGTTTTATTAGATATTAAGACTAGGAGTTCACCGTGATTCTTTTTTACACCCCAAAAAATTTATTCATGAAGAGAAAATCTTTGACCAAAGTCTTTATGATATTTATAAGGAAGCTTTTGAGAACAGACAGGAGAGCGACTATACTATTTATTCAGTTCTTGATACCGAAGAGATAAAAATAAACTATGAAAATGCAGTTGTATTTGTTAAAAAAATTAGTGAATACATTTTGGCAAATATCAAAGATTGAACTGATTATAATCAATAAAATTATTTTTCTAGTTTAACACACTTTTCATTACAGCTTAATTTGTATGTCTACATTAATTCTACTAAAAAGATTTATCAACCAAAAGGAATACAAAGTAACCTTATGTACAATTATTAGGAGTTAAAATGAAGTCAATCAAATCAGCCCTTCTTTTTGCTCTTGCAGTTTGGGTAATTCCATTCGCTGTGGCAATGTTTAGTTTCCCAATTAGAGAATCAGATCGTCCTCTGTTCGAATCGATCATGCCTGTTGCTGTTTGTGCAGCAGTAGTAATATTCACAATTCTATATTTCAAAAAAGTTGAAACTAACTTTCTGAAAGAAGGAATTCTTCTCGGAATTATCTTTTTCTTTGTAAGCTTTATCATTGACTTATCTATGTTCATGTGGGGACCAATGAAGATGACATTCGGTGAATATGTCTCAGATATCGGAGTAACTTATTTGCTCATACCGGTTATAACGATTGGATTTGGGTATTTTTTATCAAAAAAAGAGAAACTTTAGACTCAATCATCATTTAATAGAATACCATTCCACTAATATTGACTATTATAAATTTCCCTATTATTTTTGAACGAGCAATTTAAAATAGTAGGGATATTTTAAATGGAATATATTCATCGAAATATAGAAAAAGAGGTTGAAAAGTTTCTAAAGATTCAACAAATGATTGCAATCGTTGGCCCGCGCCGAAGCGGAAAAACGACTTTACTTAAATATTTTTCAACGAAACTGAAAAATTCATTCTATCTAAGTTTTGAGGAGCAAAAAGCACTTGATCTATTTCAGCGGAACATCGAATTGTTTATTGAAATATATGTGAAGAAATATGATCATATTTTTCTTGATGAATTCCAGTATGCAAAAATGGGGGGCAAAAAATTAAAATATATTTTCGATTTTTACCCCGGCAAGAAAATTTTTGTCTCCGGATCATCTGCCGCTGAGTTAACAATTCAGTCGATCAAGCACCTGGTGGGCAGGATAATCGTCATACCATTATATTCATTTTCATTCGATGAATTTCTTCGAACTCAAGATACCGCCCTTTACGAATTTTATTTAGAAATTAGAGACAAAATCAACAGAAGAAAAAAGATCTCTATCGATGAATTTATAATAGAGAAGATAAATAAAAAACTTGAAGAGTTTTTTCTTTATGGAAGTTATCCGGAAATAATTTTAGCTAAAGAAAATGAGATAAAAAAAACTTTACTCTCGAGTATTTATGATATTTTCTTTTTGCGTGAAGTACGTGATATGCTCTCGCTTTCAGATGATTACAGATTGAAGACTTTATTAAAAGCATTATCACTGCAATTAGGAAATATAAGTCTGTATCAGGAATTAGCAACAATTTCAAGTTTGACAATTCCAACTGTAAAAAAATATTTAAACTTTTTTGAGAAAACGTTTATTTCGTTCTCGGTATATCCTTTCTTCACAAATAAGCGAGTTGAATTAGTAAAAAATCCAAAGCCCTACTTCTTTGATTTAGGATTTCGTAACTGCGTGATAAGCAACTTCTCTTCTTTTCATAATAGAGCTGATGTTGGTGCATTACGTGAAAACTTTATAGCGATCGAGCTAATGAAAAAGTATAAATTAAACTTCTGGCGTACAAAGTCAGGGGCTGAAGTAGATTTCCTAATAGAGAAAGAGAGCGAATTAATACCCATTGAAATTAAATCGCAATTACGGCAGGCAAAAGTTTCCCAGTCGCTTGCAAGTTTTATTACAAAATACAATCCCAAACAAGCTTATGTACTTTCTTCGAGCATTCTGGAAAAAAGAAAAATAAATAATACGACTGTACATTTTTTACCGATTTGGGGACTTCCACTATAATATGATATTATTAGAAGTTTAGAGGAATTTATAAATGAAACCATATAAAAAAATACTCATTGGTATTGCAATCGTTTTTGTACTTGTTTCAATTGCTGCTTGGTTCTTTGTAAATCGAATGATCACAAAATCTTTTCCGCTAGCTGAAGGAGAGCTTGTCGTTTCCTCCTTAAATCAATCTGTGAAAATCCATCGTGATGAGTTCGGGATCCCCTACATCGAAGCAATGAATGAAGATGATTTATTTATTGGGCTGGGTTTTGTTCATGCCCAAGATAGAATGTGGCAAATGGATCTTTTGCGGCGCGCTGGGATGGGAAGATTATCAGAAATATTCGGAACTAAAACAATAAAATTTGATATGATGTTCAGAACAATCGGCATCGAGGAACTAGCAAAGAAACTTTTTGCAGAATCATCACAAGAGACACAGCGAATCTGTTCCTCTTATGCAAAAGGTATAAACGAATTTCTACGAATCAATAAAGAAAACTATCAAATAGAGTTTGATCTTCTTGCGTACAAGCCTGAGAAGTGGGAACCATGGCAGACTTTCATCATGGCTCGATTGATGGCTTGGGAGTTGAATATGGGCTGGTGGACAGACGTTGTATATGGACAGCTCGCAGAAAAAATTCCGTATGAAAAGCTCATCCAAATTATTCCAGAATATCCGGAAGATTCGCCAACAATTATTAAGAGTGCGGATTTCAGAGTGCGGGATGCGGACTTAAAAAAATTATCATTACCCAGATTTAATTCAGTGCAATCTATTCAAAATCACCTTTCTGATTTTTACGAACTGAATGTTTCATTTCGTGAGTTCATGGGTTGGTATGATTCGCAATCGGGAAGCAACTCATGGGTTGTATCATCAAACCGTTCTGAGAGCGGAAAACCAATTTTAGCTAACGATCCACATTTGATTTATTCACTTCCCTCGAAATGGTACATTGTTTCATTAAGCTCACCAACACTTACGGTTTCGGGAGTTACAATTCCCGGTTCGCCTGGAGTTGTTATTGGAAAGAATAAAGACGTTGCTTGGGGACTTACAAATCTGATGCTTGATGATTGTGATTTATTTATCGAATCACTCGACTCGGCTCAAACGAAATACCTTTTCAACGGTGAGTATAAAAATCTCGTAGTAAAGTCTGATACAATTAAAGTAAAAGATTCCACCGATGTAATTTTCGAAACAAAGAAAACTCACCGAGGACCAATAATCAATCAGGCAAATGAATTTTCAAGTGAAGCAAAAATCGATTATGCACTCTCAATGTCATGGACAGGTTACGAGTTAAGTGATGAGGTTTTAACATTCTACAAGATCAGCAAAGCAAGAAATTATCGCGAATTCAAAAATGCTTTAAGACATTTCAATGCACCTGCACAAAATTTTCTTTGTGCAGACAGTGATGGAAATATCTTTTATAAAGCCGCCGGTAAAATTCCAATCAGGGATAATCCTTCCCCAATAATTTCAAAAAGCGGTATGACTTCTGAGTTTGATTGGAACAAATTTGTCCAATTCGAAAATCTTCCAGAAGTCTTAAATCCTGCAGAAGGGTTTATTGCAACTAATAACAATTTGCCGGTGCACAATCTATCTTATTATATAGGCACTTTATGGGAGCCTGCATCGCGCGCTGAACGGATTCATGAACTCCTCACTTCAAAAGAAAAATTTAATACTAACGATTTCATGAAATTTCAAAATGATGTTGACTCCCCCCATGCATGGAAAGTAACTCGGTACATTTTAAATGCATTCGAAAATGTCGAAGTAAAAGATAAGAACCTCGAAACTGCGCTGACTTACTTCAGAAATTGGAATGCAGAAATGAATCAGTATGATCAGACTTCGGGCATTTACAATTATTTTTATTCTGAGCTTCTGAAAAATACATTCGTCGATGAGATGGGAGAAGAGCTTTTCAAACAATTTGTTTTCGTTGGTAATGTGCCGCATAGGGTAAGTCTACAGTTGCTATTGGGTGAAAGTATGAATCAGCCGGCAGTTAGTCCAATGGATCGTAATAATTCAACCGCAACTTCGCCAAAATTCCTATCAACTTCCTGGTTTGACAACATCAATACAGAACAGACAGAAACCAAAGAAAAAATCATTCGCAAAAGTTTAGTCGATGCCATTTCAAAATTGGAAAAAGAATTTGGAAACGATCCAAAATACTGGCAGTGGGGAAAAATTCATAAAGTTAAGTTCAAACATCCTTTCAGTGGACAAAATGCGATAATCGATTACCTTGTTGATATCGGACCGTTTGAAATCGGCG
>CAZNDS010000230.1:0-4477 GCA_964571865.1 uncultured Ignavibacteriaceae bacterium | reverse complement strand
AAATTGCTTTTGTTCTTTCACAGAGATTCACAGAGCAGGCACGGAGAAACACAGAGAGGGAACAAAATTTTCTATGTATCGATTTCAAATACTCACGAGGAAAATGATAAAAAGATTTGTTTTCCCTCTCAATTTCTTAAAGATAGTTTCTCCGATCCTGTTTGTTTTTTAATACTATCGTAAATAAATCAACTTCTTAGTCGAAGTAAATGAGCCAGCAGTTAGTCGATAAAAATATACTCCGGTACTCAATCCATACTTTTGAGCATCAAACTCAACTTCATATTCCCCGGCTAGCTTTTGTTCGTTTACAAGTGTAGCTACTTCGCGTCCGAGCAAATCAAAAACCTTTACTTGTACATTGTTCATTCTCCATGGTCCATCAACAATGGAGTATTTGATTATAGTTTTTGGATTAAAAGGATTGGGATAATTTTGAAATAGCTTGAAATCATTCGGTTTTGTTAAATTATCATCGTCAACTCCAATAGTTCCGTAAGTGTCTTCTCTTCGAACACCAAAGAGTGCTAACTTACCATCTGAACTATCTTCCCAGACTGTATAAGTAATTAACTTATAAAATCCATTTTGATATTCAACTGCACCAACAGTTGGTTTTGAGTCTGGATATTTTACATAGATCAAAGAATCTTTCAAATTACCGCGTGTGCCGCCAACAACATAAACAAAATTTGAGTCGCCTCGTTTTAGCTTATAAGTATGTGGACTAGAAAAAACATTAGCAGCTCCGGTATATTTATTTAGCAAAAACACTGACACATTGGATGTTTCAAAAGAAGTGTCCGTGTTCAGTCTATTAGCCAAATAGTTTTTTCCAAAATCGTTTGGTGAACTGAAAAAATAAACCTGTTTTTTATTATTAATTACACTTTCAAAACTTAAAACGCGTTCAAAGAATTTAGGATTACTGCAGAAGCCGCTGTCAAAGACTACTTTGGTATCACCCCAAAGTGTATCGTTAAAGTTTTTGAATTTATAGACAATCTTTGGATACTCGCTTTGTTTTTCTTGTATTGCTGCAATGTACCCACGAGTTTTCTGATCATAAGTTTCTACTGAGCCAGTTGGAATTGAATACTTTGCGTTATCTTCGGTTTGAAATATAATTTGATCTTTAGTTCCAAAAATATCGTAATAATGAAAATAAACTGAGTTATTCTTTTGATACACTATTTCAATCCCGGTTTCTCCTACTTTTCCGCGTGTGGCAAAACTTGGATTTATTTCATCTTGGGGGGAATTCAGTAGGTATTGTTTTAGTGTCCATTGAGTACCTGCATAAGCGCGAAATGCAACGTCATAATTTCCATTTTCATTTGTTTGCCATATAATAACTTTGTCACCAGGAGATAGTTCTTTCAGTGTGAAATTTATATTTAGAAAATTATTATCTGTTAGTTTTGTTAGATTATTAAAACTATCATTATTCGTAGCATAATTATATGCATAAATATTTATTATCGAATCAGTTTTTATGTTAAAAAACAAATGAGTGCCATAGGAGGCATTTGGCCACCCCAGAATCGATGGACAAAAACTATCAGAGTCCAGATTAACTAAGTTTTTAATTTGTATCGATTGGCTTTGTGCATCTAATAAAGGTAGAATCAAAAAGATTAAAATCATTTTTTTCATTTTATAAACTTCCTTTCTATCTTATTAATAGCATCTTCTTTGTTTCAATAAATTTTCCTGAAGTAATTTGATAAAAATAAATTCCACTTGGATTAATTGTTGCATCCCAAATTACTTCATACCTGCCTTCTGGTTTCGTTTCATCCATCAAAGTAATGACCTCTCGGCCTAATATATCAAATTTTTTCAATTTAATTTTACCGGTTTCTCTGACTGAAAAACTTATCTTAGTTTTACTATTGAAAGGATTTGGATGATTTTGACCCAAATAATTTTCTATTAAATTATTTGCACTAACTGATTTTTCAATAGGCAAGCCTTTAACTCGTGTGGATACCGAATCTGACGGGACTGACTCTTTTGACTGATTATCATTTGCTGTTACTTTGTAGTAAATATTGCGCTCATTGGAAATTGGATCCCCAGTTACACATTGTTCGGCTACATCTATAAAGAATGTATCGGTGGTTGATGAGTAATACTGAAAGCCTAATTCACTCGAGTTCCTCTTGTATATTTTATAGCTTGTGATATCAGGTTCTTTGTTAGTATACCATCTTAAGATAGGATTATTATTTGCAGTGCAAGAGAGTATTAAATTTTGCGGCTTTGATGGAGCGGCAAGCTCAGGATTCGAAGTATAAAAGTTAACATAAAAAATATTTAGCGAATCTTTTATTAATTCTATACAAATTTTGTTTGTATCAGGAATCACTCCTGAATAAATTCTACTATTTGGATTACTCCATAAAGAGAAAACTTGATTATATCCCATATTAAAGAAATCAAATTTTTCACCTAAATAATTAATATGATTGTTCCTAATCTTGCATGAAAGAGATGAAGTATGTTTATCACGTAGATTCATTTCATCTTCACCAAATATACTATTCATTGATATTTTCTTAAATGGATAAGTATAAAGCCAACCTGAACCTTGAACTGGTGGCCCGCCCCAAATACTGCAATCGAACCATGTATGATTGGTCCTCTCCCAATTCCAACGTCCATCAGCACATTCTATGCGTAATGGATCATGCTGTATTCTAGTAATTATTATTCCATTATATGGAAATTTTAATGGACCAGCATTATAATTCAACCACGAACTTTCGTAATATGAAATTCTTTTTCTGTTTTCGAGGAGAAAGTAATCAACTCTATTTGGAACAGTTTTGATTAGAAATATTTTTCCGGTGCTAATGCCATCAGTTACTGTTTCATTCAATCGATTTGAATTAATTGTGTCAATATTTGCCCAGCCCAATTTAATTCGTTCAAAACCAAGCATAGGACCAGCAGTATTCCCATCCATTAAACTAAAATTCCCAAATTTGTAATGTATAGGTCCAAAGAGATAATGACCAATTTCATGAACAAGAACAGGTAATCCACCGTGCAAATCTGTTACTCCATTTTGAAATGTTCCGGATGTTAATGGTGGTGCACTGATTTGAACATTGTCGAGTGATAAATTTGACTTTCCATTTCCAAACTTCCCGTGAATTCCAGTCAAACCAGCAATGCCTTGGTAACCGCTTGTAGCATTTGGATTATATTTTTTCCAGTCCAATTCAAGAGTATTGGCAAAACGAAAACATATCATTATCATATCAACTACACCATCGGGTTCGTTTCTTATTCCATTACCATTGTAGTCATTCGGGTCCCAATTATCATAATCATCGAAGGATACCCATGGGTCAATATTTGTTAATATTTCTTCGACTAGGTATCCAATATGCCGTCCATTATCAATCCAATAGTAACTTTGTTCCTGTTCAGGTATATAGAGTTCGGGATAGACATCGCCAATTACATCAAACCTTCCACCAGACATGTCTCGAAAATAACCGCTGATACTTGGATGAGGATAATTTAACCACACAGCAGGAGCAATGATGCTGCTCGCCCATGAAGGAAGAGTATTTTGAGAAGAAGGCCATAGATCAGTATAAGGAGATAAATCAAATGTGTCATCAGAAAATTTACAGAAGACAACTAATGCCCTCACCACACCATTTGGACCGAAGGCAGGAATTGTAGAAGATTCTTCAAAATATTCATCACCAAACTCATAATCTATTTTATCAAAAAGCTGGGCATGGACAAAATGTGTACAAGTAAAAAGAGAAAGTAATGTAAAACTAAATATAGTTTTTAAATGCAAATTAAATTTACAAAAGAACACCTTACTAATTTTCATGTTAAACTCCATTAGCTTCTAAACGGTTAAAGTTTCATTTCTTAAGTTCGGATTGTATGTGCATTTTCAGTCATATGAATCCTGTCGTATACTCATCAATATTATCCTTAGATGAGAGACAAGCCCAAACCTCCGCTCTTATTTGTGAAACTAATGAATGCGAAAATATTCTTCCGTCTGCAAACGGAGCCGCTCCAACAGCGGGTATATATATTAATAGTAAGTAAGTAAATATTCGCCCTAAAAATTTTAAAACTAGAAATAGAAAATAACTGCCAACAATTTGAATTAAGCGGATTCATTTTCTCTTAAAGTTACTACGTGAATTTGGCTAATTTGACTCACTATGTCAAGCAAAAACTTCAATTTTTAAGTGATTTTAAAAATTTGGTTTTACATGGGTTTTTATATAAAACTTCAGCTAAAAAATATTTTTGCTTTTTAACTTCACTCTTTCTCCTCGCACATTGCTCTGAGCAGCTTTGTGTTTCTTTGTGTAACTCTGTGGTGAAAACACTTTTTTCATTTCACAGAGATTCACAGAGCAGGCACGGAGAAACACAGAGTGGAACGGAATTTTCTAAGTTTACATTTCTAGTGTTTACTCAGAACGTG
>CAZNDS010000229.1:0-4496 GCA_964571865.1 uncultured Ignavibacteriaceae bacterium | reverse complement strand
ACACTTCGACAAGCTCAGTGCGTCGCTCCGCACTCCACATTCTACATTCCGCACTACACACTATTGGTTATTTTCTTAATTCATATCTAACGATTTTAAATCCGCCGTACTCGCTTCTTTCTAATTCAAAGCGGAAGCGGAAAAGCTTTTCGTTAATGTTTGAACCCGCCCCGCCTGCTTCGTTTGGTTCAGCGTGGCGGGCAGGGACGGTGGGTTTAGTTCGGCGAGTAGAGCGTTTCATTTTATGTTGAAGCAGCAAGTCTACATCCACAAGATTTTTTTCGCCAAAGTTAAAATCAATAAAGTTTATTTCTCTATTTTCTGGTTCTTTTACGTCTGAAGGCAACCCGGAAAATAATGAGCGTGATTTAGCGATGAAATCGTCTATGGATATTGGCGTTCCATCCGAATCCGTTAGCTTTTCTTTCGATATCCAAGTTGTTAGATAATCTTTTTTATCGTTGTTTAATATTCCAAGTAAAAAATCTTCGATTGATTGTTTTGCGTCAAGTTTATCGCTTGGGTGAAATTCTTCGTAAATGTAATTGGTTGTCATCCCTTCAATTTGCAGGAATGTGGTTTCATGCTGAGGCAACTCCTCTGTTAGAAAGCGGTAAAAATCTTCTTCGGTTACTTCATCTAAAACGTCGATGTTGATTTGGTGTTGAGAATATATTTCTAAAACCTTATCGATTTCGTCGGAAAGTTCTTCCGGATTTATATCTTCCAATTTTTTGAAATGGGGATTGCCTAATATTTCTATTACTTTTTTGATTTCAGCATTTTCCCACTGCTTCTCGAATTGTTTGATATTGTCGAGGAACTGACTTTCTATTTCGGGTGGAAGGTTTTCGTTCACTTTGTGGTAATCGGCTCCGTATTTTTCTTCAAGCGCTTTACGCTTTTTTTTGTTCTGTTCGTTCAGATAGAAATTGTAAGTGTCTTCTGAGTAATCCATATTAATTTATTTCCCTTCCCCAAATGCCCGAACTATTTGATTTCTTTGAAAAGCTCGAGTGGACGGCTTTACCGGGCTCATTCGGAAGATTTGTTTGTAAATATATCTTTTAATGCGTTTTCTAACATTGGCCAGCGCAGATCAATCGATGTTTTTATGACCATGCCTTCTTTGTTTATTAAAAAAAGACTTGGCCATGAATTGATTTTATAAAGCTTATGAATTCTTTGGTCAACGTCATCCAGCACTTGTATCCAGTCCATTTTTTTGTTTTGTGTAAACTCTCGTAGTTTGTCTTTATCGAACTGCTTAATGAACGCGTCACTGCTTATGCTGATAATCTCGAAGTCTTTGTTCTTAAATTCATCGTAGACTTTTTTCAAGTTCGGAATTTCAGCAACGCACGGTGCGCACCAAGTTCCCCAGAAATCGAGCAGAATGACTTTACCTTTGTAATTGGAAAGTTTTGTTTTCTTTCCGTCGAGAGTTTCAAACTCGAACTCTGGTGCGGGCTTGTTCAAAAATTCTTCTGCGGACTTATTTATATTCTTTTGTTGGATTTTGATTTGTTCGCTTAACTGCCGTTCCTCTTTATAAATTTTGTTTACTTCTTCCGTTCTTTTTTCACTGGGGATTTTTTCAATTATTTCATTGTATTTATTTCTTACGTCTTGCCACTCAAAAACCACGCCGGTTAACAACGAAGTTAGGGTTTTGCCGTAGTGGTAATATATAACAGCCTGGCAGTTGAGGAGCGAATCGCTTTCTCCGTAGTTAGTTTTTAAAGCCGATAGTTGCTCTTCAGATTCTTTTTTGTATATATATAGAGTATCGAATGATTTTGTAAGTGAAAATTTTAATTTCCAGAATGAAGCATATGCCCAAAAGCTGTTGGGGCGATTTTTAATTTCTTCAGAAAGATTTTTAAGTTGCTCGGGTGTTGTTAGTTCTTGTGAAAAGGAAATTGTAACCGTTAGCACAAATATCGCTATGAAATTTTTCATTATAAGAACCTTAAAATGTTGTTAAAATTTTTTTCTATTTTACCTCGCTTTTTGCAAAGGGAGAGCCATGCATGACCTTTTTCAAGCCGCCTCACTTTTAAGGCTTACGGAGATAGGTTCTCTGCCTTTCAGGTCGCTGACTTTCAGTATAGAAAATCCTATAACGTTACCATCATTATCAACTTTTTCCATTACGGCGTCGTTTTCTGTTTCCTTGAAATATCCGTGTTTCTTTTCAAAAATTACTTCGAGATAATCTCCTTCTTTATCATACCAGACTTTTATTTCTTTTCCCATAGTAGTTCTCCTTTCTTAATTGTGTCTGTGAAATAAGTTGTTATAGCAAATAAATCATTGCGTGAAAGTTTTACAACAACACATAGGTACTTACTTGTAACCGGCGTTATTGGATAGTATTGATAGAATAGCTCTACACTTTCGTCTGTTTTTGATTTTATAATTTTATCTGGATTCAGAAGTGTCCCTTTGATTTTATCAATTTGCCCTGACATTTCTGGATGTTCGTTTTCAATATGCTTCCATCTTTCTTCTGTAAATCTAATCTTTCGGCCGTATATATCATCAAAGGTATCCATCTTCATTATTTCATCTGAAAATTACCCAACTATTTTGCAACAATCAAGATAGGAGGGAGAATGGATGATGGTTGATGTAAAATGGAAAACAGAAAATGGAAGATGGAAAATGGAAAACAGAAAATGGAAGATGGAAAATGGAAAAATGGTTATGCCTCAACTCCACACACTTCGACAAGCTCAGTGCATCGCCCCGCACTCCACATTCTACATTCCGCACTTCACACTATCCTCTCTTCCTCATGCTTCTATAAACTCCAACCACAGCGCCGACCCGCTATCGGCATAATTTTTAGAGGCAAGCGATTTTGAATTTTTCGTAGCTGGGTTTTATTTTAGATGGGCAGTAAATTTTAGTGATTAATTAGTCTCTGCTAATCGTGAATAATTACAGACTCTTTTGTCAATTCAATGAATGAATGTGTGTTGAATAAATTAACTAATTCATTTAATTGTTTAACAAAGATTTCTTTTAAGCGTCTGTTTGAGATGTTCCCGGTGGTTATTAATAATAATTTATACGGTCTCTGAAAGAATTTTATTGAACTGATGAAGTCAGTGTCTTTTGTGATAACTATTCTTCTTTCTTCAAGTGATATTCTGTTTATTTCTTCGTCCGTGGTTGAGTTTTTTAACGGGAGGTCTAGTGTATGAATAGAATCAAAGTTTTCGCTTCGCAGGTATAAAGAGATTTCCTTCGGGAGTTGAGCGTCAACAAGAAATTTCATATTGCGATTTTGTTGATACTTTTGACTTGACTTAGTTTAGCTGCGTATTGTAAGCAAGCTAAAATATCGTCTCTTTCAAGGTCTTCATAGTCTGTTAGAATTTGTTCAGTAGTCATACCAGAACTTAAAAGTTCGAGTATCGTTTCTACTGGATATCTTAGATTTCTGATCACAGGCTTTCCATGACAAATATCTTGATTTATAGTAATTCTGTTTAGAAGATTTTTCTCCACAATCGTACATCCTTTTTGTGAAATAATAAAAACATATTAAACAATTTGCAACACCATTTAAGCGTTTTTCTTCCTCATACTTCTATAAACTCCAACCACAGCGCCGACCCGCCATCGGCATAATTTTTAGGGGCAGGCTATTTTGAATTTTTCGTAGTTGTGTCTTATCTCGATTGGCTTGAATTGTTATACTTCTATTAGAATACCTTTTTTCTCTATTTCGCTTTTTGCAAAGGGAGAGTTTTCGAAATCGGTTGGAGTGAATGGATGAGTTTCAATGCGGGGGTCTACTTTGATTGCTAATGGAATAAGAACTTTATTGTCTTCTAATCTGAATCCAACAAAGTTTTCAGAAACTATGGCAATATCAATATCAGACCACTCTAAATCCGCTTCATCACCGTTGGCAAAAGAGCCAAAGAGATACATAGCTTGAATTTTGATGTTATTGTCTCTTAAAATTTTTTCTAACTCTTTGGCTTTTTTTATGGCGTATTCTTTATTGTATCTAATATCCATTGTCTTAGTTTATTTATTCTAATTAATTCAGTGCTTACAAAATCGAATGTACACTTCTTATAAAAACTGTCTTTGTATTCAGGATATCTTGTTTGGAGATTATATTCGTTTATCAGCCTTAACTCGGCGATTTTTTCTTCAGTCAGTTCAATTTCACATTTTGATGCGAGTAAATAAAGATCATGTTTATAAACTTTTTTACATAAAGGGCTTTAAGAAGTTTTTCTAAGCTTAAGTGTGCTATAAAAAGGGCAAAATGTTTTCTCTCGTTTTTCTGACAAATTTCCTCTGCAGAAATCCAGTCTTCTTCAGAGCTATCAACCCAGTATTTTGCGTGTTGCTCTTTATCCATTTTTACCTATACTAAATATGACTATTAAATCAATGATTTGCAATATCATCTACACTTTTTCAACAATCAAGATAGGGGGGAGGGGGAATGGATGATGGTTGATGTA
>CAZNDS010000228.1:0-4498 GCA_964571865.1 uncultured Ignavibacteriaceae bacterium | reverse complement strand
GCTGGAGGATGAGTTTCGTTACCTAACATGACTCGTTTTTATACCACTATAAGTTTTTAATTGACAAGCTTCAGTCCCTCAGATGCAGACTCATCGTTTTTACTTACCATTAAAACATAAATGAATTTTTCCTTTGCCTCGGCTTTTCGATTTAAATAAAATAAATTCCAGCCGTAGTATAGATTTGCTTCATAATCGCTCGGGAACAACCGATTGACTTTCGATAAATATTGATCTGCCTTTTTATATTCTTTTTTATTCATCAGTATCTGTCCGAGTCTCAGATTTGCAGTGTAATTGTTTGGGTCTAAAGAGAGTATCTTATCATAAGTTTTTGCAACATCATTCCATCTTTCCTTCGCGGCAAGCGGTAAAACTAAACCGAGATACGCTTCTACCGACTGACTATTTCTCAATTCAACAGCTTTTGAATAGAATTTTATAGATTCATCATATTTTTTTGTGAGATAATATAAGTAGCCCAATCTGAGATTAATTAGATAGTCGTTCGTGAAATTTGAATATATATTATTCAGTTCCTTGATTGCTTCGGTGTAATTCCCCTTTTCGGCTTGAGCGATTGAATTATTAAAAGCATTGATCCTGCCGTCAGCTTTGTTGGAATACACTGCCGATGTGACGGCAACTACAGTAACTAATATTACTACGATGCTCACTAAGTAAAATATTTTCTTGTTCATTTCAATCTCCATCTACGATTTCTGCGTAGAATTTTTCATAGTTGTTTTCTATGAACATAATACTATGAAGTCTTCCAGTTCTTGCAATATTAAGTTCATAAAATTTTGTTGAAGTTAAAAAAATAAAAATTCCCTTTCCATAAAATGAGACTTTATTCAATATTTTATGTGATATTTCTTCATTATTGGATAACTCGACCATCCTAAATTCCCCTTTCGCCCTAAATGGATTAAACAATAAAATGAGAAAATCACTTAATATTCTAAGTTGGTAGCCTGCCGTTAAAAATAATGGAAACGAATCTTCCCAATACAAATTTTCCTTCGAACAGAATGGAACTTGCGTCGAAGCAAGATAAAAATGATATAGCACTGTGTTTTTCTTGCCAACGTAACTCGTGAAATAAAACACTTCACCATCGTTATAGAACGTTGCAGTAGCATTACTAGAATTTTGAATGAATAGTGTATTAGTAAGATCGAGTTTAACTTCCCACTCCTCGAAATGTTCTTTACCGGCTTTATTGAATCTGAATTTCAACTTATCGCCAAGCCTCAAATTGAAAGCGTCTTTCAAAGTTTTGTTTATTTCTAGATTCTGAATTAAATCTCCTTTATCTGGATATTCAGCACTCTTTAATATGAATCCATTTTCAGTGCGAAGCAGATAATGACCGAATGGGAATTTATATGTGTTAGTCCCGACTTTTTCACTTAATTGAAATTGAAAGTGAATGTGCGGCTCCGGTGATCGACCGCTGTTCCCACATGCACCGATTATATCTCCGCTTTCTATTTCATCTCCCTCTTTAACCTTTAGTGACTTCTTCCTTAAATGAGATACAGCACTGAATAGATTCATGCCGTGATCTAGAACAACTGTATTCCCCCAATTTTGCTCTAAGTTGAACTTACCGATATCATTGTCATCAACATCTTCAATTACCTTGGCAACTTTGCCTTTCAGCGGAGCTAAAACTGGCGATCCAAAACTAAAGTACTGTTTAAGAGAATGACCATCTCCACGATACATTTTCTTCTTATCGTCAACTATAACAAAGTCAAATGCATATCTCCAATTATCTTTATGTGTATGTTCTCCGTCAATTGCTTGTGCAACCATCCATTCACCATGAAATGGAAGATCGACGTTAACAAATTTGTATCTCTCAAATCTTGAAGCACGATTCTGATGATAATAATAATTTTCCTCCGGTGAACCGGGCTTGAAGTACAGCAAAATTAAATCACCGAACTTCTCACGGAATTTCAAACCATAAATTAAAAGCAAAACGACTAGGTTAAATGGAAGGACTAAAAGTGGAACCTGAAGAGATGAAAACAAATGTGAAAAGATAACCGAAAAAATAATTATGAAAAGAGTCCCAACTAAAACACTTATAATTGATTTATTTGATGGAATAATTAACGAACCGCCAAGAGCAATGGCAGTAATAATCGAATTAAATAATATTGGAAGCGTTAAATCATACACAATGTGCTGTGGCAGTGTAGAGATAAAAAATAGTCCGAAAGAAAAACCAAGAATCGCTAGAACGGCCATTATCCTTGAGAAAATAAGCATTGCAACAAAAATTACTACTCCGGAAAGAATGTCGGTTTGAAGCAGCAGCAATCCAAGGGATTTGAAAAATAGTTGAAAACTATCAGGAAAAAAAGAATAGAAATCAGAGTTAGCGGAAAAATCTATTCTACCGTTCAAAGCTCCTAAATTTTGATTAAAGATGATAAAGAGAATAATCGAAAGAACAAACGGTAAGCTAAGACCCGGTAAATTGAATCCAACAGCAAAATAATTCTCGATAGCAGTTGTTATAAAAAATGTAACAACGAGAAAAACAACCAACAAAAACAAAAATGTAAGATCAGTTTCATAAAATAAAGTCATTGCTGCTCCGAACAGCAAGCCATTGAATCCAAAAAATCCAAGCGTAATCTTTGCTTTATCGTATTGCAATAGGTATGCAAATAAATTTGTGAAAATTACAGAGCCAAGAATTATCAAGCCGCTAAGTGGATTTACGAAAGTAGCAGCTAAAATCATCAGCCCAAACCATTTCCGGTTAGAAAAGAAAATTTGTGCATAGCTGTATACTGTTGAATCTATTACAAATTTCAAATTCATCTGATCTTCAAACTTTCGGGGACTTTTTCCAATTGTGTAATGTATTCAAGAGATTCGTTCTCGCGGATAACTTCAACATTTCCGGATTCCATAATCATCACAACTTTAGGTCTTAAGCTAATGAATTGCATCCACTGTGTCATATTATAAGCGCCAACATTCTGTATCACTAATAAATCTCCTACTGGAATTGGCGGGAGTTGAATTCCATCTCGAATTACATCAATATTCATACAAAGATTTCCGAAGACAATTGAATCTTCCGTATGTTCACCATAATATTTGGTCGGTGTGATGCGATGCTTATACCAAAAACTCGTAAATAAGATATTTACACCTGCGTCAAGAATTACTGCACGTCTTCCATTGCTTAATCTTTTATGTGCAATGATCTTTGTTATTAAATAACCGGATTCATCTACAAGCGCTCTACCAGTTTCCAAAATCAACATTGGGAGTTCAGACGGTTTAAGATTATGTTCGAAGATTCCACTTGTAATTGCATCCGCATAATCTTCAAAAGTCGGGACGATTCCTGAAGCATCTAGATACTGTGCATGTAACGTGTTCTTTGACGCGAAACCACCACCTAAGTCAATATATTCCAGTGAATGATTAAGTTCAGTCGAAATTTTCTTATATAGAAGAGTCATTTTTGAAGCAGCAATTCTGTATGCAGAAGTCGATAACATATATGTCCCGATATGGCAATGCAATCCGATCAGTTTCAAGTTTTCAGCTAGCATGATTCTCTTAATAGCGTCGAGAGCTTCACCGTTTTCATAATTGAAACCAAATCTATCCCACTTCGGATAGATTCCAACATCCATATTGATTCTTATTGCAACTTTGGCTGTTTTACCGTTTTGTTCGGCAACTTCGAGCAAAGTGTATAATTCATCAGAATGATCGATATGAATGCTCGCTCCATCTTTTATTGCTTTTAATAGAGCCGCTTTCGATTTATCCGGTCCATTAAAAATTATTTTGTTTCCCGGAATCCCAAGACGCTGTGCTTTATCGTATTCAAATTCAGATACAACTTCTGCCCAGGAACCTTCTTGATGAAACACAGAACATACAGCATCTAAATAATTTGTTTTATACGACCAGGCAAATTGAACTTTAGGATACCTCGTTTTGAATATTCTGAGCGCATCTCTTTGCTGCTCTCTCAGTTTCTTTTCCGATATTACGAATAAAGGCGAACCGTATTTTTCTGCAAGATCACTCACAGCGAAATCGTCAATCCTATCTATCAAAATAGAAATTGGCGCTTTACCAAATTTATTCATCATTCCAAGCTGCTGCCTTGCGATAATTGGACGTACATATTTCTTCTTTTGTGATTCCATTACAGTTCTCCGAATACAGAAATTTTTTCGAATGTTTTCATATCAGAAATAAGATCATACGAACAGCGGATGAACATTTTTCCGATCTCATAATTTTTATATGATTCTATCTTCTTACCTAAGGCAAGCTGAACAATTGCATAAGGTAAATTTTGACCTGCTTGCTCGGTCAAGTAAACCCAAGCAGGAAGGCGTGAATTAATTTCCAGAAGATAATATTGGTTGTCCTGGCTGCGTTTGAGGATTTCAATTTCTAATCCACTTCTCCAATTAATTTTACTGATAATTTCATTAGT
>CAZNDS010000227.1:0-4563 GCA_964571865.1 uncultured Ignavibacteriaceae bacterium | reverse complement strand
TTTTCCCTATTTTTTGAGATCAGTTCGATTGAGAAAAACCCAACTTCTCCGAAGAGCGTGCTATAGGCTTTAAAGAAGTTGGGTTTTACACATTATCTCAAAACCGGAAAAAGATGTCGCTTCTTTACAGATAAGCTGGATGTTGAGGGATTTATCATTCTGCTAGCTTTGAGTAAATGGAATAAAAAAAGATTCTGTATCATAAGTTCGCTTCCATAGGAATGACTTCGTCATCCCGTTGGGAGAAAACGTTACTTCAGAGACAGCATCTTTTTTGTTTTAAATCAATTTCTGATAAGAAATTTCTAGTTCACACGATTGATGGCTTTGCCAGTTTTTTGAAATTCGGAAATTATTCTCACGGTTTCTTCAGCTACAGCATTTTGAGCTTGTTCTGTCGAAGCACCAATGTGATGCGTAACATAAATACCATCAACATTCTGCAGCTTTGAATTTACTGCTCCATCTTTTCCTTCAGGCTCACCTTTAAATACATCAACTGCGGCTGTAATCCCTTTTTCTTTAACTGCTTTTATTAAAGCATCTTCATCAATTACATCGGCACGTGAAGTGTTAATAAGCATGGCTCCTTTTTTCATCAAGCCGAACAGCTTATCATTGAACATCCCTTTTGTTTGAGGATTTGCCGGAACGTGAAGAGTGATTACATCTGACTCGGAGATTAACTTTTCAACATTTTCATAATATTCGACTCCTATCCCTTCACTCTTAACTACATCGTAGCCGATCACTTTCATTCCAAAAGCTTGAGCACGTTTGGCAATTTCTTTTCCGATATTTCCGACACCGATTATGCCAAGCGTCTTTCCAAAAATTCCTTCGGCTTTTGAATATTTTGCCTTATTCCAAACACTCGAATTAAAATCTTTAACGTTATCCGGAATTTTTCTATCGAGTGCAACGACCATGCCCATAGCAAGTTCTGCAACAGCGATTGAATTTTTCCCGGGACAATTTGTTACAGGAATTCCTTTTGCACTTGCAGCTTTAACATCAATATTATTTACACCTGAACCGGCTCGAATGATTAATTTTAAATTATTTCCATTTGTAATTGTTTTTTCGTTTACAATTGTCGACCGAACAACAATTGCATCTGCATCCTTTGCTGATTCGGGTAAATTGTTTTCACCGAGTTTGGGATTGTACACTACATCAAGCTTTAATTCCTTCATCTGGTTGATGTAAATATCTGGAAATTTATCTGCAACTAATACTTTCATTTTGTTCTCCTCTCCAAAAAATTATTGATTAATATTTTTCTTAAGCATCGGAATTTTTATTTTATGTTCGACGGCATTTTGAATTGCACGCTCATATCCGGCATCAGAATGTCTGACGATTCCCATGCCAGGATCGTAAGTTAAAACTCTTTCTAATCTTTTTTCTGCTTCAATTGTACCGTCGGCAACGATCACCATTCCAGCATGAATCGAATAACCCATTCCAACACCGCCGCCGTGATGCACGGAAACCCAGCTTGCACCTCCGATAGTATTTAATAAAGCATTGAGTATTGGCCAATCTGCAATTGCGTCACTTCCGTCTTTCATTGCTTCTGTTTCCCGGTTTGGCGAAGCTACAGAGCCGCAGTCTAAATGATCACGGCCGATAACAATGGGTGCTTTCACTTTTTTATCTCTCACGAGCTGATTAAATATTTTTCCCATCTTTGCACGTTCTCCGTAACCAAGCCAGCAAATTCGTGCCGGCAATCCTTGAAAATGAACGTGTTTCTGTGCTAATTCAATCCAGCGGATGAGAGATTTATTTTCAGGGAATGCTTTAATAATGGCATTGTCAGTTTCATAAATGCCTTCCGGTTCTCCTGAAAGTGCCGCCCATCTGAATGGACCTTTTCCATCACAGAATAATGGGCGTATATATTCTGGCACAAAGCCTGGAATGTCGAAAGCATTTTTCACACCATTGGCAAAAGCTTCACCGCGAATATTGTTCCCATAATCGAAGGTAATGCTTCCGAGTTTTTGGAACTCGAGCATCGCATTTAGGTGAGTGACAATCGATTTCTTTGAAAGCTCGATATATTTTCCTGGATCAGATTTGCGAAGAGCAAGTGCCTGATCAAAGTTCATCCCGGAAGGTACATAACCGTTCAGAGTATCGTGTGCTGAGGTCTGATCCGTTAACACATCTGGAATAACTTTCTTTTCCAGAATATTTGGAAGAACCTCAGCAGCATTTCCGAGTAAGCCAATCGAAAATCCTTCTCGCTTCTTCTGTGCATTTGAAATTTTTAATAAAGCTTCATCCAGATTGTCAGTCATGAAATCGAGATATCCAGTTTTAAGTCTCTTTTCGATTCGTGATCTATCAACTTCGACACCGAGAAAGGCAGCACCATTCATTTTAGCAGCAAGCGGTTGTGCACCACCCATACCACCGAGTCCGGCTGTCAGTAAAAATTTTCCAGCGAGTGAGCCGTTAAAGTATTTATCAGCACATGCAGCAAATGTTTCATAAGTTCCTTGCAGAATCCCTTGCGTTCCGATATAGATCCAGCTTCCCGCAGTCATCTGTCCGTACATAATTAAACCGAGAGCTTCGAGTTTTCGGAATTCGTCCCATGTTGCCCAATGAGGTACGAGCATCGAATTTGAAATAATAACTCGCGGTGCATTCGAATGTGTTTTGAAAACCGCCACCGGCTTTCCGGATTGAATTAATAGTGTCTCATCACCTTCAAGTTCTTTCAACGATTTTACGATTGCATCGAAGCATTCCCAATTTCTCGCTGCTTTTCCAGTTCCGCCATAGACGATCAATTCAGCGGGATTTTCTGCAACCTCTGGATCGAGGTTATTCATTAGCATTCTTAGGGCGGCTTCCTGGATCCAGCCTTTTGTATTAAGTTCAGTTCCCCTCGGAGCTTTTATTATTCTTTCGCTCATGTTCTATCTTTTTCTAAAGTGATCATTTAATAGTCCTTCGTACTGACCGATCAATGACTTGTACATCCATTTTTTGAAGAACCAGGATTTTTTTATCGCTTCTTTGTATTGTTTTAAATTTTCACTCAATTGAGTTTCGAGTCGTTTAGATTCTTCTTTAGTTAGTTTGATAACTTCCTGCTGTGATGATAATTTTTCAGATATACTTTGATAAATCCTTACCTCGCCGGCATATCTGTTGTCTCCTTCGATTTGCTTGAGAATTTGCTTCGTTAATGTAGATAATAATTTTTTTTCTGTCGAATTAAATTCAAAGTTATAATTCTTGAATAAGGGTTTCATATTCTCCTGATCATTTTAATGAAAGTAACTTATCTCTGGTTTTTTGGTATCCAGGTTTTATCACGTCGTAAATAATTTTGATTCTATCTTTGTATGGTATGAATGCACTTTTCATTGCATTGATTGTCAGCTTCTCCATGTCATCCAGTCCAATTCCAAACACATCTGAAGCGATCTGAAATTCTTTGGTCAATGTGTGATCGCTCATTAATCTGTCGTCAGTGTTAAGACAAACCCGGAATTTATATTTATAATAAATTTCAAAAGGATGGAGTTCGAGACTTTTTACTGCGCCTGTGTGGACATTGCTAAGGAGACAGATCTCAAGAGGAATTCTTTTATCGAGGACATATTGAGCGAGCGTTCCCATGGAAATCAATTGTCCATCTTTAATAACCATATCTTCGATTAGTCGTGTTGCATGACCAATTCGATGTGCACTGCACCACTGAAGCGCCTGCCAGATCGATTCTTTGCCAAATGCTTCCCCTGCATGAATTGTAATATTGAAATTCTCACGCTGGATGTATTGGAAAGCTTCGATATGTTTTTTCGGTGGATAGCCGCCTTCTTCACCCGCGAGATCGAAACCAACTACTCCCTTATCACGGAAATCAACCGCGAGTTCCGCCATCTCGAGTGATAGTTTCATATTCCTCATCGCACAGATGATCAAACCATATTCCACACCGAATGCTTGTTTCCCTTTTTCCAATCCAGTCAAAACAGCTTGAACAACTTCTTCCCAATGAAGTCCCTTGTTTGTATGAAAGATAGGAGAGAATCTCGTCTCAACATAGACGACACCGTCGTTGTGCATGTCTTCCATCATTTCAAAAGCGACACGTTCGAGAGCTTCTTTTGTTTGCATAACACCGCACGTGTGAGCAAAGCCTTGCAAAAATTCGACCAGGTTACCTTTGTTGGCACCTCGATGGAACCATTCTGCTAATTCGGAGGCATCGGTGGTTGGCAGTTTTGTGTATTTCATTTCTTTTGCAAGATCGATCACAGTTTGAGATCGTAATCCACCATCGAGATGGTCGTGTAATAAAACTTTTGGAATTTCCTTTATGATATCAAAAATCTCTTTTTTCACTGGTTACCTTTCTGTTCGTCTCTGAATTTTGATTTTTGCGGAATATAATTTTCGACATAAACTTTGGTCAATTAACTAACCATAGCAAATTTATGCAAAAGGGGAGGGAAATTCAATTTTGAAAGTTACCCCAGTTCTCCTGTTTTCCGCATTGGGTCAGTTTTTATGTTGATTATTGTAAAACAAAAA
>CAZNDS010000226.1:0-4565 GCA_964571865.1 uncultured Ignavibacteriaceae bacterium | reverse complement strand
GACGTGTTATTTTGATCCTTTTTGGCTTTACGATCCACAAATACTACTACATATCGATTATTACTTATTAATAAATGACTAGTGCCTCTTCAAGTTTAATTTAAGTAGTTGCCTATTTGTGTCGATATATCCATAAAGAGAAACTTTTTTTATGGAGGTGATCGACATGAACAAAAAGTATGTTGTAAGACTCATGCAAGAGGAGCGTGAGTTTCTGAAAGAATTGATTTCGAAAGGGAAAACATCTGCTCAGAAAATCAAGCATGCAAATATTCTTCTCAAGGTTGATGCAGATAAAGAAGCATGGACTGATGAAGAAATTACAAAGGTATTTTTTGTTTCTCTAGATAATGTTTACAGGTTGCGTAAACGTTTTGTTGAGGGAGGGATAGAGTCGGCTCTGAATCGCAAAGAGCCATCTCATCCTTCGCGAAAACCATTACTGGATGGAGAAAAGGAAGCTAAACTAATCGCTTTGAGTTGCAGTGAACCACCAGAGGGGCGTGTTCGTTGGACATTACATCTTTTGGCTGATAAGATGGTGGAACTCAATATCATAGAGAGTATTTCTCATGAGACGGTTCGGCAAACATTAAAAAAAACGAATTAAAGCCTCACTTGCGAAAATGTTGGTGTATTCCCCCAAAGCAAAATGCCGAGTTTATAGCATGCATGGAGGATATTCTTGATGTTTACTGTTCACCATATAATCCCAAAAGACCACAAATTTGTATGGATGAACAACCGCGTCAGCTTATTAAGGAAATACGAAAGAGTATTTCGGTAGGACCAGGCAAGCCAGCTCGGGAGGATTACGAATATGAACGCAATGGCACAGCGAATATTTTCATGTTTGTTGAACCACTTGGTGGTTGGCGACATGTGAATATAACGGAACGCAGGACAAGTGTAGATTGGGCACATCAAATCCGTGAACTTTTGGATATACATTATTCTGAAGCGGAATGTATTCGGTTAGTGGTAGACAATCTGAACACGCATAAAATAGCCTCTCTTTATGAAGCATTTGAGCCGGAGGAAGCTCGCCGTTTGGCGCAGCGACTTGAGATCCATTACACACCAAAGCATGGAAGTTGGCTCAATATTGCGGAGATAGAACTTAGTGTGTTAACGCAACAGTGTCTTGATCGGCGGATTCCAGATATTGAGAATTTGGAAAAGGAAACTAAAAAGTGGGTATGTGAACGTAACGAACAACAAAAAGGAGTTGATTGGCAATTTACCACGGAGGATGCTCGGATAAAGTTAAAGCATCTCTACCCACGAATTCAATCTTGAAGAGGCACTAGGTTCTCCAATAGGAGGACGCTTAAGATATTTACCTAAATACTCTATATTAGCTTTTAGGTTATCAGAGGTCTTTTGCAGGAAGACATTCCATTTCTTATGGAATATAGGGGTCATCCAGGAACAAAAGCAAGAAGCTGTTTTAATATATCTAAGATAAGGAGGAAGTTTAAGTCGACCTGCTTTAAACTCATTTTGGAGTAGAGAAATAATAGCATATTTCCACATCTCTTTAAGAGTATCATGATAGAAATAACTACCTTTAACCCAGGAATCGCGAGATAAAGAGAGACCTCCTACCGTAGTAGAGAGATGAATATGAATATTACTTTTAAGATCGCGGCCAAAAGTATGAAGAGAGGTAAAGATACCTGGTAAATATCCCTGTTTTCTGGCTTTAGATCTAATAACATTAACAGCAAGAGCAGAAACTTTATTTAATAGATAACGATTCATCCAAAAGAAGTCCCAAAGCTTATGGGATATGGTAAAAGTAATATGCTGATAAGTAGTTTTAGGAAAGGCATTAATGCTTGTTTTAATCCAATTATCAGTAGCTTTCTTGCCACAAGAAGGACAAAACCTTGATTTACAAGAATGAGGAACTTTTATAGATTTATTACAAGTAGGGCATACATACTGATGATAACCAAGAAATGAAGTGCGACATACTATAATTTTTAGAACATTTATAATAATAGCCTTACGAATTAACTTAGGATATTTGAGAAAAAGCTTAAACCAATTTTGGTTATCTAATAAAATATCTCTAATTTTAATACCAGTTACTATTTCCATAATAAAGACATTATAATTATAATTAATATAATTTCCAATGAAAATAATCTAATTTCAGTAAAAATATTAAAATCGCGTCAGTAATTGCCCGCAGGGCTTAACTTGATGTCTAGGAATTTCAAAGTTTGCTTAGTTGCCAAGTGAAGGTATATTTCTCTCGCTCATTCTCGCCTAACCTCCTGTTAGGCTGCGAGGGAAATCAAGCAATTTACCTCCTGTAAATTTTATGCTTGATTTAAATCCGCTGCGAGAAACATCCCTTCATTCAGCTAAAATTTGGAACTTACTTAAGTAATTGCCCGCAGGGCTTAACTTGATGTCTAGGAATTTCAAAGTTTCATGAAGTAAAGCAAAAATAAGGTTAAAAAATCAAAAAAACGAAGTTTTAAAGACCAAATATACGCTCCATTACCGTATCAGGATCTAAATTCTTAATCTTAGGCTTAATTTCTGAGTAATTATACTCTTTACCATCTTTATCAGTATATTTTACCGGAATAACATAACCAATATGACAAATATGGCATTCTTCTTTAATAGGGCATATAGAATCACTTTTATTTTGTTCTTTAAGTAGACGTACTTCTCTTATGGTTAATTCAAATTCATCATAACAATGGGTACATCTAACTAATATAGGCTTATTCTTTTTAAAGAAGCTAAAAAAAGCCAAAAGCAATCTCCTTATGTTTATCCAGAAGAGATATTTGACTATTAGGAAAAACTATAAAAGATAATTTCATAAAAGAATTACAAATAGAACAACGTAGAGGATCAAGCTTAAAAGAATTCAAAATCATACTTCTCCAGGGAATAAACACTTTATTGAAGAGATGTTTCTTCTCCTTAAGTAAATTATAGACAATCGGTAAAAGCTTGCTTCTGGTTCTATTAGACAAGAAGCCATAATACCTAATAACTCTAAAATAAGCATCAGGTATATGCCTTATAAGTCTGGAAATAAATTCAAGAACAGGTAAGCTCATAATAAAAGTAGTCTTAGAATAATGATCTAAATATTTAAAAGTAACTAATTTACCATCATAATTAAGTATTCTAGTTTCTCCAATAGGAGGACGCTTAAGATATTTACCTAAATACTCTATATTAGCTTTTAGGTTATCAGAGGTCTTTTGCAGGAAGACATTCCATTTCTTATGGAATATAGGGGTCATCCAGGAACAAAAGCAAGAAGCTGTTTTAATATATCTAAGATAAGGAGGAAGTTTAAGTCGACCTGCTTTAAACTCATTTTGGAGTAGAGAAATAATAGCATATTTCCACATCTCTTTAAGAGTATCATGATAGAAATAACTACCTTTAACCCAGGAATCGCGAGATAAAGAGAGACCTCCTACCGTAGTAGAGAGATGAATATGAATATTACTTTTAAGATCGCGGCCAAAAGTATGAAGAGAGGTAAAGATACCTGGTAAATATCCCTGTTTTCTGGCTTTAGATCTAATAACATTAACAGCAAGAGCAGAAACTTTATTTAATAGATAACGATTCATCCAAAAGAAGTCCCAAAGCTTATGGGATATGGTAAAAGTAATATGCTGATAAGTAGTTTTAGGAAAGGCATTAATGCTTGTTTTAATCCAATTATCAGTAGCTTTCTTGCCACAAGAAGGACAAAACCTTGATTTACAAGAATGAGGAACTTTTATAGATTTATTACAAGTAGGGCATACATACTGATGATAACCAAGAAATGAAGTGCGACATACTATAATTTTTAGAACATTTATAATAATAGCCTTACGAATTAACTTAGGATATTTGAGAAAAAGCTTAAACCAATTTTGGTTATCTAATAAAATATCTCTAATTTTAATACCAGTTACTATTTCCATAATAAAGACATTATAATTATAATTAATATAATTTCCAATGAAAATAATCTAATTTCAGTAAAAATATTAAAATCGCGTCAGTAATTGCCCGCAGGGCTTAACTTGATGTCTAGGAATTTCAAAGTTTGCTTAGTTGCCAAGTGAAGGTATATTTCTCTCGCTCATTCTCGCCTAACCTCCTGTTAGGCTGCGAGGGAAATCAAGCAATTTACCTCCTGTAAATTTTATGCTTGATTTAAATCCGCTGCGAGAAACATCCCTTCATTCAGCTAAAATTTGGAACTTACTTAAGTAATTGCCCGCAGGGCTTAACTTGATGTCTAGGAATTTCAAAGTTTCATGAAGTAAAGCAAAAATAAGGTTAAAAAATCAAAAAAACGAAGTTTTAAAGACCAAATATACGCTCCATTACCGTATCAGGATCTAAATTCTTAATCTTAGGCTTAATTTCTGAGTAATTATACTCTTTACCATCTTTATCAGTATATTTTACCGGAATAACATAACCAATATGACAAATATGGCATTCTTCTTTAATAGGGCATATAGAATCACTTTTATTTTGTTCTTTAAGTAGACGTACTTCTCTTATGGTTAATTCAA
>CAZNDS010000225.1:0-4575 GCA_964571865.1 uncultured Ignavibacteriaceae bacterium | reverse complement strand
TAGTAATAAACTGCTAAAACTCACTCATTTTCTAATGACAATTCTGGGTTTAATTGACGGATTCAGAAGTAAACATCTCAAGAAATTTTTATCATTTAGCACACCAAGTCAAATATCGCGAACCCTTAAACGATTACGACTTCACGGATTGATTAAAAAATTCGGGAATACATATAAGTATTATATCACTTCTTTTGGTAGAATACTAATAACAACTATTTTGAAAATTAAAAACTTGGTGTTGATCCCAAGTATAAATTATTCAAGAGCATAAAATATTTTGCCATTTCTGGTCAAGACTTAGATTCTAAGGTACTAATATTTAATTTAAGCTCTCTGAACTCAATCATAATATTCGATAATCATGTAAAACTAAAAACAGTTGAATTAAATGTTACTAACTCATAATTTGAACGCAATGTTAAGCATTAAAAATCTCCATAAAGAATTTAAAAATGTCGTCGCAATTAACAACGTCTCATTTACCGTTGAACCAGGAAGAATTTTTGGAATTCTCGGCCCAAATGGTGCGGGAAAAACAACGACAATTCGGTGTGTACTAGATATAATCAAACCGGATCGCGGGGAAATAAATTTCAACGGTGAAATAGCAGATGAAAATTTTCGCAATAAAGTCGGTTACCTTCCTGAAGAACGAGGTCTTTACTCAAAAAGCCGCGTGGTGGATGTCATTAGTTATTTCGGAGAACTTCGCGGGCTTTCAGCTTCACATGCAAGAAATCAGACAAAACATTATCTCAAAAAATTAGAGATAGAACACTATTTGAACAAAAAGGTTAACGAACTCTCCAAAGGAAATCAACAGAAAATTCAGTTTATCGCCGCAGTAATCAATAATCCGACAATATTAATTTTGGACGAACCCTTCGCAGGACTTGATCCAATTAATCAGCAGTTAATAAAAAATCTCATTCAGGAATTCCTAGATGAGGGAAAGATAATTATTCTTTCAACGCACCAAATGGAAGTAGCCGAAAAATTATGCAGCCAGATTCTCCTTATTAATAAAGGTGAAGAGATCTTAAAAGGTAAATTGACTGAGATTAAGAAAAATTTTGGGAAGCTTTCATTAATTATCAAATCACCGCAGTTAGGAAAAGATATTCTAGATTTTCCCGAAGTCTCAAGTGCCGATATTTACGAAAACTATTCTGAAGTCGTTTTGAAAATCGGAATTGATTCTCAGAAACTGTTAAGGCGTTTAATAGAAAAATACGAAATTACCGGTTTTGATCTCAAAGAGCCCTCACTTAATTCGATTTTTATTGAAGCTGTATCAAATGCTAACGAAAAAGCGGGGGTGGTACAATGAAAAAAATATTTTCGATAGCAAAATGGGAATATATTGAGAAGGTAAAAACGAAAGCATTCTTGATTTTCATGATCTTATTTCCTGTTATTATAGTCGGGATGGCTTTTATTCCAACTATTTTGAAGCCGGATGAAGAATCGGAAACAAAAGCATTTGGATTCATTGAATGTAACATTTCCCTTTTCAACGATTTTCATGAGGCAATGAGCATTTATAAAACTAAAACTAATCAGCCAAGTTATATTTTCAGGAAAATTGAGGATGGTGGAGAAGATTGCGAGAAGAACAAAACTTCGGCAGATGATTTTGTTTTCCAGCACAAAATAGATGGATATATTTTTGTTAAGCAGGAATCAGCAGATTCCATAGTAATGGAATTCCGCGGAGAGAACGTTTCAAATATTAAAGACATCAGCAGATTTGAGAAGAAGTTAAACGAAATCATTTCCGATCGAAAAATAATTGCGGCAGGACTTTCAACTGAACTTGTCGAAAGCTTTAAGAAAAAATTCGAGATAAAATCCGTCAAGATTTCCCAATCCGGTGAAGAAAAAGAAACTTCTTTCATGGAAACTTTTTGGTCATCATATATTTTTATTTTGCTTTTAATGATGATGATCATCTTCACAGGTGGAATGCTTGTTAGAAGTGTTGTCGAGGAAAAATCTAATAGAATAATTGAAGTTCTCGTTTCATCTTGTACATCAAGCCAATTAATGGCGGGCAAGATTATTGGTCTGAGTGCACTAGGTTTAACTCAAGTTGTTGTTTGGGGATTATTGGGAATTGCAATTTCTGGACCCGTTGGGGCAACCTTTATAAATTTAGAAAATCTAATATTGATTTTTATTTATTTTGCACTTGGCTATGTCTTTTATGCTGCGATTTTTGTTGCCATCGGTTCTCTCGCAAATACCGAACAAGAAGCTCAGCAGTTTACGAGTTATGTTAGTTTAATTCTTGTTGTCCCCATCATGCTTTCATTCCAAATTATGAACGAACCGAATTCCGATTTAGTCAAGATTCTATCGTACATTCCTTTCACAACAGCTCCAATCATGACAATGAAAATTAACATTGTGCAGCCGTCTTTAATGGAGTTCATTCTTACGATTGGCGTAATGATCTTCGGAATATTAATTGTAATTTTTATTGCAGGAAGAATTTTCAAAATTGGGATTTTAAGCTATGGCAAAGCTCCAAAGCTTAAAGAAATTTTTCAATGGATAATAAGTAAATAATCGGTCAATATGTTTTATTTGGCTTCATTGCTTGCATCAGTCGTTCCTATGTTAACTTATGTTATCATAATCTGGTGGCTCGACCGGAACGAAAGAGAGCCTTTAAAACTTGTCTTCATTCACTTTTTTTGGGGTGCAGTTGGTGCTGTCATCTTAGGACTTATCTGGAGTATTAGTCTTCATGGAATTCTGAAATTGTACATACCGAACGAAGCAGTACACGAGTTGGCTGGTACAATTTTAATTGCACCCGTTATTGAGGAAATAACTAAAGGGATTTTCTTATTAATCATGCTTTCGTACAGGAGTTACGACAATATCACTGATGGTTTTGTTTACGGCAGTGCAATTGGTTTAGGATTCGGCATGTCAGAAAATTTTCTTTATTTTATTTCTCATTCCGCTGATTACAACTCATGGATTTACCTTGTCGTTATTAGAACCTTTTTGACTGCCCTAATTCACTGCTCATCTACTGGATTGTTTGGCTTAGCACTCGGTTATGCAAAACTTAAACCTAGGATTCAAAAATATTTCATTGGTTTCATAGGATTGATAGGCGCGATATTTCTGCATGCATTCTGGAATGCATCTGTCAGCTTCTCAGAGACCTTCCTATTGGGAATTGTTTATGGCATTTCTGTAATCTTGATGATTTTTCTTTTATTCCTTTCGTCTGTTTACCTTGAGCAAAAAATTATCCTAAGAGAGTTAAATGAAGAGTCGGACAATAATTTTTTCAATCCAAAATATTTATCAGTTATCCCCTATTATTCTGTTAGAAGAAAGCATGGATGGATTGACGAAAGTCTTAGAAAAGAATATATTAGAGCAGCAACAAGTCTCGCATTTCGAAAAATGCAGTATAAACAATTAAAATCTGGTTGGCGAAAAGAGCTTTATAAAACTGAGATCGACTTTCTCCGCAATAAAATTAGCGATATGGACAAAATCTATTCGGAAGGCAATGAATGAAACCAATTGTTCTCTTATTCTCAAGATGGAATATTTTTTCGGATTCAAATCCTCGTCAGATAATAAGCGGGCTATCTCAAAATTCTTCTAACTTATTATTTTCTACACTCTTGAACGAAAATTTCCAGCTTCTACATCAGAACAAAAAATTTGATACACATATTTCAATCATGGAAAATGATATTGAATATGTTCCTGCATTTTATAGTACAATACATACGAAAATCCAAACCCACCACAACAATGATTCAATGAAAGATGTTATAGATCGAATAGAATTAAATGCCGAAAATGATCACAAAAAAATACTAATACTATTTTCTAATGTATTTAACATGACGAATGAAAAAGTTGAATCAATTTTGCATGCTCTTCCCTCTGAAAGTGAGAAGATTATTATTGGGACCGATAAAAGGGATAATATTTGTTTCATCGGAGCCAGTCTTAAGAAAGGGGATATTTTCTCCGAAATTAAATTTGAGAATCTGACCGGTGAGTATCTTATTAAAAAATTTACTTCTGAAGATTTGGAAATTCTTTTGCTAAGTGATTCGGATATTTGTTATGACCTTAAAGATGTAAAGGCAATTTATAACAAATACAAACCCTCTCTGCAAAAATTTCACGGAACTTATACACACAATCTTATAAATCATTTAACAGAAAATTACAGAAGCATACTTCAATCTTGAATCGCATTGGAATTTTAGGCGGCTCGTTTAATCCTGTTCATACAGGACATTTAATAATTGCAAATACAGTTTTAGAGAAATTAAGACTGGATAAAATCCTTTTTATACCATGCTATCTGCCTGCATTGAAATCCTCAAAAGATTTTGCAGATCCTAGGGAAAGAATAAAAATGCTAAGTTTGGCTATTAAGTCCAATCCAAAGTTTGAGATTTCTAAAGTTGAGATCGAGCGGCAAGGTACATCATTCACTATTGACACATTGCGTGAGTTGAAAAGTGACCGATCAAAATTTTACTTTATTATTGGTGCTGATAACGTTAAAGACTTTTTAGT
>CAZNDS010000224.1:0-4588 GCA_964571865.1 uncultured Ignavibacteriaceae bacterium | reverse complement strand
TTCCGCGTGTAAGTGTATTAAAATTAATAGAAGCTAAACTTGATTTGACATCCATAGACAAAGAAAAATATAATGAGTACCACAATAACTGAAAAAATAGTTGATGTTGAACCAACTGCAATAAATGTTTGGGTAGAAAAGAGAAATATTTTTATAGAACTTACCGATGGCAGAATCATTGGTTTCCCAGCCAATAGATTCAAAATATTAAAGAGCGCAACCGATGAGCAATTGAAAGAAGTTACTCTCAGACTTAACGGTTATGCCTTAAGATGGGAAAAATTAGACGAAGATATTACCGTCTCAGGAATTGTTGCTGGTAATTTTCAATTACCCTATGAGGAGTAAAGTGCGGATTTGAGGTTGTGAGCTATGGAGTGGCACAAATACGAACAGTTGTTTAGCAGCTGACAATGCCCAAAGAATTCCCAAGAATTGCTAAAGTATTGACAAATTAATGTGTTCGTATTACATTGTAATGCAAAAATACAAAGGTGAATCATGGATCAAACGCTGATTATTAGAATTTCAAAAGAGATGAAGAAAAATTTGGAAAAAATCAGCAAAGCTGAGCAGAAGCCTGTTAGTGATTTAATTAGAGATTCCTTAAAACGATACATTGCTATTCATCGATTTAGACAACTTCGTAATACTGTTCTCCCCTTTGCTGAGGCACAAGGCATTCTAACCGACGAAGATGTTTTCAAAGTCATTTCATGAAAATTGTTCTCGACAGCAACATTATAATAGCCGGTTTTTCGGTCAGAGGACTTTGCCATTCTGTTTTTGAGTTATGCATTGATCGCTTTACTATTGTTCTCAGTGAATTTATACTCTCAGAAGTATTTCGAGCATTAACCGAAAAACTAAAAATGCCGGCAAGGAATGCCGAAATGATTGTGGATTATTTAAGGGAGTTCTGTACTATCGAAGCATATGACAAACTTTCGAAAAAAATCTGCCGTGACGAGAATGACGATGAAATCCTAGCTCTCGCAAAAGCAAGCAGGGTTGAATTCATAATAACCGGAGACAAGGATCTTTTAGATATAGAAGAATTCGATACAATCAAAATAATAACTCCACGAGAATTTTGGTCAGCGGCAAAAACGTTAATTGAGCCGTAATATTTAAGTCCGTTTTGCAGAGGAAAACATGAGGAGGAAAAATGAAAAAAACAAAAAATTATTTTCTGATTTCTTTTTTAATTCTATTAGGATTTATTTTTGTATTAATCCTAACTCTTATCCCACAAAAAAATTCGCCTCGGGCGAACAATTCCAAACCAATTGAGGAGAAAAGCTTGAAGCAAGAGGCAATAAAACTTCCTCAGCCGAATTTCAAAAGCAGCACTTCAGTTGAAGAAGCGATGCTTAAAAGAAGATCTGTCAGATATTTCTCTGACAAGTCGCTGACACTCACAGAGATTTCGCAATTACTTTGGTCTGCACAAGGAATTACAGATACAGAAGACGGATTACGCACAGCACCATCCGCAGGTGCGCTTTATCCTTTGGAAGTTTATGTTGTTGCAGGCAAAGTAGAAAATCTCGAAGCGGGAATTTACAAGTACAAACCTCAAACTCACGAGTTAATAAAAATTGCAGATGGAGATAAACGAACCGAGCTTTACAACGCCGCACTTCAGCAATCGTCAATTCAAACGGCACCTGCAAATTTAGTTTTCTCTGCAGTGTATGAACGCACATCCTGGAAATATAGAGAACGCGCTGAAAGATACGTTCACATTGAAATCGGACACGCAGCACAAAACGTTTGCCTTCAAGCTGTTTCGCTCGGCTTAGGGACTGTAGCCATCGGTGCTTTTTATGATGACAAAGTTAAAAAAGTAATACAACTGCCGAGAAATGAAGAGCCGCTTTACATTATGCCGGTTGGAAGAAAAAGTGAGTAAATAAAGACAAATAATTTATCGCTCGAACTTTGAGGCAGACAAAATTATTTTGTATTTTTCGATGAGATGAAAACACTAACTATAAATATTCCAGATTCTTTGGAAATAGACAGTTGAGAAGCAAAGCTACTCTTGCATCACGATTGTATGAAAAAGGCAAACTGTCATTAGGACAAGCGGCAGAGATGGTGGGATTGTCAAAAAGAGCTTTCATGGAAATACTTGCAGATTATGATGTTTCTATCTTTAACTATCCTGCCGATGAAATAGATAACAACCTTGAAAATGCAAAACGTAGTAGTATCTGATGCAAGTTGTCTAATCTTACTCGACAAGATTAACTATGTTTTACGGTAAGGAAGAGGTAGCTGAATAATAATATTAAAATTGAAAGGAGATATGTTTTGAACTGGCGAGAAAGAATCACTTCTGACCCTCTTGTCTGCCATGGCAAAGCTTGTATTAAGGGAACTCGTATAATGGTCTCTGTAATCTTAGAGAATTTAGCAGATGGAATAAGTGAAGCTGAGATTTTAACGAGCTATCCATCACTTTCTTATGAAGATATTAAAGCCGCCATAGCATATGCGGCTGAATTATCTCGGGAAAGACTTGCGCCCTTATCTGCATAGTTGTTAAAGATGCAATTCAAGATAGACGAAAATCTGCCGATTGAAATTGCGAAATTGCTTATCAATGAAGGATATGATGCAAAAACCGTAAAAGAGGAACAATTGCAAGGTGTAAACGACCCACTTCTTATTAACATATGCAAAATGGAAAGTCGTGCCTTAGTTACTTTAGATACTGATTTTTCTGATATCAGGTCATATCCACCTCATGAATTTGCTGGAATTGTTGTCTTACGATTGGGTAGTCAATCCAAACAACATATCCTAAAAGTATTTCACCGGATTATACCTTTTCTTAGTCAGGAACCCCTCGAACGACACT
Organism: uncultured Ignavibacteriaceae bacterium; assembly: GCA_964571865.1. Lineage (GTDB taxonomy): Bacteria > Bacteroidota > Ignavibacteria > Ch128b > Ch128b > JAHJVF01. The sequence continues at coordinate 1,719 of CAZNDS010000224.1, read as the reverse complement.
TGTGGATTGTTGAAGAAACCCTAATTCGCATCCGTAGCCAAGAGGGTGAACTTTCACAATAGTATTTTTCCAAGACAGTTAACCAGCTAAACTAACCATCTGATTCACAAAATTAACAATCATTGCTTTCTACGATGACAAAGTTAAAAAAGTAATTCAGCTGCCAAAAAACGAAGACCCGCTTTACATTATGCCGGTTGATAAGTTAATCAATTAATACAGAAGGAATTACCAATGAAAATAATTGACCTAACCGAAGCTCATCAGCCTCTTTACTTCCTCTGCTTAGAAGATTGGTCCGATGAAATTTGCGAATGCATCCCTTTGGGAAAAGAAGCAGGCAATCACAAAGAGGAGTGGTATCATAAAATTAAAGATAAAGGACTCCGCGTAAAACTTGCACTCGACGATGAAGGAACCGTTGGCGGAATGATCCAATACCTGCCGATCGAGCATTCAACTGTTGAAGGAAAAGATTTGTATTTTATTTACTGCATTTGGGTTCACGGACATAAAAAAGGTCAAGGAAATTTTCAGAAGCGAGGAATGGGCAAAGCATTGCTTCAAGCCGCAGAAGAAGATGCGAAAGCTCTCGGTGCGAAAGGAATTGCCGCATGGGGAATCTCGCTTCCGTTTTGGATGAAAGCTTCATGGTTCAAAAAACATGGATATAAAAAAGTTGATAAAGATAGCATTCGAGTTTTATTGTGGAAGCCATTTACGAATGATGCAGTTCCGCCGAAATGGATACGGCAAAAAAAATCTCCGACAGCAGCAGAAGGCAAAGTAACTGTAACTGCATTCAAAAACGGCTGGTGTCCTGCAATGAATCTAACATTTGAAAGAGCAAAAAGAGCTGCAGCAGAACCTGAATTCTCGAACAAAGTTATCTTCAATGAGATAGATACATTTGACAAAAGTACATTCAACGAGTGGCTTGCCACAACAAGGCGATCAGGCCACAAGTGGGGAATTTCAGATGGAGTATTTATTAATGATAAAGAAGTCCGTACCGGTCCACCGCCATCTTACGATAAGATTAAGAAGCTGATAAAAAAGAGGGTGAAGAAACTGAATTAAAAGCGGAATGTCTGATGTACAAATACGAAATCATCTTTTACTGGAATAATCAAGATCAGGCTATGCTAGTGCAGTTAGCGAAAACATCATGTAATTCTTATATTAGAATGTGGACATTATACTATCGGCACATGCTCAGGACATGCTGAAGGAGCGTAATATTCCTGAAGAATGGGTTTGGCGAACAATTCGTGAACCCGATTGGCAAAACGTAAGTACAGACAACAATGTTCATTACTTCAAAAGTATTGTAGAGTGCGAGAGTCGTATTCTTCATGTCGTAAAAAATCCTAATGTTTTGCCTCAAAAGATAGTTACTATATTTTTTGATCGTAGAGAAAGGAACAAAAAATGAGACTCAAAATCAACAAAGAAGATGATGCGCTTTACTTCCGATTGGATGAGTCCTCAATCGTTGAGTCGGAAGAAGTACAACCGGGAGTCGTATTGGATTTTAATGCAGAGGGTAAAGTGGTTGGAATTGAAATCATGAACTTAAGTCAAAGAATGAAACCCGAACAACTCGGTATTCTTCATTACGAAAGCGCATAGAGTATAGGATATACCCTGCAGCAAAAGCTTTGCACGATCACTGCATAAATAGTTTTTAATTGAGCTCGTTCAACTGGGGAATTTCAG
>CAZNDS010000223.1:0-4623 GCA_964571865.1 uncultured Ignavibacteriaceae bacterium | reverse complement strand
GTAATAAACTGCTAAAACTCACTCATTTTCTAATGACAAATCTGGGTTAAATCTTCAAACATTTAAGTCAGAAAGTTTTATTAGATATTAATACTATGAGTTCAACATGATTCTTTTTTACACCCCAAAAAATTAATTATTTCTTGGTTGTAGTTATGTATTGATCAATTCAAATTCTAGAATTTCTTTGCATGATCGGCGAGTTCCAACAATTTACTAACCTCTACATCAACTTAAAAAGAAATATTAACATCAAAGCAAATTGTAAAACATATCAAAAAAATAGAATTTCTAACCTTATTATTACCATAAGCCAAAAAACTATTTTTTATTATATTGACATGAGTTAATTGTTTGATTTATGAATATTATCTAAAATCAACCTTCGCTAAAGAAATAGGAATTTGGAATACTCGTGAAAAAAATAATTCGTATTGCATCGGGACAAGGTTTTTGGGGGGATTTAATCGATGCTCCGATGCACCAAGTCACTAAAGGAGATATAGATTATCTTGTGATGGATTATCTCGCAGAAGTAACAATGTCGATTCTTCAAAAGCAATTCAACCGAAATCATAAACTTGGTTATGCTCGTGATTTGCCTGAACTGATGAAAAAGATTCTTCCGGTTTGTAAAGAAAAGGGAATTAAAATCATTACAAACGGCGGCGGAGTAAATCCAGTTTGTTGTGCTGACACTATTCTGGAAATTGCCTTAGAACTAGGAATTAAGAATTTAGATGTCGCTGTTGTTTTAGGTGATAATATAAAAAACCGCATTGATGAATTTATTGACTCAGGTTGTGAGCTCATCAACATGGAAACTGGAGAATCAATTCGCGGTTATCGTGAAAAGCTTTTAAGTGCGAATGTATATTTCGGTGCAAAGCCAATTGTTGAAGCGTTGCAGAAAGGTGCAGATATTATCATCACTGGCAGAACGACTGACACTGGACTAACGCTTGCTCCAATGATTTATGAGTTCGGATGGAGTTTTGATAATTTCGATTTAATGGCAACTGGTACAATTGCAGGACATATTTTAGAGTGCGGTGGACAAGCGTCTGGCGGAAATTTTTTGGGCGACTGGCAGTCAATCCAAAATTTAGCCGAGATAGGATTCCCGATTGCTGAAGCATACTCAAATGGGGAAGTGATCATTACTAAACATGAATCGACCGGTGGAAAAATTTCTTTTGAAACTATTGCCGAACAGTTGTTATACGAAATTGGCGATCCTGCTGAATATATAACACCTGACTGTATCGCAGATTTCACCTCAGTTCGGCTGGAGGATTTGGGAAATAATCGAGTTAGAGTTTTCGGAATAAAAGGGAAGCCCCCTACAGAATTTTATAAAGTCTCCGCGTCGTATTCGAGTGGTTATTCGGCTGTCGGAAATTTAACTTATTCTTGGCCGCAAGCATTGACTAAAGCAAACGCAGCTGCAAAAATTCTTAAGAAAAGACTCTATAATCTTAATCTAAGCTTTGATGAAATCAAAACTGAATTCATTGGATATGATTCTTGTCATGGTCCACTCTCGCACCATTTGGATGAAGATCAAATAAACGAGATCGTAATGCGTTTTGCAATCAGATCAAATGATTATTCTGCAGTCGAAAGATTCGGAAAAGAAATTGCCCCGCTCATCTTAACAGGTCCTCCAAGTGTAACTGGTTTCGCCGGAGGTCGACCTCGACCAAGTGAGGTCGTCGCATTTTGGCCTGCGTTAATTCCAAAAAGTTTCGTAAATCCTGAAGTTAGAATTTTGGAGTTGAAATAATGAAAATAAAATTATTGGAAATAGCCCATGGCAGGAGCGGCGATAAAGGAGATGCTGCAAATGTTGGTATCATTGCATTTGATGAAAATGGCTATAAGATAATTAAGAAATATCTAACCATTGAAAAAGTCAAAGAGCATTTCGCAGGTATATGTTTCGGCAAGGTTGAAAGATTTGAATTGCCGAATATTCGTGCTTTGAACTTTTTGCTTCATAACACACTCGGCGGCGGAGGAACAGTTTCATTGAAACATGATGCTCAAGGAAAGACGCTCGCTGCTGCCCTGCTCAGAATGGAGCTTGAAATTCCCGATTGAGAGAAACTAATTTATTTTTAGAATCAAATTAATATTTTTAAATTGTAACTGAATTCATGAAAGGATGATATGTACGAAGAACAACGAAAAAATTTGAATGATTTGAAACAACGTGTAAATGCATTAAGAGGTTTTCTTTGACATTGATGCTAAGCAAAACGTCGTTGAAGAATTAGAAAATAAAACACACGCTGTCGGTTTTTGGAATGATAATTCCTCTGCACAAAAAATCCTCCAGGAAATAAAATCAAAAAAAGAATGGATTGATAAGTGGGAGTTGCTTTTTAAGAACACGAATGATTTAAATGATTTAATTGAGCTGGCAGAGTTAGAGCAAGATGAAAATTTCATGAGCGAGATTGATTCGGAAATGGAATCCCTCGATAAAAAAATCGCTGACCTTGAATTTCAGAATATGCTCAGCGGAAAAGATGATCACAACAATGCAATTCTGTCAATTCACTCAGGCGCCGGCGGAACTGAAGCGCAAGACTGGGCTGATATGCTTCTCCGCATGTATTTGAGATGGTGCGAGGAGAATGGATTCAAAGCAACTATTATGGACATGCTCGATGGCGACGGTGCCGGAATAAAAAGTGCAACTGTTGAAGTCGTTGGTGAATTCGCATACGGTTATCTAAAAGCTGAAATTGGAGTCCATCGATTGGTTAGAATTTCTCCGTTTGATGCAAATAAAAGGAGGCATACATCTTTCGCATCTATTTTCGTTATGCCGGAAGTAGATGATACAATTGAAATTGAAATTAATCCGAGTGACCTTCGAATCGATACTTATCGTTCTGGCGGTAAAGGGGGACAAAATGTGAACAAAGTTGAAACCGCAGTGCGAATTACCCATATTCCAACTGGTACTGTGGCTGCATGCCAAAGCGAGCGATCTCAAATGCAGAACAAAAATAATGCTCTGAAATTATTGAAATCGAAATTATATCAGCTCGAACTTGAAAAATTAAATGCCGAACTTGATGAAATTGAAAAAAACAAAATGAAAATAGAGTGGGGGAGTCAGATCAGATCTTATGTCTTTCATCCATACAATATGGTGAAAGATCACAGAACCGACGTTGAAACTTCTGACGTTCAGGGTGTTATGGATGGAAATCTCAATAATTTCATTAAAGCTTATCTTCTCAAATTCAATAGCAACAAATAAGGAAAACCTTATATACAAAATTTAACCTCTTTTTTAGTTGATATTTTGTTAATTAACTTGAATAATGAAATGCAGAATTAGGAGAATATTATGATTGAAGCAGAAAAAAAGAAATACACATACGAGGATTACGAAAAACTTCCGGAAGGATCGCCATTTCAATTAATCGATGGAGAATTAGTAATGACGCCTGCACCAATACCTTATCACCAACAATTGTGTAAGAAGATTTTTCTTGAATTGTCGAATTATATTGAAAATAAAAAAAGTGGGGAAATACTTTTTTCACCAATTGATGTGTATCTATCAGAATCAGAAACTTATCAACCCGATATGATTTTCATTTCAAATGAAAGAATAAATATTATTGGTGAGAAAAAGATTGAAGGTGCACCTGACCTTGTAATTGAAATTTTATCGGAAACGACGGCGTATTATGACCTAAAACATAAAAAACGAATTTATGAATCTTGCGGCGTGAAAGAATATTGGATTGTCGATCCCATTGAAAAAAGTGTAGAGGTTTACGAGAATATAAACTCAAAATTTAAATTATTTTCTTCTGCAATCTTAAGGGGAAACATAAATTCAAAAATATTAACAGACTTTGAACTCGAAATCTCAAAAATATTTTAATAGGAACTTTGGTCAATGAAATCTCACACTGAATATTTTTGGTTCAATACAAAAAAGAAAAGAGAGTATATCAACATCACATCCGAAGTTGAAGATACAGTTAGAAAAAGCGAGATAAAAGAAGGAATGGTTCTCGTTTCTGCCATGCACATTACTGCCGGAGTTTATGTGAATGATGCCGAAACTGGATTAATTCAAGATATTGATGAATGGCTTGAAAAGCTGGCTCCATTCAATCCAAATTATCGTCATCACAGAACCGGAGAAGATAACGGTGATGCTCACTTGAAAAGTCTCATTATACACCATGAAGTAATCGTTCCGATAACAAATGGAAAACTTGATTTCGGTCCATGGCAGCAAATCTATTATGCTGAATTTGATGGGCAGAGAAGAAAAAGAGTAATCGTGAAAGTAATGGGAGAATAGTGTATCAATTGAAAATCGATCCGTTATCCGTTAGAGTCTGTTGCAGAACGATCAATATATAAGAAGAATACATCAAAACTGAAAAAGATGGAATCTTTCGTGTGTGATTTAGACAGAACCTGCCCGCCGAACTCTCCGTCAACTGACGGGTGGTGAGGCAGGCGGGAAAGATTCCATCTTTTCTCAAATGGGTGATTTCGCTCCCTTTTACCTGCCCAGTCATCTACCGCCTCGGCGGGTCGCGGTAGGATAGTAAAAGCTCGAGTTGTGCAACAAGCTCT
>CAZNDS010000222.1:0-4650 GCA_964571865.1 uncultured Ignavibacteriaceae bacterium | reverse complement strand
GGTGGAAAATAATATTTCGTCCCTCCGTCTCCGTCAGAGTCTGTTGCAGAACGATCAATATATAAGAAGAATACATCAAAACTGAAAAAGATGGAATCTTTCGTGTGTGATTTAGACAGAACCTGCCCGCCGAACTCTCCGTCAACTGACGGGTGGTGAGGCAGGCGGGAAAGATTCCATCTTTTCTCAAATGGGTGATTTCGCTCCCTTTTACCTGCCCAGTCATCTACCGCCTCGGCGGGTCGCGGTAGGATAGTAAAAGCTCGAGTTGTGCAACAGACTCGTCAACTGACGGATGACGGAGGGACGAAATAGAGAACGTCAGTCAGGAAGCTAATCGGCGAGGGCTAGAGAAATCAAAAAAGGTGTGTGTTATAGGAGATGGAGCTCAATGGATTTGGAATATAGCAAATGAATATTTTCCCGGTGCAGTACATATAGTAGATCTTTTCCATGCAACAGAGCATTACTGGGATTGTGCAAAATTAGTCTTCGCAAATAATGATAAAAGAATGCATCAGTGGGCTGGAAAAAGAAAAGAAGAATTGGATAGTGGTAATGTTGAAGCAGTGATAAAAGCAATAAAACGACTTCGACCAAAGACAGACGAAGGTGAAAAAATTTGTCAATCATCGATTCATTATTTTGAACAAAATAAAGAAAGGATGAGGTATAATAAATTCAGAGAACAAGGATTGTTTGTTGGTTCAGGAGTAATTGAAGCCGGGTGCAGAACTGTTATTGGTCAGAGATTAAAACAATCGGGTATGCATTGGACTCTCAGCGGTGCAAATAGTATAATTGCTTTACGATGTATTCTAAAAAGCAATCGCTGGGAGGATTTCTGGGAATATAAGGCTGCTGCTTAAAAATGAGGTAATTTTTATGTCGCACACCCACTGTCCATATATCGGCTGACCGACAAATTTTATTTCCGTATCTTTGCGCATGTCGTTCTCTTGTTTGTTTTTGTTTACAACAAATTTACGACTCCGGGAGCTATTTCTTTGCAGCTCCCTTTATTTTTTTCTCGGTTTGTAGTGAAAAATTTTTCCTTTTTATTCTCCTATTTTGTTCGACAATAAATAAAGGATCATTCTATCTCAACTCCATTCTCTTGTACTTCTCTCAACACACCAAACGAATCTACCTCATGAAATTCTTCTTCTGAAAATACAACAGGTTCTATCCGCAAATCAGAATATAAAACTTTAGGGGTGCTTTTAAGCTTAGCAAGAAAATTATTATCAATATTTTCTGCAATTCTGCATATATCGATATCGCTGTCTTCGTTAGGGATTCCTTTTATATACGAACCAAACATAAAGACTTTTTTTACTGACAGGTCGGTTTTTATATTTTCATTAAATTTTTCTACAGCTGAAGCTATTTCACATGTGATTCGAGCCATAAAAATTTTCCATAATTAATTATTCTGATTTTTTAACTTTTTAAGAATATGTTTAGCAAGATTCTCATTTATTTAGTTATGTCTTGGTACAGGTTGTGCAATTTTTGTAAGAGGATTTTGATACCAATCGTGTTTTCCGCCATGTCTTATAAAAACACAACCCATCTTCTCTATTTCTCTCACTAAATCTTTTCTTTTCAATCAATCTCCATCTCGGCAAGATATCGGACATTGGGTATTAGATTTTTACGCACATCTAAGAAAATATCTTTGAGATTTTCTTTTAATTCTTCCAGAGATTCTCCTTGAGTTCTATAATCAGGATAATCTTCCCAAAAGCCAATCCACATATTTTCATCATGCCAATAGATAAATTTTATCTTTTCCATAGATTATCTTTCATAATATTCTATTCCAGTATTTTGCTGGTGAAATATTAAAAAAGTTTCTGAAGAATTCAACATTAATGCAATAAATTAATTCACGAGATGCATAAATTATAAGTCAAAACCTCCGTTGGACGAGTTGGATTTTATTCTCAAGTATTCCTCGCCACAAAATGAAAATTCCACTCAATCCATATAACCATTTTCCATATTAATTTACACATTCTACATTCGGTTTAATGGTTCCTTAGTTCAATCATTAGTTGTATCTAAATCCTGCCTTTCGTAAGTTTAATCACGATGATTCAGCAAAAACCAATCAAAGAACTGCAAAACAAAGAAATTGTTGACCATTTCTTTCTTCTCAAAAAAATTGAAGTTAAGCAAACTAAAACAGGAAGAGATTATCTCAGTCTGGAATTTGGTGATAAAAGCGGTTCAATCACGGCAAATTTCTGGGATGGATTTGAAGAGTTTCAAACTTCCGCAATACAAGGTTCGATTGTTCACATTAAAGGTTATGTTGAGTCGTATAACGATCGGCTTCAACTAAAGATAGAGCGTGCGCGAGTTTCAAAAGAGAAGGATAAAGTTAGTGTCACCGATTTCCTTCAATCCTCAGAACGCGACTTAACTGAAATGCAAAATGAATTTTGGGATCGAATCAAAAAAGTTAAGAACGAAAAACTAAACGCACTTCTAAAATTAATTTTTACTGAAGAACGATTTCAACATTTCTCCTACGCCCCCGCGGGAAAGTCTTGGCATCACAGTTATATTGGCGGATTGATCGAGCACACGTTGGAAATAGTAAAAATTTGTGATTTAATGTGTGATATTCATCTTGATTTAGATCGTGATTTGCTTGTTTCCGGTGCATTGCTCCACGACATCGGAAAGATTGAAGAACTCACTTATGAATCTGCATTTGATTACACAGATAAGGGAAGATTAATCGGACATATTGTAATGGCTGCATCCTGGATTGAAAATGCGTGTCAACAAATTCCAAACTTTCCTGATGAATTGAAAACACTATTACTCCATTTAATATTGAGTCATCAAGGTAAACTCGAAAACGCATCTCCGGTCGAACCCAAAACGATTGAAGCCATTGCCCTTTATCATGCAGATGAGCTGAGCGCAAAAACAAATGGATACAAAACATTAGTCCAGCAAGAATCAAGCGAAGCCACATGGACAAGATTCCACTCATTAATAGGCAGCTCGCTTTACATTTCAAAAAAAACGGATGATAATGGACAATTGACAATGGACAAGGGACAATTAAACAGTCCAATTAATTCAGAACGAAAAAAATCTTCCCCAAGAAAAAATCAGAATAGAGATGAACAATCCCTCTTTTGATGCGCAGATTGAAACTGTGGTTAAAAAACTTTCAACTGCAAAATCTGTTGTTGTTTTCACAGGTGCCGGCGTTTCGGCTGAAAGTGGAGTACCGACGTTTCGGGACAAAGGAGGACTTTGGACAAAATTCAAACCAGAAGAACTTGCAAACTTTGATGCTTTCATGAAAAATCCGGATCTAGTCACAAGCTGGTATTCTTACAGAAGAAAAATTATGGGTGAAGTAAAACCGAATCCGGGACATTACGCGATTACCGAGTTCGAAAATCTTTTTGATGATTTTTGTGTAATAACCCAAAACGTCGACAATCTTCATAGACGTGCCGGCTCAAAAAAAATATTTGAACTGCATGGGAATATTGAAAGAAATTATTGCATCAAGTGTAAAAAAAATCACGACCTAACGGGTAACTATTCAGAACATGCGATCAAATGCGAATGCGGCGGATTGATTCGTCCTGATGTTGTTTGGTTCGGCGAGATACTGCCACAGGATCAGTACTCAGGAGCCGTTGCAGCAGCAGAAAGTTGTGATGTGTTTTTTTCTGTTGGGACATCTGCAGTGGTTTATCCTGCTGCTTATATGATTATTTATGCTAAACAAGCAGGTGCATTTGTGGTTGAGGTAAATGTTGATTACACAGATTTGTCACACTATGCAAATGTAACTTTGATTGGAAAAGCAGGGGAAATATTGCCTGCAATTATTAAAAAATTAAACTATTTTTATTCAAGTAATTTGAGAAAATAAGATGAGCGAAATTAGTTCTTCAGACAATTTAATTACATTAAAACTAAAAAAATTCTTCGAGCAGAACTTTACTGATTTTAGAGGATTATATTTTTTTGGTTCACATACTAAGGGGAACTTTACCGAGCACAGCGATTATGATTACGTTGCTTTATTTGACGACGTCAATAGAGACAAGAAATACAAAATCTATAGATTCGTAAGCAAATTAGAGTACGAGTATGACATTTTTCTCGATATAAAAATTTTAACCCATCAACAATTTAAATTTAATCCATTTTTCTATGAGGAAGTAACAAAGTATGGATTATACTGTGGTTGAGGAAAAAAAATTATTCATAACAAGCTTCCTGAAAAAATCAAAAGAAGCATTGGAAGACGCAAGAATCAATCTTGAAAACGTAAGACTGGCAAATGCTCTTAATAGAATTTATTATGCAATATTTTACTCTGTTGTAGCTCTAGGCTACCGTGATAATTTTATTACCTCGAAGCATAAACAACTTATGGGTTGGTTCAATAAAAAATTTATAGGGGTATAAAAACGAGTCATGTTAGGTAACGAAACTCATCCCCCAGCTCCTTCTCTTACAAAGCAATGCTATCAACTTAGAGTAAAAGGGAAAGAAATATAAAAGAGAATAGAACACGGATTACACGGATGTTACAGATTTTCACAGATTTTATCTGTGTTAATTCGCTTAATCCGCGTTATCCGTGTTCTATTAGCTACT
>CAZNDS010000221.1:0-4697 GCA_964571865.1 uncultured Ignavibacteriaceae bacterium | reverse complement strand
ACTTTATTTTAAAGTCAGCGTAATCGAAAAACCTCTTGAAGCTATTACTGATGTTCCTATAATAAGTGCTGAATTGGAGGAAGTCTTTTTAATGTTCCAATACGCAGGTATCGTTAGTTCGAATATTACTGCATTATTTAAAAACGAAAAGATCTTTCTTCCACTTGGTGAGGTACTTGATAATTTACAAATAAATAATTTGTACTTGTCAGATGAATCAAAATTAACAGGAAAATTTGCCCAGGATCAAAATGAATATTCTTTCGATTTTAATTCGCTTAATTTTTCTTCAGATTGGAAACAATTCTCATTTGGCGAGAATGAAATAATTAATTATGAATCCGAATATTATGTTGCCCCGCGTCTGCTTGAAAATGCATTTAATCTGAAAACTAAATTAGATTTTGGTAATCTTACATTAGTCGTTTCTTCAGACAAGTCACTTCCGGCTTATAATAGATACTTAATCGAGCAAAAATTTTTATCATATAATAATACTCTGATAAAAACACCGCCGCCTTTTATATTCCAAAGAAACAGAAGCTGGATAAATGGAATTACAATCGATTATTCGTTCGGCTCCACTTATTCGAATAACTTCAAACCTTCTTATTTGTATTCAACGGGTTTTGGTGGTGAAATTCTTGGCGGAGATGCAAATTTCCAATTACACGGATTTTCCTTTGAGAATATAAATGAAATTAAAGAAGAATTATTAAGGCGTTATGTCTTAACAGACAACAGTTACTTGACTCAAGTTTCTTTCGGCGATCTATTTGCTGAAGGAGTCAATACATATAAATTCCGAGGAATAAAGCTGACCAACGAGCCATTTGAACCCAGAAGAAATATTGGAGCATACATTTACCGTGATAAGACCGAACCAAATTGGATCATAGAGCTGTATTTAAATGACCAGTTAGTCGGGATTACAAGATCGGACGCGCAAGGTTTCTATTCATTCGAGCTGCCGCTTGGCTATGGGATGTCTTTGACGGAGTTAAAATTTTATGGACCCGCCGGTGAATTCAGATCGGAGAAAAAAGTTTTTCAAATTCCATTTTACTTCTTACCTAGCGGAGAATTGAACTATTTCATTAGTGCTGGGAACATTGATCAGACCAAAGAAAAATTCGGGCAAGGCATTGCAGCATTAGGAATAACAGATTGGCTTACGAACAAAATTGGAGTTGAAATCATCAGCAATGATCTCTTCAAAAAGCCCGTGATTTTCAATTCAATCTCGGTCCGATTATCATCAAATTATTTGGTGAATGTTTTTACTGCACCTCAAGTTTATAATCAGGCGAGTTTCAATGTAACTTACTTTTCTCAAGCTTCACTCGGATTCTCATATACAAAGTACAAACAAAATGCTCTCTACAATCCTTCCAGCATTAATGAGGAAATCCAAGGGAGTATTTATCTGCCAATCTCTTTTGCCCATACGGTTACTAACTTTCAGCTAACTTATGATAAATTAAAACTCAGTCAGGCAAAACGTGACGAAATCAGATTCAATGCAACTATTAATCTTGATGCTTTCAGTCCGTTCGCTGGAACAAGCTATTCTAAAACAATAAGTCAAGCAACCGTTCAGGAAGAAGCAAATGTGATCGCTGGAACTTTAATCAATGTTTCAGGATTATCAAAGCTTATTTCTTTTCTTAAGGGAAGTTTAATTAATGCGCGAATAAACTATAACCCAATAAAGAAAAAACTCGAAAACTTTTATATTTACTTTGCCTCCAATTTATTGAACTCACTTCGATTCCAATTCTCATTTGAAAAGAATTATATTCAGTCAGTTTCGAATATTCAATTTCAATTTTTCTTGGATTTACCTTTTACGAGATATTGGTTTAATTCAAATACCAGATCTTACTCACAAAATATACAAGGTGCTATCGGATATTCATTTGAGGCGAACAAAATTTATTTCTCAAATCAGCCCCAGCGAGGCAGATCAACAGTTATGTTTCAAATGTTCGCCGATCAAAATGGCAATAATGTTTTTGATCCAAACGAAGATGTTATTCAAGGAGCAGAAGTCTCAATTGATGCGGCAGCACGCATGGAAAAAAACCCAGATGGATCCATCATCGCATACGAACTTAATCCTTATACTATCTACACGGCCAAGCTAAATGAAGCGAAAATCAAAAATCCGGTATACAAGTCTTCACAATCTCATTTTTCATTCATGACTGATCCTAACAGAATGAAAGTCATTCAAATTCCATTTTATATTGCCGGGGATGTTAGTGGAAAAGTACTACGATTCGTCCAGGACGAAAAAATTTTGATCAACGGTTTGAAGATAATTATTACTAACCTAGATGAGCAGGCAGCAACAAATACGATAACTTTTAGTGATGGATCTTTTTATTACTTTGGATTAAAGCCGGGGAATTACTCTATATCGCTCGACAATGTACAGTTACAAAAGATGAATCTTAAAGCCAAACCTGCTGAATTTAAATTTACCATCGCTGCAAATAAAATGATTGAATCCGTTGAGGATTTAGAATTTGTTCTCCAATAATTAACACTTTTAGCCAAGATTGTAAAAAGAAATAATAAGTTAACAGCAAATTGATTTCGACTGCATTATTACGTTTAATAATATTTTTATTTGCAATCACTGTTGTTCAATTCTATTTTTTCAATCGATTAGTCAAATCAATCTCTAACGTATTTCCCAATTCGTCCAAAAGTGCTATTAAGATTATAATAATTTCAACTCTAATATTATTAGATGTTTACCCCGCAGTTGTGATGGGGACAAATCTTTATACAATTTTAAATCCTCATTTTAGATTCACTCTTCCTGAAAATTTTTATTTCGATTACTTAATAATGTATCCTTCATGGATCGGAATACTGATCGTAATCCAAGTAATCTTAGTCTTCATTCCGGTAGATATTTTATCGACGATAAGTAAATACATTCTTCCCGGCAGGAAAGAAAAGATTTTAAAAATTCGAAGTAAAATATTTTTATTGATGATTGCAGTTTTTCTTATCTATGTTCCAGCAAGAATCGTTTATGATTATTATAAAGTCGAAGTCAGACAAGTTTCATATCCTGACAGTAATCTTGATTCAGAACTTGATAACTTTAGGATCGCATTAATTGCTGATATACAAGCCGATAGATTTACGGATGAAGCTAGAATAACCTCTTTTGTAAATAAGGTCAATTCTGCCAAGCCTGATTTAGTTTTAATTGCCGGTGATTTCATTACAACAACTCCTCGATACATAGAACTTTCTGCGGAATTGATTGGAAGAATTCGATCGAAGTATGGAACATTATCTTGCGTCGGCGATCATGACAATTGGGCATATCGAACTAACTATCAGAAAAGCAAGGATGAAATAAAATCAGCACTCGCTAAAAATAACATTCAAATGATAGATAATAGCAATCAAATAATTTACATCAACGACTCTAAGATTTTAATTTCTTTTATCACAAACACCTATATCGATAGACCAAATGATGAAGTTTTAGGACTCCTCAGAGATCCATCCAACGAAAAGTTTTTCAAGATTTTGGTTTCTCACCAGCCGAGCCAATTTCTAATTGATTCGGCAAAAGTGAATAAATATAATTTGTTATTGTCCGGTCACACACACGGCGGACAGATAACTTTTCTTTTTCCATTCTTCAATCTTTCTCCAACTCTTTTTGAGACAAAATATGTAAGAGGTGATTTTTGGTTCGGTGATTTGTTATTGATTGTCAATCGCGGACTCGGAATGTCTCTCGCGCCGATTCGGTATAACTCAACTCCAGAAATTACAATTATTACATTGAGCAGAAACTAACTTATGCGATCATTTAACTCAGACATTTTGAAAATATTAGACTCATTCACTATTTTATAATTAACTTATCATAATATGAGTATTAACAAACAAATAGAATATTGGCTGAAAGCTTCAGAAATCGATTGGGAAACAACTAATAATCTTTTCTCCTCAGGAATGAATTTTCATCTTTGTCTTTTTATGGGACATTTGACTTTGGAGAAACTATTTAAAGCTTTAGTACTTAAGGTTACAGAAACTATCCCTCCAAAAACTCATAATCTATTGCGGCTTGCTGAACTAGCAAAATTGAATTTAACAACAGATGATATAAAATTTTTGGAAGAGTTAAATCAATTTCAATTGGAGACAAGATATCCTGATGAGAAATTTTTACTCTACAAGACAGCCACAAAAGAATTCACTGATAACAAAATAAAAAAGGTAAAAGAATTCAGAGAATGGTTGATGCAAAAAATTTAGATATCTATCCTTTAATCATGAAATATATTTTCAAGATTCAGGAGAAATTCAAAGTGGAAAAAGCATTCTTATTCGGTTCATACGCGTACGGTTCTGCTACAAGTGACAGCGACATTGATATTGCAATTATTTCTTCTGACTTAAGTGGGAATAGATTTACGGATAACGTTGAATTAGGTTCTCTCACTTGGGGCATTGACACAAGAATTTCTCCCGTTGGATTCACCCCCGAAGATTTTTATAACGACGGTATTTTATCAGAGGAAATCAAACTGAACGGAATTGAAATTCCCCTTGAATAAAAAAACCTAAGATTCTTCTCGTCGTTTTTTTCTTAAATCTATTTTTAACCCAAATTTGTCATTAGGTAACAATTTCTAATGACCGCCATTAGAAAA
>CAZNDS010000220.1:0-4710 GCA_964571865.1 uncultured Ignavibacteriaceae bacterium | reverse complement strand
TTTTCTAAGTTGGACTGATGTTTTTTACATCGGGATAGTTGTTGGAATTATTGGTCAATATGGAGATTTGGTCGAATCGATGATTAAGCGTAATGCCGGAGTAAAAGATTCTTCGAATTTAATTCCTGGTCATGGCGGAGTGTATGATAGATTTGATAGTTTGCTTTTAGTTTCTCCGTTCATATATTTTTACCTAGTATATGTCTACGGTTAAAAAGAAAATCAGAAATAGGGCTAAAGTTAATTTAATTTCACTTGGATGCAGTAAAAATTTAGTTGATTCAGAAGTTTTACTTCGGCAGTTCGAAGCAAATAATCTGAAAATTGTCGACGAACCTGCCGATTCGGAAATTATCGTGGTTAATACGTGTGGTTTTATTCAAGATGCGAAAGATGAATCGATTCAAACTATTTTAGAAGCAGCAAGATTAAAATCGACCGGCAAGCTGGAAAAACTTTTTGTTATGGGATGCCTTTCGCAAAGATATTCGGAGGAGTTAAAAAAAGAAATTCCTGAAGTAGATGGTTTTTTCGGTGTTACTGACTATGCTTCAGTTTTAAAAGAAATTGGCGTCAATTTTAAGTATGATTTAATTGGAAAAAGAAAATTAACAACGCCAAAACATTTTGCATATTTAAAAATTTCTGAGGGTTGCGATAATCCATGTTCGTTTTGTGCAATTCCTCTGATGCGGGGAAAACACAAATCAAAATCCCAAACTGATATAATTTCTGAAGCAGAATTTTTAGCCGATAAAGGAGTTAAAGAGTTAATTCTGATTGGACAGGATACTACTTCTTATGGGCTTGATATTTCAGGTAAGAGAGCGCTTGCGGAATTATTACAAAAGCTTTGCCAAGTTAACGGAATCAAATGGATAAGATTAATGTATACATATCCAACAAAGTTTCCAATTGACATATTAGATGTTATTGCCGGTGAAGAAAAAATTTGTAAATATATCGATCTGCCTGTTCAGCATATCTCTGATGAAATATTAAAATCGATGCAGAGGGGAATTTCAAAACGAAAAACTTTAGAATTACTCAATACGATTAGAAAAAAAATTCCAAATATTGCAATTCGTACAACCTTAATCACAGGTTATCCTGCTGAGAGTGAAAAAGAATTTTTTGAACTATTAGAATTCGTTAAGGGATTTGAATTTGACCGACTTGGAGTTTTTACTTATTCGAGAGAGGAAAACACCGATGCATTCGAGCTAAAAGATCCAATCCCCGAAACGGTCAAAAGGGAGAGACGAGATTTGATTATGGAGATGCAAAAAGAAATTTCTTCAATAAAAAATAAACAAATTGAAAATAGTATCGTAAATGTCATTGTGGATGAAAAAATCAATTCAGATATTATTGCAAGAACTGAAAAGGATGCTCCAGAGATTGATAATGAAGTAATTATAAAATCCAAAGATGCAATAAAAGTCGGCAATTTTTACAAGGTAAAAATCACCGATTCCACAGAATATGAATTATATGGCGAGATAGTGTAATGAAAAAAATACTTACATATTTATTTGTTTGTTTATTCCCATTGATTTCCATGTCGCAGGTTGAAAATGTTTCAAGACTTGCGGTGCGAACTGTAAATCCATTTTTCTATTATAATGCACTTAATTTCATTGATGAAGACTCCTCTTTAACGCGCATCGACTTATATATTCAAGTTCCATATACACAGCTTACTTTTATTAAAGATGGAAATTCATTTACTTCAACGTATGAAATCAGTGCCGGAATTTATGATACTAAAGATAAAATTATTACTGAAAAAATTTGGAGCGAGAGAATCTCACTTGCAACATATTCCGAATCCATATCGAGAGGTGGAAGTAATATTAGTTTGAGATCATTTCGTCTGCAGCCAGGAGAATATAAAATTAAAATTTATATGGAAGACCGTGAGTCAAAGCGAAATGCTACAGCAAACGCTGATTTGAATGTGAGAAATTTTCGGACTTATAATTTTTCAGTAAGTGATATTTTATTGGTTAAAGATTACTCGGAAATTGGCGGTACGAGAAGAATTGTTCCAAACATTACTAACAATATCGTTTTCAGCGACAGTGGATTTTATATTTTTTGGGAATTTTATAAACAATCAGAAGATTCACTTTTTAATGTAAATTGTAAAATAAAAAATCAAGATGGAGAAGTTGTACTAAACTTCGATACTCCATACAGATTTAGCGCGGATAAAAATCCTGTGTTTCTTAAAATTCAAAAACAAGATTTCAAACTCGGCGAATACATTGTGACTGTTTCAGCAATTTCAAATAATCCGAATGAAGGACCATATAATGTCTCTAAAAAAATATTCTCAAGATGGATTGGTGTCCCGAAAAGTATTGTAGATTTAAACAAAGCAATTGAACAAATGATTTACATCACTTCTCGTGAGAATATTAAGAATATGCTTAACCTCAAAGAAGAGTCTGAAAGATTCAGCATGTTTATGGATTTCTGGAAATCTAAAGATCCTACGCCTTCAACGGCTGATAATGAATTGATGGATGAGTATTACGGCAGAATAGAATATTCAACAAAGAATTTTTCAAATTACATGGAAGGGTGGAAAACAGATATGGGAATGGTGTTTGTTATTCTTGGCCCGCCGAATAATGTGGACAGATATCCTTTCAATTACGACACCCCTGCACATGAAGTTTGGGAGTATTATAACCTAAACAGAAAATTTGTTTTTGTTGATTACAGCGGCTTCGGCGATTATCGTTTATTAAATCGCGATTATTCAGGATGGTTTAAATACAGATAAAAAACCTCACCTTGCAGATGATATCCGAAGATAGATCAGAAATAATTGTATTAGGGACAATCGTATTCGACATTTTCGTTAAGGGAATTGATGCATTTCCAAAAAAGGGGCAGGCAATTGCAATAAAAGAATTTCCGATCAGCATCGGCGGATGCGGTGCAAATACAGCATTGGTTCTTGCTCAATTAGGATCACGTATTTCTCTCATTGGAAGTATGGGCAAAGATATATTTGGCGATTACATCAAGAACAAATTGAACGAACATAAGATCGAAACCTCTATATTGAATGTCGTTGAAAAACTTTCCACTTCAACATCAATTTTATTTATTGATAAAAATGGTGAACGAAGCTATCTCCATAATTCAGGCGCCAATGCAAAAATTGTTTTGAGTATAAGGGCTATGGCAGAAATTTCTTTTGCGAAGATTTTTCACATCGGCGGTGCAATGTTGTTTCCCGGCTTTGACGGAAAGCCCATGTCGAAAACCTTAAAATTAGCTAAGAAAAATAAAACTCTAACCTCGGTTGACCTTGGGTGGGATACGTCAAACAGCTGGATGAAAAAATTAGAATCTTCTCTTCAATACATTGATATTCTAATGATGAATGAAGTCGAACTAAAAACTTTAACTAAAAAGAGAAATTTAGAAACGGCAGTGAATTTCCTTCATAATTTTGGACCTAAAGTAATAATTATCAAGCTTGGGAAAAAAGGTGCATTTGTCTCGAAAGACTTATTAAAGGTTCATGTACCTGCAATTAAAGTTCATGCAATTGATTCCACTGCTGCCGGAGATAGTTTTGCCGCTGGTTTTTTATTTTCTTTACTTAAAGGTGGAAACTTAATTGACAGTGTAAAACTCGGCAACTCACTTGGCGCCTTATGCGTTCAAAGATTTGGTTCGCTTTCTGATGGAATCGATCTCTACACAGTAATGAAATTTGCAAAGCAGCATTATGATTTTAACAGTCTCCCTTAATCCCCTTCTCGAAAAAACTTTTTTTTTCGATAAAGTTAATTACAACGAAGTAAACAGAGCATCCTCGGTATTATTGAATGCAGGAGGAAAAGGGATAAATGTTTCGCGTCAGTTGAATTACTTAGGTATCGATAATTTAGCAACCGGTTTCCTTGGCGGTGAGAATGGAAAAAGGTTAAAAAGTTTCCTTTACCACGAGAACATTAAAAACTCATTTCATCAAATTAAATCAGAGACGCGGGAAGGAATTGTTATAGTTGACTGTGATAATCTGCACACTTCCTATTTTGAACCGGATCCGATTATTGAGAAAAATGAAGTCGATGAATTCATCGGAAAAACTAAAAAGGCAGTTTTAAATTCAGAGATGGTGATTTTTTCTGGAAGCGCACCTTCTGCAAGCGAAGGCGAGAGTTGTCTGAGAATATTTACTGAATTGATCGCATTTGCAAATAAAAACGATAAATTCACAATTGTTGATACTTATGGATATAATTTGAAAGATATTTACTCAGCTCTTCCCTCAATTGCCCATGCGAATAAATTTGAGATTGAAAATTCGTTGAAGAGAATATTAGCAAACGAAGATGATAAGATTGAATTTCTCACATCTGAATTAATTAGTGGCATAAAAATTTTCATTTTGACTGATGGAGAACTACCTTTCTATGCTGTGAACCAAAAATATATTTATCGAATTGAGCCTATGAAAGTCGATACGATAAACTCGACCGGCTCAGGAGATGCATTTATGGCGGGATTAATTTTTGGGCTACATCACAATCAGCCATTTGAGGATATACTGAGATTTGCGACAGTCTGCGGCTCGCTTAATGCATCTATGATGGAAGTCTGCCGAGTACCCAAATCGGCGATTGAAGATAATCTCAGTAATGTTAAAGTTCAGAAATTGAATTAAAATTTTTAACTAAT
>CAZNDS010000219.1:0-4751 GCA_964571865.1 uncultured Ignavibacteriaceae bacterium | reverse complement strand
TGAATTTGTTTTCTACGAAGGTCCCCCAACGGCAAACGGCAGACCCGGAGTGCATCATGTCCTCGCGCGCGCGTTTAAGGATATCTTTCCAAGGTATAAAACCATGCAGGGATTCCACGTTAGCCGCCGTGGGGGATGGGATACCCACGGCTTGCCTGTTGAAATTGAAGTCGAAAAAGAACTCGGTATTAAACAAAAAGATGAAATTATTAAATACGGTATTGCCGAGTTCAATCAAGCCTGTAAAAAGTCAGTCTTTGCATATCTTAAAGATTGGAACGAAATCACCCGCCGAATCGGCTATTGGATAAATCTCGACGATGCGTACATAACTTGTACAAATGAATATATTGAGTCAGTCTGGTGGTCGCTGAAACGATTTTTTGATGAAGGTTATATCTATAAAGGATTCAAAATTCAACCATACTGCACACGCTGCGAAACACCCCTCTCTTCTCATGAGCTTTCGCTTGGTTATGAAGATGTAAAAGATCCGTCAATCTACATTGCGGCAAAAATTAAAGGGAAAGAAGATACCTACTTTCTTGTCTGGACGACTACACCTTGGACATTGATTTCAAATGTTGCACTCGCAGTTAAAGGTGACGTCGATTACGTTAAAGCGAGGCTGATCGACGAGAAGAATCAGGCTTATTACTTAATCCTTGCAAAAGAAAGATCATCTGTTCTTCCTGAAGGATATGAGGTAGTTGAAAACTACAAGGGTAAAGACCTTCTCGGCTGGGAATATGAAAGATTGTTCGATTACATCCCGGTGGATAAAAAAGGATTCTATATTGTCGACGGAGATTTTGTCACAACCGAAGACGGCTCGGGAATTGTACACATGGCTCCGGCATTCGGTGAAGACGATTATCAAGCAGGAAGAAAATTTGATCTGCCGTTTGTTAATCCTGTCGACAAAAGCGGAAGGTTCAACGAGCTTGTAACGGATTTCAAACATCAGCATGTAAAAGAAGCCGATCCGAAAATTATTCAAAACTTAAAATCACGCGGACTTCTTTTCAAGAAAGAAACAATTCTTCACAGCTATCCGCACTGCTGGAGGTGCAAGTCGCCATTGCTTTATTACGCTCGCGAATCGTGGTACATAGAAACAACGAAATTTGTCGACCGCATGATCAAGCTGAACAAAGAAATAAATTGGTGTCCGCCTGAAGTTGGCAAAGGTCGTTTTGGAAATTGGCTTGAAGAGAATAAAGATTGGGCATTATCTCGTGATAGATTCTGGGGAACGCCGCTTCCAATTTGGCTGAATGATGACGGCGAGATGTTCTGCATAGGAAGCATCGAGGAATTGAAGCAAGGATTTTACGAAGAAAATGGAAAGAGAATTTCTGTCAGCGAATTAAAAGAAATCGACCTTCATAAACCGTTTATTGACAATGTTGTTTTTGAAAAGAATGGAAAGATATACAGACGAACCCCCGAATTGATCGACGTTTGGTTCGATTCAGGTGCCATGCCTTTTGCACAATTTCATTATCCCTTTGAGAATAAAGAATATTTCGAAGAGAACTATCCATCTGATTTTATTGCCGAAGGAATCGATCAAACACGCGGATGGTTTTACTCGCTTCATGCAATCGGTTCATTCTTATTTAACAAGCCTGCATATAAAAATGTGATTGTGAACGAGCTGATTCTCGATAAAGAAGGCAAGAAAATGTCTAAGAGTCTCGGCAACACAGTCGATCCGTTTTATATTATCGATAAGTATGGTGCGGATACTACAAGATGGTACTTGATCTCAAACAGTCCGCCGTGGAAAGTCACACTTTTCGATGAAGAAGACATACTCGATGTTCAACGTAAATTCTTTGGGACCTTTATAAACACTTACGCATTCTTTGCTCTCTATGCAAATCTTGACAACTTCAAATATGATGAAGAACAAATTCCCTTCAGTGAGCGTCCGGAAATTGACAAGTGGATTTTATCGGCTTTAAACGTGCTCGTGAAAGAATGTGAAGAGCATTACGATAATTACGATATAACAAAAGCAGCCCGCGCAATTTCATATTTCGCAATTGAACAGCTTTCAAATTGGTATGTCCGCAGAAACCGCAGAAGATTTTGGAAGAGCGAGAAAAATCGCGATAAGATATCGGCATATCAGACTTTATATCACTGTCTTGTAACAGTTGCCAAGTTGAGTTCGCCGATTGCTCCTTTTATTTCTGAAGAGATATTTAAATGTCTCAACGATTTATCGAAAAAAGAAAATGTTGAATCAGTTCATCTCTCGTTATTTCCTGAAATTGGGGAGATTGACAATGTTCTGCTTAAGAAGATGGATATCGCCCAAAAGATCGTTTACATTGTCCGCTCAATTCGTTCTAAGAACAATCTTAAAGTTCGTCAGCCATTGAAGAAAATCATGGCTGTCGTTAAAAAAGATGACCAGAACGCAGTTAAAGAAATGGAAAATGTGATCCTTGAGGAAATAAATGTTAAAGAACTTGTGCTTCTCGATACAGATTCAGACATTGTCGGCAAGAAAGCCAAACCAAATTTCAAATCACTCGGGCCGAAATTTGGGAAAAACGTTAATTCTGTTGCAAATTGTATCAGAAATATTTCCTCAGAAGAGATCAAAAATCTTGAAAATGGTGAACGATTATCCTTACTTTTAAATGGAATAGATATTATTATTGCACCCGACGATGTTGAAATTGTGAGCGAGGAAATCAAAGGCTGGATCGTAGAAAGCGATGAAGGAATTACCGTTGCACTAGATACTGAGTTGACCCCCGAACTTATCAGCGAAGGACTAGCCCGCGAATTTGTCAATCGAGTTCAAAACATGAGAAAAGATGCAGAGTTTGATGTAAGTGACAGAATTGAAATAACTGTTAAATTAACCGAAGAACTTTCACGAGCAGTAAATGATATGAAAAATTATATTATGAACGAGACTCTGGCTGAAGATTTAAGATTCGGTGAACCTCAGGATGGTTTTCTGCAGGAATGGAAAATCGGAAATGAGGAATGTAAAATAAGTATTAAAAGAAAATAGTCGAGGAATTAAATGGCTAAGGTTCAAAAGAAAAAAGCAGCCGCTAAGAAAAAGACAACGAAGATTTCTACAGCTAAGAAAACTGTAAAAAAAGATGCGGCAAAAAAAACAGCAGTAAAAAAATCAACCGCAGTTAAAGTCCAAGCAAAAAAACGCGGCAGGCCAAAACGAGGAATGAAAGAATTAGAAGACGCGCCGGTTGTAGTAATACCTTCTAAACCCGCATATCCAAAATCGGAATTAAATTACTTCAAAGAGATCATTCTTGAAAAACGTCAGGAAATTCTCCAGCAGCTTGAAATTCTTCGCGAGCGAATGGTCGACGATAACGCTGGTCAATACTTAAATGAAAATTCTCCCTACTCGCTTCACATGGCAGAGCAAGGAACCGATGCAATGGAAAAAGAAAAAAATTATCTCTGGGCGCAACGTGAAACGAAATTTCTTGGCTATCTCGAATTTGCATTAAAAAGAATTGAAGACGGCACATATGGTTACTGCATCGACTGCGGAGCTATAATCCCAAAGGGAAGATTGGAAGCCGTACCACACTCTCAGCATTGCATCTCATGCAAAAATAAATTCGGTAAATAAGGAAACATTTGCGCATACTCTTTCTTTCTCTGTTTATTGTACTTGCCGATCAAATTTCAAAACTCCTCGTTAAGGGATTTCGCATCCCTTTTCTTGGCATCCATCATGAAGGAATGCATCTCTATGAAACTCGAAATGTGATTGGAGAGTTTTTCAGATTAACTTTTATTGAAAATCCCGGAATGGCATTCGGAATCGATTTCGGAGAAGGATCGAAATTATTCCTGACGCTTTTCTCGCTTGCTGCCAGCATAGGAATTATCTATTACATTTATAAAGTCCGCACTCAGATTTTTGTGTTGAGATTTTCACTCGCTCTTATACTTGGCGGTGCTATCGGCAATTTGATCGATAGAATGTTCTACGGCGTTTTTTATAACGAGGGAGCTTTTCTTTATGGAAAAGTCGTCGACTTCTTTGACGTCGATTTCTTCAACGTATCAATTTTTGGGAACAGCTATGACCGCTGGCCCGTTTTTAATATTGCAGATTTTTCGGTCACAATCGGAGTCTTGCTTCTTTTAATTTTTTATAATAAAATTTCAAAGTCGGAAGAGGAGTTAAAGAAGCAAAATCAAGTTGAATCTGAGGAAACAGAATCCGATTTTTCGAATGAAGTGAACACTATCGAGAACTCTGAGATCGCAGCCGGCAGTAACGAAAACAATACTTCGAATGACAGATTAAACTTAAATGGCAGATATAGTAACGGAGAAGAATCTAAGATTTGAAATTACAGGGGGAAAGAAAAAAGAACGTCTTGATATCTTTTTAACTAATTCCATCGTAAACGCCACACGAACAAAAGTCCAAGACCTGATCAAAGCCGAATTAGTAAAAGTCAATAAACGAAAAACCAAACCGAGCTATATTTTAACTCCCGGCGATATTATTGAAGTTAAAATTCCCGTTTCACCTCACCCGGAATACACCGAACCAGAAAATATTCCTCTGAACATTGTATACGAAGACAAAGATGTTTTAATTGTGAATAAGCCGGCAGGAATGGTAGTTCATCCTGGATTCAGTAATTATACCGGCACGCTGGTAAGTGCATTGCTTTATTATACAAAAGATCTTTCGCTTGGAAGGGGTTTCGAAAAAGCCGGAATAGTTC
>CAZNDS010000218.1:0-4759 GCA_964571865.1 uncultured Ignavibacteriaceae bacterium | reverse complement strand
TACGCAGGCCAAGGATTCAAAACGTTTTTAATATTAATCGCCAGCCTGGTATAACAGATTTCTTATTTAGGAAAAATACATTAGAAGAAATAATAAGGAAACCCTCAAATCCTAATCTTGATATTATTACAGGTGGTACTATAACCCCTAATCCAGCTGAAATAATCTCATCTCCTAAAATTGAAGAATTATTAGAATTATTAAAACCAAAATATGACTATATCTTGATTGATTCGCCCCCCATTGTTGCTGTTGCAGATGCCGGTATGATCTCAAGATTGAGCGACTCCACTATACTTGTTGTTTCAACGAATCAAACAAGAATTGACTTAATGCAGCGCGCTATTGAAACATTAAAATCAATTCAGTCCAACTTTGTTGGTGTATTATTAAATAATTTTAGTACAACGAATGGTTATGGATCATACTATAAATATTATCATTATTATTCTAGAGGTGAAAAAGCAAATTGGTTTGATAAACTAAGGAAGAAAAAGGTAACTCAAGAGCGGAGTAGCTGAAAACCATTGTAGAAATCAATTTCATTATATTTTCTCACACTGATTTCATTTGCCCCAATGATTAACTTTAAGAATCATGCAATAGTTTTTATGTATCTTTAAAATTCAAATTATTTTAGCTTGGGAATAAGAATTCAAGTGAGAAAAAAGAATTGAAATTTTTATTGAATGAAATTCCATCTGCGGCTTTGCAGTATGTTTAGGAAACCAGATGAGGAATTCTAAGATAATTATTTTGTACATTTTATTAACAAAAATATCTCTAAGGTGAAGTTGGTTCAAACTTTTTTCATTTTGTTGGACGGATCAGGTACAAAAAAAATTGATTAATGAGCCGAATCTAAAAAGGTGTAGTTAATGAAAAAACATTTCGATTTTTGCCTAAATTATAATTCACAAATCACTAAAACAACCTTTTTTGCGTAGGCTCATTAATCAATATGCGAGAAATAGATAATAAATTCCTAATCACAAAAATTTAACAAATGTGAAAAATACTTATTACAGATGGTGCTGGGTTTATAGGTAGCAGTTTAATTAATCGCTCTCTTGCAAGTGGGCATAAAGTTGTTTGTTTAGATAATTTGAGTACAGCTAGTTGAGTGAAAATTGTTTGTCCTAAATTCATGCACGCTCCGTCTTTTTAATCAAACAGAGCGAAAATTAGTCCTTTTTTATTTCAAATCGATTAAGACTATTTTTCATCATAACATTTTATGCGATATGTAGTTACGGTGATTTACTTAGTCGTATTTTGGACAGTAGTGATAGAACATATATAAATAAAGGTAAAAGCTTATGAAGGTAATCATTCTTTGTGGGGGTATGGGCACACGTTTGCGTGAAGAAACCGAATACAAGCCAAAACCAATGGTCGAAATAGGCGGGAAACCTATTCTCTGGCATATAATGAAACACTACTCGTATTACAGATTCAGAGAATTTATACTTGCATTGGGGTACAGAGGTGATGCAATAAGAAATTATTTTCTTAATTATTACAATTACAATTCAGATTTCACCATTGATTTGTCAAATGGTGGAACAATAACCATTCACAACAATTCCAATAGAGACGACTGGAAAATTACTCTTGTTGAAACAGGTGATGATTCGTTGACAGGTTACAGAGTTAAGCTCGCAGGTAAATACATTACAGAAGATAATTTTATGCTAACCTATGGTGATGCCGTCTCGAATGTGAATATTAGTGAGCTCGTGAAATTTCATCAAAAAAAGGACACTGTTGGTACAGTAACCGGTGTTTACCCTCCCTCACGATTTGGTGATTTAATTACTAATGCTGATTGTGTTGAAAAGTTTAATCAGCAATTGAGAGTAACTGACAACATTGAACCGATAAACGGAGGTTATTTTATATTTAAAAAGAAATTTCTTGATTTCATACCAGATGATCCAGCAATTGATCTTGAGAAACTTCCTTTACAAAAATTAGTGGAACAACAGCAATTGAGTGTTTATCGTCATAAAGATTTTTGGCAGTGTATGGACACGTACAGAGATTTTGTTCTGCTTAATAATTTATGGCGGAATGATCCTAAATGGAAAATATGGGATAAATAATTTGGATTTTTCCATTTTTAATAAAAAGAAAATTCTTGTAACAGGGCACACAGGATTTAAAGGTTCCTGGCTAACAATCTGGCTATTGCAGGCTGGAGCTGAAATAACCGGATATTCTCTCGAACCAAAAACAAGAAAAGACAATTATTGTGTCACGGAATTATCGGGGAAGATAAAAGAATACATTTATGACATCCGTGATAAAGAAAAAATTTTTAAAGTGATTAGTTATGAGAAACCTGAGATTATTTTTCATCTAGCTGCACAGCCACTTGTTCTAGAATCGTATTCACAGCCACTATACACTATTGAAACCAATATTGGAGGTACAGCAAACCTTCTCGAAGCATTCAGAAAAAGTGAATCGGCAAGATTGCTTGTTGTGATAACAACAGACAAGGTTTATGAAAATTTCGAATCACAAATTGGTTATAAAGAAACGGACAGATTAGGGGGAAAAGATCTTTACAGTGCCAGTAAAGCAAGTGCTGAAATTATTGCCAATTCATATCAAGAATCATTTTTCCTTAATAATCCAGATAAAACGGTAGTAACTTGTCGTGCAGGCAATGTAATTGGCGGTGGTGATTGGTCTGAAAACCGAATAGTTCCCGACTTCATAAAAGCTATAGAAAATCAAGAAGAACTAATTATCAGAAATCCAAACTCAACACGACCATGGCAGTTCGTACTTGAACCTTTGGGCGGATACATGCTCCTCGTAAAAAGAATATTGACTGACGAAAAAAAATTAGCAGGTGCATGGAATTTTGGCCCGCTTAAAAACAGTAATATTCAAGTTGAAGAGCTGGTAAAATTAATTATACAATATTTTGGCAGAGGTAATTATAGAATCAATAATGATTTAAGCTCAAAAAAGGAGACTAATTACCTCTCACTCGATATTTCCAAAGCAGCTAATCAGCTTAATTGGAAACCTTGTTTAAGTATTGACAGAGCGGTACAATTTACTGTTGATTGGTACAAGTCGTACAAGAATGAAAATATGTTTGAGTGCTGTAATAATCAAATTTCCAATTATATAAGAGAATGGAAATTAAAGAACTCAAACTAAAAGATGTTTTCGAAATTATGCTGAATCCGTTGATTGATGAACGCGGTTTTTTCATGCGAACTTACGATGATAAAATATTTGAGAAAGACGGCTTAAATTACAATTGGGTACAGGAAAACCATTCACGCACTCTGAAGGAGGGTACGGTAAGGGGACTTCATTTCCAACTGCCTCCCTTCTCCGAAACTAAGCTCATCAGGTGCATTCGCGGGAAAATTCTTGATGTATTTGTTGATCTGAGAAAAGGTTCTCCTACTTTCGGTCAATGGGAGTCAATTGAACTTTCTGAAGATAAATTTAACATGGTTCTTGTGCCTCGTGGCTTTGCTCATGGTTTTTGCACCTTAAGCGATAATTGTGATGTAGTTTATAAGGTTGATAATTATTACTCTCCAAAGCATGAGGTCGGGTTATACTGGAATGACTTAGAATTAAATATTATTTGGCCGACCGTCAATCCAATAGTTTCAGAGAAAGACAAAAAAAATAAGTTATTTAGAGAATTCATCCAACTTTACGAACACATCGAAGTTTAGCAAATGAACATTAGACTATTTAAACCCTCATTAGGAGACGATGAATTAAGAAATATCCAGGACGCCTTCAACCGGGGATGGATAGGTTTAGGTCCAAAGGTCAATGAGTTTGAGGAAGCTTGGGCAGAATATATTGGATGCAAATTAGCTGTTGGATTAAATTCTGCTACGGCGGCTCTGCATCTTGCTCTTAGGGCCTTTGGCTTTGAGGAAGGGAAAAAAGTTCTTGTACCCTCAATGACTTTCTCAGCTACGGCATCCGCGATATTGTATAATAGACTAATTCCTGTATTTGTGGATTCAGACCCGATTACTCTTGGGATGAGCCTTGATGATTTGCAATCGAAATATGATCAGGATTGTGTTGCAGTTATTCCTGTGCACTATTGCGGACATCCGGTGCCGATGGAAAAATTAGTTCCTTGGGCGAAAGAAAGAAATTTAAAAATTATTGAGGATTGTGCTCATACCGCTGGATCAATTTATAAAGGAAAAGTTTTAGGAACATGGGGAGACATTGGATGCTTCTCATTTGAAGAAAAAAAACTGATGACTACCGGTGATGGCGGGATGATGGTAACTGATCAGCCTGAATTATTGAAAGATGTCAAAGCAATGCGTTGGGTAGGAATTGATAAGGACAATTGGAAAACTGCGCAGGAATATACTTCGATGAACAAAGATGCATATCATTGGTTCTATGAGATAAATGTTCTTGGATACAAATATAATATGAATGACCTTGCAGCTTCAATCGGTTTGGCTCAGCTTAAAAAATTACCTTCTATGAATAAGCGGCGGAGTGATATCATCATGCAATATTTAAATGGTATCGAAAAGCTTAAATATGTCAAACCGCTCCTGCCGTTTGAACCTGAAAAATATGTTTACCAAATGTTCGGCATTAGAACAGAGTTAAAAGAAAAATTAATTCTTCATCTGAAGAAAAAAGGGATAGCTACCGGGTGTCATTACACGCCTCTCTCAATTCAGCCGTTATTTAAATCCTATTCATATAATTGCCCTGTTGCTGAACATGAATA
>CAZNDS010000217.1:986-4802 GCA_964571865.1 uncultured Ignavibacteriaceae bacterium | reverse complement strand
TATTTCTCAACCATGCTGCTAAATCCAAACAATCACGCACTCGATGGAGGCCCGTCAACCAGTCAGTTGGAAAAAGAAGCCGTCAACGAGATTGCTAAAATGGTTGGTTACAAAAAATATCTCGGTCATTTAACATCAAGTGGGACGATCGCAAATCTTGAGGGATTATGGATTTCGAAAATGCTAAATCCTAAATCTTATTTCGCTATTTGTGAAAATGCACACTATACACATGCACGACTATCCAAAGTCCTGAATTTTAAATTCAAGATCATTAAGATGAATAATCGTGGACAAATGGACATCGATCATCTTGAAAATCTAATTAAGACACATCGAATTGGATCTGTAATCGTAACTCTTGGAACAACGGGATTTGGAGCTTTGGACCCGCTCCATGAAATAATAAGTTTACAAAGGCAATATAATTTCAGAATACATGTTGACGCAGCATATGGGGGCTTCTTCAAAATCCTTCAAAATGAAGGATCAAAACTTATAGATTCTGTTCCTTTCAAATTATTACACCGAGCAGATAGTATTGCAATTGATCCACACAAACATGGATTACAACCCTATGGATGCGGCTGCATACTATTTAAAAATCCTTCCGTAGGAAAATTTTATAAACATGATTCTCCGTACACATACTTCACATCAAAAAAATTACACTTAGGAGAAGTAAGTCTCGAATGTTCACGAGCAGGAGCGTCAGCAGCAGCATTGTGGGCGACACTTAAAGTTTTCCCGTTGAAATCGAAAAATGGTCTTTACAAATTTCTGAAAAGTTCGCGCGAAGCAGCAATTATATTTCAGCGGCTTATGGATAATAGTTCTAAATTAAGTTTAGTAATCCAACCCGAATTGGATATTGTTAATTTTTTCCCTTGGGAAAAATCCACATCGAAAATAAACAGAGCGAGTAATATTATTTTCAAAAAACTTATGACGAGGAAAGAAAAACCGATTTACTTAAGTAAATACCGAATCAATTCTGATTTTTTAGCAAAGCTTCATCCATATCTAAAAAAAGATTCAAAAGAGACTATCATCCTCAGATCAGTTTTGATGAAACCTGAACATGAGCATTATGTAAATGAAATTTTTGGTGAAATTGAAAAATTAGCCTGAGAAAATTTAAAAGATATTTAGTAACTATTTTGAAAATTGTTTTCAAAAACGATACTCCGCACTTAATCACATAAATCTTAATTGAAAGATGATTATCTTAGCGAGAATTTATTTCATTTTTCAGAGAAAAATTATTGATTAACTCATCTACAATATTTATTTATTCATAAAGGATTAACCATGAGATTAAAAATATTTTCATCGATTGTAATTCTCTTTCTCCCTTTGTGTCTCATCGCACAAAATAAAGTTGAAAAGACCGATTCAGTCAGTGAGTCGACTTTCAGCGGATTAAAATGGAGAAGCATCGGACCGGCTGTAACTTCAGGCAGAATTGCCGACTTTGCAGTGAATCCAAATAATTTCAGTGAGTATTACGTTGCAGTCGCAAGCGGACATATCTGGAAAACCCAAAATGCCGGGACAACTTATGAGCCAGTTTTTGATAACTATGGAGCTTATGCGATTGGATGTGTGGCGATCGATCCAAACAATACACATGTTGTTTGGACCGGAACCGGAGAAAACAACCATCAGCGCGCCTTGGGTTACGGAGACGGAGTTTATAAAAGTATTGACGGTGGAAAATCTTGGAAGAATATGGGTTTAAAAGATTCCAGACAAATTGGAAAAATTGTGATCGATCCAAGAAATTCAAATATTGTTTTTGTCGCAGCTGAAGGATCAGTTTGGGGACCCGGCGGTGATCGTGGATTGTATAAAACAATTGACGGCGGTAAAACTTGGAAAAAAGTTTTAAACATCAGCGAAAACACAGGTGTGAATAATTTGATTTATGATCCGAGAAATCCGGATGTGATGTATGCGACTTCCGAACAGAGGCGAAGGCATGTTTTCACTAAAATCGGAGGCGGGCCTGAATCAGCCGTTTATAAATCAGTCGATGCAGGTGAAACATGGGAAAAAATAATGAACGGACTTCCAAAAGTCGATATTGGCGGAATGGGAATAGATATCTCACCGGTTAATCCGGATGTAATTTATTTGATAATGGAAGCCGCGGATAACCAAAGCGGATTCTACCGCTCGACAAATCGTGGAGCGACCTGGGAAAAAAGGAGCGATCACCACGAGTCCGGTCAATACTACAATGAAATTTTTTGCGATCCTAAAAATGTAGATAAAGTTTATTCGGTTGAAACGATCTCGCATGTTACCGCCGACGGTGGAAAGACCTGGAAAGCTCTCAGCCATAAAGGACGGCACGTTGATGATCACGCTATGTGGATTAATCCGACTAATACCGATCACTATTTAATCGGAGGAGATGGCGGTATTTATGAAACTTTCGATGGCGGAGAAACTTATAATTTCAAAGCGAATCTCCCAGTAACACAATTTTATAGAGTGAATGTGGACAATAGTCTTCCGTTCTACTTTGTGTATGGAGGAACTCAAGACAATAATAGTATGGGAGGTCCTTCGCAAACACTGAATTCAACCGGAATCGTAAACAATGATTGGTTTGCAACAAATGGAGGCGATGGCTTCTGGACAGCAATCGATCCTGATGATCCAAATATTGTCTACGCAGAATCCCAGTATGCCGGAATGGTGCGATACGATAAGCAGAGTGGAGAAACAATTAGAATTCGTCCGGAACCTTGCAAGGGTGAAAACACGTATCGCTGGAATTGGGATACTCCGTTTTTCATCAGCCCGCATAAAAAAGAAAGATTGTATTGTGCCGCGAACAAAGTCTTCCGCAGCGAAGACCGCGGCAACAGCTGGGAAGTGATAAGCGACGATCTGACTGCACAAATCGATCGTAATTCATTTCCCGTAATGGGAAAATACTGGAGCATCGATGCAGTAGCAAAAGACAAATCAACTTCGCTTTACGGAACAATTGTATCGATGAGCGAGTCGCCGATTAAAGAGAAACTTCTATTTGTCGGAACCGACGATGGTTTCATTCAAGTATCTGAAGATGGAAAAACCTGGAGGAATGTTTCAGGTTTTCCTGGAATTCCTGCGCACACTTATGTAAGCGATATTTATCCATCTCGATTCGATGAAAATGTTGTTTATGCGAGCTTTAACAATATCAAAAGAGATGATTTCAAACCTTATGTACTCGTGAGCAAGGACAAAGGAAAAACATGGAAATCGATTTCTAACAATCTTCCCGAAAATGGAACGGTTCACACGATTGAACAGGATTTTATCAATCCAAATCTGCTTTTTGTCGGAACTGAGTTTAGCGTATTTTTCAGCACTAACGGTGGAGAGACATGGACTAAATTGAGTTCCGGTTTGCCGGCAATCTCAGTAAAAGACATGGTGATTCAAAAAAGAGAGAGCGATTTGGTGATAGCAACGTTTGGAAGAGGATTCTATATTCTGGATGACTATTCCCCGCTGCGTCAAGTTAAGAAAGAAATGTTGGAGAGCGATGCCCAAATCTTCCCGATAAAAGATGCATTGATGTACATACCTTCATTCACATTGGGAGCTTTGGGTTCATCATATTATGCAGCGCCTAATGCTGAATTCGGTGCAACGTTCACTTATTATTTGAAAGAGGTACCGAAGACTTTAAAACAAATTAGAAAAGAAAAAGAGAAAGAATTATTTAAAAACAGTAAACCGATCCCACAGCCAACCAATGAAGAACTTCAAAAAGAAGAAAAAGAGATTTCACCATATCTTATATTTACAATC
>CAZNDS010000217.1:0-976 GCA_964571865.1 uncultured Ignavibacteriaceae bacterium | reverse complement strand
ATGAGACAGGCAATGTCGTACGTAAACTCACTAAAGCTGCATCTAAAGGAATTCAAAGATTAACGTGGGATATGCGGTATCAATCGCCTTCACCGGTATCCTCGGAAAAATTTGAGCCGACATCGAAATCTCCAAGCGGAACGCTTGCATTGCCAGGGAAATATAAAGTATCTCTTTCTCTCATTACACGTGACGGAATTAAAGAATTAGTTTCTCCGGTTGAATTTAACTGTGTTCCGTTAAGAAACACGACCCTCCCGGCAGACTCCAGGGATGAGCTTGTACAATTTCAAAAAAAGGGGGCATCTATTGCTAGGACGATTCAAGGCACACACAGATTTATCAATGAGTTAACTAAGAGAGTTGAAAATCTTAAGCAGGTGATATTGAACACTCCCGATGCACCGTATGAAATGATGACACGTGCAGATAAAATTTCAAGCGAGTTAAATGACTTACTTTTGAAGTTCGAAAGAAAATCGAAATTCCCAAGCACTGAAGAGAATCCGCCTTCGCCGGTTACTATTAATGAAAGACTCGGAACACTCGTTTACACTCATTGGCGTTCAACTTCAAATCTCACCAAGAATGAGCAAGTTGCATTCGACGTTTTGTCAGAAGAATTTCCGCCGGTATTAGCAAAAGTTAAGAGTATTTATGAGATTGACATTAAAAAATTGGAAGCCGAATTAGAACAGCTCGCTGCACCATGGACGCCAGGGAGAATACCTGAAATGAAATTGAAATAGATTTGTTGAAAGATTCCATCCCGACCTGTCGGGATGGAATCTTTTTTGTATGAACGATTTACATCACTAATGCCATAACCGCTTTTTGAACGTGCAAGCGATTTTCGGCTTCGTCAAAGATAACTGAATTAGAACTATCAGCAACTTCATCGACAACTTCCTCGCCTCTATGTGCCGGCAAGCAGTGCATAAATAAATAATCTTCCTTAGCACGTCGCACTAAGTCT
>CAZNDS010000216.1:0-4803 GCA_964571865.1 uncultured Ignavibacteriaceae bacterium | reverse complement strand
ATTGAAGGTTAGTCGAGAAACGATAATCGAAATTAATCCTCCAAAGGAAGTTTTTACCGGTTGAATTTCCCTTTGTTAACTCAAATGGGAGTTGGTTAGTCGGATTATTCACAATAAGTTCACTTCTTTCGATCTCAAAATTTAGTCGGCTCAAATTAGAAAACGAAAAAATCAAACTTACTTGTTGAGAATTTACATCTAGCTGAGTAGCATTGATTGGATAATAATCGAATCCTCTCGAGATTTCAAATTTTAATCCAACTTCAACTTGACGATAAGGAAAATATGAAAACTTCGTTACAACAGTATTTGACACAAGCTCATAGTTCCTGAATCCGCCTGCGGAAGATTTCAGTTCATCATTCAATTTTATGTATTCAGTCTGATTGGCAAATTCTTTTATTAATCTTAACCTAACTCGAATTAATTTTTCCTGTTGAAATCGACGTTCATCTGAAATATTGTATTTATTAAATGCACGCCTCTCAAGAAAGCGAAATAAGGTGTTGAATTCAGAATTATTCTGAAATAAAGATATATCCTGCTGGATTAAATTATTTCCTTTGATTGTCGTATTTGGATTTCTAAATGTATTCAATTTCAGCAGGTAAACATTTTTTGCAATTTCATCTCGACTATTTTCTTCTACACGCAGATAAGTTTCAGTGCTAATAGGTTTTAATATCTCATGTAAGAAACCAGAAACTTGTAAATTCTCAAATTCCAATTTGATTCGTGAACTTGCTTTCACATCGGTAACTGGAAACAATTCATCTGTCGGATATGTGGTAAGAATAAAATCACCATCAAATTTGGCAGGCTCAAATTCGAATTCATCTGCTACACCATTGCTATTAAGATCGCCTTTGTAGATATAATTGCCTGTTCCTTTTGCAACTCTAAGAAAAACTTTTTCAAGTTTAGCAGATTTTTGAGATGAAGTTTCATAATAAAGTTCAAGTCCAGCAAACCGTTCAAACAAACTCGCCTTGCCTAAATATTTAACTACGAGCGAATTATTATCGAGAAAACCTTTTGCTTTAAATTCATCTGAAAAAATCTTCTGTCGGAAAGCCACCGCGAGATTAGAGCTAACATTTCTTATCTGTTTTGTGGAAAAGTTTATTTGAAAAATATCCGATCTGGATTCTCTAATTAATTTTCCACCTAAAGGGAGATAATCATTACGATAGTTATATTCACCGGAAATCGAGAGCCAGCTTATTTTTTGTATTGTTAATCGTGATATGATATCAACAAATCTAAAACTTCCGAGAGAGAGCGAATCCGAATAGTTTATTTTATCATTTTTATTTTCTGTCTCGATTCGAAACTCAGGAATAAACCCAGCGTAATCATAAATGATTCCACCGAAATGTCTTTGCCAGCCAGATTTTACAAATTCAGTTTTCGTAGAAATATTTGTGAAAGAATAATTTACTTTGAACTTTTCCATAGGCTCAATGTTAAAATGAGTTACAGCTCGATCAGTGCTAAATTTACTCCCCCTTCTCAAGAAACCTAACGATGAAATAAGAGAAAATCTTTCGCGATTAAAATTCATATTAATTTCTCTTAAACGCTCGTCTTCAATTGATGAAGAGGATTCCAAATTCCAATTTCTGTTATATTCAACTTCAAAAATCCGATTGATGGGACTGTATGTTCGATCTGAAAACCTTTCATAGTATGAAAGTCCGGCTGAACCAATAAACTCGTCAAACATATTTATTCCAAGTGAATCAAATCCAACCTTAAACCGATAAGCTTTACCAAGATTATTTTGATCATCAAATTTAGAAAATCGATTTTGATCTTTTGAAGAAACTGATATTTCAACATCTGAATAAAATCTTTCGAACACGCGAGTCGAAAGAAAAATATTTCCCACCTGATTTAACTCTGGCAATGGGAGTAATGTTATGGGTAAGTACGAGCCCCTTCCAAGTCCGACAAACTTAAATTGTCCAATACCAGTTTTTGCGTAATCTCCTTTTCCAACTCCGACGAATGAAAAACTCACGTTATAGAGTGCTTGGGAATTACCGGGAGAATACACATAAAATTTAACTGATTGCGAATTGATCACAGTATCTTGCTCAGCATATAAACCTTGCGGCTGACCAAGTGAATCGTATCCAACAAATTTCACTCCGGATTTTGAAGCTTTAAGTCGATCACTGCCGCTTGATTCCAAAATGTTTTTATCGCTTTCCGATAGAATTAAATCTATTGGTGCATTTTGATCATCTCCTTCACGAAAATAACTTGCGCCAATTTGCAAATTTCCATTCATCATGCTTGAAGTAATTGTGGAACCGAAGAAGCTTCTTTCATATTTTCTGTCGGTATATTCGAAATCAACAGAAATGCGGCTTGCCGATGTAATAATTTTCTTCGGTGTAAAAAATAATTCACCAGTACTGTAATCAACTGTGTAATCATAATTCTCGCCGCGAGCAAGCTGCTCACCATTAATAAAAACTTTTTCCGTACCAGCAAGGACGATTATTTCCCGTTCTCCATTAATTCCAGTAAGTCGGTAAGGACCTTGAACACCATCCAATCCAAGAAAACTTTGACTGTTAAATTTTCCTCTTGACGAAGCAAAAGAAACACTTCCGCCAAGCTTCTCATCAAGAAAAATTTCCGAGCGCAAGCCTTGAAGTTTTCTGTTTATTACTCCAAACTCGCCAATTTTTTTTTCAATTTGAAAATCGCCGAATGTCCCCTGTAAATTTTTGTGACGCAGTTCAATAAAAACTTTATCCAATTCTTGAATTGTCTGTGTGTTCCCTTCTGGCTGAATTGGAGAATTCTCATCGGTCAATGCAGCAACAATTTCAATATCATCGCTAAGCTTGCCTGCAAGCTGCAATCGTAAACCTGAGTTTAATGAGAGATCTTTATTACTTCCGACAGTAAATCCTCTCACCAATGTTCCGCTTTTTTGAAGCTGTGAACCGAATAAATCTGTTGGTGAAAGCGGAGTAGATTTTTTTTCTACAGTTTTAATTTTTCCTTTATCTGATGTGTCTTCCTTAATTACAAGCTTATTCTGAAAAAAGATTATATCCTTTCTCAAGTACAAATTCCGATAGGTAACAACCAATGTGTTTTTCCGAAGCGAATCGACTGAGGTCAGCAATCTCAGAATTTGATTATGTGAAGCGAATTCAAACTCATTGTTCGCTAATTGATTGCCATTCAGCGAGACAGAAATTACCGAGTCTACTAGATAAACCGTGTCAATCAAAAATTCTGTTTGATTTGTGAAATAGATAGTATCAATTCTTGTTTCCAACAAAAGGGCAGAGCTTGCCTTTGCAATTCCATTAGAAATGAAAACTATGATTACGACACAGAGATATTTAACGTAAATTCTCAGCAATTATTATTATGTCGATGTTTTTAAAAGTAGGTAAAAATATTCTCGCTAAGCAAAGATAATATTATTCATATCTAAGTGCTTCGATGGGATCGAGGTTTGCGGCTTTATAGGCGGGATAAACTCCAAACAATATTCCAACGAAAGAACAGACGAGCAATCCAATGATTATCCAATCAACCGGAAGAATAGCAGATATTTTTAAATAAGAAGAGATCACAGCCCCGCCAATTATTCCGAGCGCGATTCCGACAAGTCCCCCTACCTGACAGATCACGATCGCTTCCATTAAAAACTGTGATAAAATGTTTTTCTTTGTTGCACCAATGGATTTTCGAATTCCAATTTCTTTCGTTCGCTCAGTCACAGAGACAAGCATGATGTTCATAATACCGACACCTGCAGCAAGTAGTGCGATGAATGCAATGACTGCAGCTCCTATTTTAAAATACTTTGTTATATCATTTACTTGAGTCAGCATGGATTCATTTGATATGATCTCAAAATCATTTTCTTTTTGCGGAGATACTTTTCGGATTGTTCTTAATATTCCCTCAACTTCATCAAGTGTATGTTGATACAATTCTCTGCTTGCAGCAGTAATTGTAATTGCACCACTTGCGTCCTTTCCATAAATCTTTTGAAATGCCGATATTGGTACTGAAACAAAATTATCCTGTCCGCTCCCTAAAGCTCCACCCCGTTTTTGATAGACACCAACTACAAGAAAATTATGCCCGTCAACTCGAATTGTCTCACCAATCGGATCGTTATAAGGGAAGAGCCTCTCTTGAATGTAATTACCAATGACACAAACATCCTTGGAGAATTCGATATCTTGATTTGTGATCCCTCGGCCGGTTTCTACTACAATATTCAGTGTCTGCATTGCATCGGTATTGATTCCTTGAACCGATACATTCGGATTAGTTGAATTATCCTTGTACTTAACCAATCGTCCTCCTCTTTCGAGAAGCATTCCAACAGCGAGTGGAAGTTTGGCTCGGCGCTTTAACTCTAATCCTTGATCAGCCGTAAT
Organism: uncultured Ignavibacteriaceae bacterium; assembly: GCA_964571865.1. Taxonomy (GTDB): domain Bacteria; phylum Bacteroidota; class Ignavibacteria; order Ch128b; family Ch128b; genus JAHJVF01. The sequence continues at coordinate 376 of CAZNDS010000216.1, read as the reverse complement.
ATCTTGACGGTTACGATATTTACGCCAGCTGTGCATCCCCATTCTTATTGCAGGATATTTTTGAACAATGAAAGTATTTGTACCAAGAAGATTTAATGAAGTCTCAATGCTGTTTTGAATCGCTCCGATGGAAGTCATCACAACTATAATTGAAAACAGACCAATTACAATTCCAACCAACGTCAATGAGGAACGGAGTTTATTCGCCCGCATTGATGACAGTGCCATTATGAAGCTTTCTCTTATCTGCATAGACTATTTGCAATATAAATTTGAAAGTGTTTAATAACCAGGTATTTTTGGTTGCGTTGAATACTGTTAATAATTTAAGAGGTGTTGGAAGAAAATTAAAGTTTTTCTTGACAACATTAAAAAT
>CAZNDS010000215.1:0-4836 GCA_964571865.1 uncultured Ignavibacteriaceae bacterium | reverse complement strand
AAGATAATCTCAGTAATGTTAAAGTTCAGAAATTGAATTAAAATTTTTAACTAATAAAACAGAAAAATTATAATTGCTTTGAAAAATAGTTTTATTTGTTATCTAGTATTCATCCTTTCACTGTGCCAAATATCAATAGCGCAAACCACAACTTATCATGTTGAACTTGATGGATTGAACCAGACATCACTTCAGGATTATAAGGATATTATCCCATCTAAATTAACTTCGATTAACGATTCAACGAATTCTGTAATAAAAGAAAAAATTTCCTCGGTGTTGAACTCTTTGGGATTTATAGATCATTCTATAGAAATATCCTTAGCAGATTCGATCCCCTCCCAAACAAATAAAACAGTAATTGTCACAGTTGTTGAGGGCAAAAAATTCACAATTGATGAAATTCACATAGACGGAAACTACTTAGAGGACGACTCGCATCTTCGAAGAGATTTGAATTTCATAAAAGGAATCCCTCTGAATGACGCTGGTGTAAATTCCATCAGTGAGAAAATATTGGAAATCTATTCAAATGAGGGATTTCTATTTACTAAAATCAGATTAAAAGGTTTTGAAAAAGTATCTGAAGATGAAAATGAAATTCTAACCAAAGTCAGTTTTTCAATCACACCGGAAAGAAAAGCCGCAATAGACAGAATCTCAATCGATGGCAACAATATGACCGACGAAAGCGTAATCATTCGTGAATTGCGAATCAAAGAGAATACAGTATTTAATCAATCGCTTTCAGATAAAGTCGTAAAGAGAATGAAGAGGTTAAATATTTTCTCCCGCGTTGGTGTCCCCGAATATTTTATTGATCAAAATGACCAAGGCACACTCAAATTATCTATCAATGAAGGGAATACAAACTCATTCGATGGAATCATCGGTTATATCCCTGCAGCTTCTGCGAAAGAGAAAGGATATTTTTCTGGACTTGTTAATGTGTCGTTTCGGAATTTATTTGGAACATTGAGAGCTTTTTCACTTAAATGGCAGCAAGTTAGCAGAGCATCGCAAGACTTAGAAATTAATTATCTGGAACCGTGGCTGTTTGGTCTGCCGATAAATTTATTCCCCAGTTTCTTTCAGCGGAAACAGGATTCAACGTATGTTCAAAGAAATATCGGACTAAAAACCGAAGTACTGGCATCTGAATATCTATCGTTCGGTCTCTCAGTCCATTCTGAAAAAGTTATTCCTTCCGCAGAGAGGACGATATCCGTGCTTAACAAAAGCAGTTCCCTATCGGTGGGCGTGGGAATCAAGTTCGATACAAGAGATGACGTATTTTTTCCAAATGAAGGATTGATCTTTCGGACAGATTATTTTTTCATCCGAAAAGAAACAACAAACCAAACAAAAGCTGCTAACGAACAAATTAATTTGAGAAAGATTGTTGCAGATTTCGATTATTACCAGCCGACATTTACTAATCAAATATTTGCTGTCGGTGTGCATGGAAGAGAATTGCGCGGAAATGATTACGATATCAGCGATTTATTTCGGCTCGGTGGAACAAACACTCTCCGCGGTTACGAAGAAAATCAGTTCAGCGGGTCGCGGCTTCTTTGGATGAACAACGAATACAGAGTGTTGCTCGCGGAGAAAAATTTTGTTTTTGTTTTTCTTGATGTTGGTTATTATTACAGAAATATCATGAACGAAAATCTTTCGAAAGTGAAATTAGGATACGGAATTGGAGCCGCGGTTGATTCGCCGCTCGGAATTCTTAAAGTCAATTATGCACTGGGAGAAGGGGATTCAATTTCTAAAGGAAAAATTCATTTCGGAATAATTAATGCCTTCTAATTTCTTTCTTAATGTAACGGCATATCTAAAAATTCTGCGGCTGTCAAACTTTGTAATCGCATTTGCGAGCATCTATTTTGCCGTGCTGATCGCGAATGAAGATTTAGCTTTTCAATTAAACACTTTCCTTGCATCGCTTTCCGGAGCGCTGATAGGAGGAGCGGGAATGGTTATTAATGATTACTTCGATTACGAAATCGATAAATTGAACAGGCCTGAACGCCCGCTCCCTTCCGGATTAATTTCAAAAAAAAATGCTCTAAAATATTATTTCATTCTTAATACTGCTGCTCTTGCAATGCTGATCAATACGAGCGTTGAAGTTTATGCAATTGCAGTATTTTCAATTATTTTGATTTTTCTCTATAGTTTTCGACTGAAAAAAACTATGCTAGTCGGAAATATCAGCGTTGCGTTAATGACAGGAATGGCATTCGTTTTTGGCGGTGCTGTTGGAGGAAATATTCAAGTTCTAATTATTCCTGCTGTATTCGCTTTTTTAATTAACTTTGCACGGGAGATAATAAAAGATACGGAAGATTTTGAGGGAGACAAACTTTATCACTCGCGCACCTTTCCAATCTTGTTCGGTGCAAAAAGAGCGCTGATGCTGGCATTTTCCATTCTGATTTTCTTGATGATTTTTACCGTAGTTCCGTATGCCTTTCAGATATATAACTTAACATACTTGCTGATTGTTATTTTTGGCGTGAATGCAGTAATGATTTATTCAATTCGCTCTCTTCATTCCGATCCATCGAGAAGCAATTTGAGAAGAATCGGAAATTTGATCAAGTACGATATGGCAATTGGTCTGATCGCAATTTATTTGGGAATCGAATGAGAAGCTTTCAGCGAATTGAAAAAAAATATTTCAAAGCCGGGTATAAATTAATTGCCGGTACTGACGAAGCTGGCAGAGGACCGCTTGCGGGTCCTGTAGTTGCTGCGGCAGTAATTTTCCCTCAAAAAGTAAGGATCGATGGAATTAACGATTCAAAAAAATTAAGTCTGTCAGAACGATTAGAACTTGAAACAAAAATAAAATTAAAAGCTTTAGCATTCTCGGTTGAGGCAGTTAATCATTCAATGATAAACGAAATAAATATTTTAAACGCTTCGTTGTTGGCAATGAAAAAATCGATCGAACTGCTTGAGATTAATCCAGATTTAATTTTAATTGACGGGACAAAGATTTTCGAATCTCAAATAAAAGCTCAAGCGATTATTGACGGGGATTCAAAATGTTTTACGATAGCGGCAGCGTCTATTCTCGCAAAAAATCATCGGGATAGATTGATGATAGACTTTGCCGATAAATTCCCAGTCTACAATTTTGAAAAAAACAAAGGATATCCTACGAAATTCCATATTGAAGCAATTTTAAAATATGGACCTTGCGAAATTCACAGAAAGAAATTCTTAACAAAAATATATGAACGGCGAGTCGAACAAAACGCATTCACATTCTAAATCTCAAGGAAAAACTGGCGAAGATATAGCCGAGAAAATATTAATCGAAGCCGGTTATAAAATTATTAAAAGAAATTTTAGATTCGGACACGGTGAAATTGACATTGTTGCTATGGAGGGAGATTGTTTGGTTTTTGTTGAAGTAAAATCACGCCGTACGCTTGAATATGGCGAGCCTGAATATGCAGTCACTCAGTCGAAAATAAAACAGTTAAAAAGAATCGCTGAAGCTTATTACTATATCAATAAAATCGAAAGTCAAGAGTGTCGGTTCGATGTGATCACTATTCTGGGCGATCTGAAGAATAATCCCAAAGTAAATCATATTAAAAATGCCTTTTACTAATATCTAGGAGCTATTGAATGAACATTGCAGTGGTAATGATTGGCTACGGCGGAATGCTTTTGGAAGGTTTACTTGCTGTTTGTGTAACGCTCATTATCGCCGGCGGATTGGATTTCGAAAAGTATAAAACTCTTGTTTATCCGACTGAAAATCCGCTAAGAGGGAATCCGCCTCTTGCGTTTGCACTCGGGCTAGGAAATATTTTAAATAAAGGAATCAGACTTCCAACTGTCTACGGGACCATTTGGGGAATCCTTTTGCTTGAGGGATTTCTAATCACAACAATTGATGCATTAGTTCGGCTTACTCGCTACATGTTCGAAGAGTTGTGGAGCACGTTATTTACAAATCCCCCGAAAATATTAATGAGCAAATCTTTTAACAATCTGATCGTAGTTTCTTTGATGGTACTATTGGCTTTTACAAATACATCTGCTGCGATTTGGCCGGTTTTTGGCTCAGCGAATCAATTACTCGCTGCATTGACGCTTATTGCTGTAACTGCCTGGCTTGTGCAGAAATCAAGAAATTATTGGTTCACTGCTATCCCTGCTGTATTCATGATAATAACAACTTTGTTCTCTCTCGTAGTATTGCTCGAAAGATATATCTCTGCATCAAATTGGACGTTGACTATTGCCGATGCACTGCTATTAATTCTTGCAATTGGTGTAGTCATTCTTTCATCAAAGTATTTTTATAATATGCGTGTGAAGTTGAGTGCTGAGGCAAATAAGAAATAATTTAAAGTTATTGATTGCAGCAATTTGGACATTAAAGGGAATAATTCAATTGGGTGATATATTAAAGTGAGTCCAAGAACTATTAACATAATTCAATACCTTGAAAAAAATAAAATGAGGTAAAAAAAGAAATCAGGTAGTAGAAAAAAATGGATAAATAATGAAGCTTTCTGAAAGATATACTTTTTTGATTTAACGTATAATTCTAGAAAATAATTATAGAAAACTCTGTTCTTTATAACATAACCTACACTTAAAGCTCGCTTCATAACTTTGAGTGATGAAGGAGGAGTTTTATGGTTAACATAACTCGTTTTTATACCCCATAAAATAAATTTAGCTTGACAGTTAGAATATAATGTTTTAAACTTTTATTGAAAATTTAGGTTTGAAATGAACCGATGGGTTAAAATAGATTTTTCTGGTGCGGTGAAGAATCATTTAGTTATAAACTACTTT
>CAZNDS010000214.1:0-4837 GCA_964571865.1 uncultured Ignavibacteriaceae bacterium | reverse complement strand
GCAGAAAGAGGACATTTACAAAGAAGGAATTCTGCAAACAGGAATTTCTATTGATGCTATTTTTGATTATCCAGTCTATTTCGGTCAAAAGGATTTGTCTAACAAAGATGCTGACTTTGAAGCGGATTTGATTCAGCGATTAATTGGAACCCGTTTAAAAGGTGTTCAAAATAAAATTGACCAAAAGAAAAGGGAAGTTGAAAATATTATCTCGGAAATCAAAAAACTCAGAAACTTAAAGGAGTTAAAAAAAGAAACGGATACGCTTATTCAGAATGCAAAACATCAGCTTGAATTCTTTAAAAAGAAAGGAGTTGAAGAAAAGCTAAAGCAACAAACGTTATTTGATTCTGATATTTCCAAAATATCACAAACTGATTCATCAATCAGAAGTTATCTGCATGAGTTAGCTTCTATAATCTCAAATCATGAATATTTTTTTCAGCAGGAAATTTCTGGCTCTGAAGTAAACAGAGAGCTTTTTGAGGAATCAAAAGCTTTGATGGTCGAATTGAAAACTGAATTTGAAAAGTTAAAAGCCATTCAGAAAAATTCGACTCAAATTCAATTAAAGTTCAAGGAAGTAATCTCAAAAATCAATGCTAAGAAAGAAGGTTTAAAGGAGGAGTTTGCCAAGATTAAAAGAGAAATTAATACTGATACTATTAACCCTGATAATTTCCTGAATCTAAACAAGCAAATTTGTTAGAGCGACTTTCAGAACTGGACAATCTTTGGCTTGACGAATATAAACTACTCAAAACAGAAGTTGACAGAATCAATGAAGCAGAAAGCAAACTGTTTATTGATGTGCTATTCAAAGACAGGCGAGATAAGTTTATTGATAAGATGAAACAAATTTTCAGAGGGTCAGGCATTCGTGAAACAGCTTATCAGGAAATAGAATCTACTTATAAAGACTTCATTCAGATTTACCGAGACAGCAGCAAATTGGATAACATCCTAAATGAAAATCAAGTTGTTGACTTCAAAAGAAGGTTTTCCGAAAATCTTGAAGATTTACTCACGTTTAAAGTTGAGAATAAAATCATCATTCAATACAACGGGAAGTCTTTGGATAAACATTCTCTTGGGCAAAGAGCGTCTGCATTAATTCTATTCCTGTTGGCTCAAAAGGAAAATGACGTATTGATTATTGACCAGCCCGAAGATGATTTAGATAATCAGACCATTTATGACGAAGTAATAAAGGAGTTAAAGAAGATAAAGGGAAATATGCAATTCATCTTTGCTACGCACAATGCTAACATCCCAGTGCTTGGTGATAGTGAGAAAGTAGTTTCTTGCAGTTATGATGAAAAGAAAATTACTGTGCATTCTGGCACGGTTGATAATCATCAAACACAACGGTATATAGTTGACATAATGGAAGGCGGAGACGAAGCATTTAACCGTAGAAAAAACATTTACAGTATTTGGAACATTGAAAAATTAAAATCATAATGAACGCAATAGAATTACTGGATTTAATCAGCAAAGGCGAAACTAGCCAAGTGCAGTTTAAAGCAAATGTTACAAATGAACAGAGTATAGCTCAGGAAATGGTGGCATTTGCGAATACTAAAGGAGGCACAATTCTAATTGGTGTTGATGATAAAACATGGGATATAGTTGGTCTTACTGATGATGATTTAAGGCGACTTACAAATTTATTGGTCAACGCATCCAGTCAACACGTAAAGGAACCAATATTTATTGAAACGGATACCATTGAATACGAAGGTAAAAAAGTATTGATTGTTACTGTTCCAGAAGGAGTTGCGAAACCCTACAAGGATAATGATGGAATTATCTTTATGAAAAATGGAGCTAACAAACGTAAAGTAACCAGTAATGAGGAGATTTCAAGACTATTACAAAGCAGTGGCTATTTATACGCAGAAGAAAAAGTAATAAATCAGAGTTCAATCGATGATATTAATATTGATAGGTTTAAATCTTTCTATGAAGCGAAATATAAAGAAACTATTGACACAGACAAGATTGAAAAGTATTTAGAAAACCTGCGATTATCTACTGATAGTAAAATTACAATTGCTGGTGCCTTGCTATTCGGAAAAAACATAGAAAAACTATGCCCTGCATTTTTTATTACTGCCATTTGGTTTCGTGGGAATGATATAGAAAATACAGAATATAGGAGCAGTAAAAATTTGACAGGCACATTAGATGAATTATATCGTGAAGGGTATGACTTTATCATTTCTAAACTTGATAGCCTTCAGGCTGGACAACCTTTTAATAGCATAGGTGTATTGGAAATTCCAGAGATTGTTATTACTGAATTACTGGTTAATGCTTTAATCCATAGAGACTATTTTATTAATGATTCAATTAAGATTTTTGTATTCGACAATCGAATAGAAATCATCAGCCCAGGAAAGTTACCCAATAGCTTGACAGAAGAGCAAGTTAGAAGAGGTGTAAGACGAACTAGAAATACAGTTATAGCTTCTTTTGCCCCTGATATTTTGGAGTATAGAGGGGCGGGAAGCGGAGTTCTTCGAGCCTTGCAAAAATACCCTTCAATTGATTTAATCAATGACATTGAAGGCGAACAATTCAAAGTCATAATTCCAAGACCTGAAAAGAAATGAAACTCCACTTCGACAGCAATCAGGAATATCAGTTAGACGCTATTAAAGCCATAACCGACATCTTTGAAGGACAGCCTTTAAGCGATGGAGATTTTGAGTTTTCGGTTTCTTCTGCTGGTGCTTTACTTTCTGAAAATGGCTTGGGAAATCACTTAGCGCTATCGGAAGAACAAATTCTTGAAAATGTTAAAACCATACAGCAACGTAACGAGATAAAAGACAAAGTTTCTGAATTGCAGGGAATGAACTTTTCAGTGGAAATGGAAACAGGCACAGGAAAGACATACGTTTATCTACGAACCATTTATGAACTTAACAGGCTGTATGGTTTCAAAAAGTTTGTAATTGTTGTTCCATCTATTGCTATCCGTGAAGGTGTTTTGAAAAACTTGCAAATCACGAATGAGCATTTTCAGTCTCTTTACGACAAAGCAGCAATCAATTTTGATATTTACGACAGTAAAAAAGTTTCCCATCTTAGGGGCTTTGCTTCTGCTAACACCATTCAAATTTTGATTCTCAATATTGATGCCTTTGCAAAAGACGAAAATATCATCAATAAACCGAATGATAAACTAACAGGTAAGAAGCCAATTGAATTTATTCAAAGCTCTCGTCCCATTGTGATTGTGGATGAACCACAAAACATGGAAACGGACATTCGCAAAAAAGCCATTGAAAATCTTAATCCCCTTTGCACACTTCGCTATTCAGCCACACATACTAATCTTTATAACCTAATGTATTCACTTAATCCCGTTAAGGCATACGATTTAGGTTTGGTAAAGCAGATTGAAGTTGACTCTGTTGTAAGTGAGAATGCTATGAACGATGCATTTGTTCAGGTTGAAAAAATTCAACCAAGCGGTAAAAACAAAATTATTGCGAAGTTGAAAATTGATGTGAATACCGCAAAAGGAGTGGTAAGAAAATCGGTAACAGTTGACCGTGATAAATACGACTTATACAAACTTTCAGGTGAACGGGATATTTATCAGGATTTAAAAGTAACCGAAATTGATTTAAGCAATCAGGTTGTTTCCTTATCCAACGGACAAATGCTGACAGTTGGAGAAACACAAGGTGGTTTAAACGATGAAGTGCTTCGCTACATGGTTCAAAAAACAGTAGAAGAACATTTAAAGAAAGAGAAATTTTACAAACCCAAAGGCATAAAGGTTTTGACTTTGTTTTTTATTGACAAAGTGAAAAATTATCGTGATTATGATTCAAGTGGAAATCCGTTGAAAGGTAAGTTTGCAGAATGGTTTGAAGAAATATTTCAAAATGAAATTCGTAAAACTGCATTTGCAGGTTTAATTCATTACTCCGTAGATGAAATTCACAACGGATATTTTTCACAGGATAATAAAGGAAGAATAAAGGACACAGGCGGTGAAACTCAAGCTGATGATGATACTTACAAACTCATCATGCAGGATAAAGAAAAATTGCTTGACATCAATACGCCTTTACGCTTTATATTCAGTCATTCTGCACTTCGTGAAGGTTGGGATAACCCCAACGTATTTCAAATTTGCACTTTAAATGAAACAAAATCAGAAATCAAAAAGCGACAAGAAATCTGAAGGGGTTTACGATTGTGTGTAAACCAAGAAGGGCAAAGAATACATGACCGAAACACCAACAAACTAACTGTTATTGCAAATGAAAGGTATGAAGACTTTGCAAAAGCATTACAAAAAGAAATAGAGGATGATTGCGGAGTAAAGTTTGAAAATAGGATTAAGAACAAAGCAGAACGTAAAAAAGTAAATTATAGAAAAGGATTTGAAGCCGACCCGAAATTTTTACAGATATGGGAGAAGATAAAGTATAAAACAAAATATAGTGTTTCTTACCAAACACCCGACCTGATTGCGCTTGCAGGCAAAGCGGTTAAAGACATGCCGGAAACTATTAAGCCGACTGTAAGGAGCACAAAACAAAAGGTTCTGATAACTGATGAAGGTGTTTCTGGACAGCTTTTAAGCGACAGTGCTTTGAATGATTATGGAAGTAGTATCGAAATTCCAGACTTACTCGCCTACATACAAAGTAAGACAGAGTTAACAAGAGATACAATCCTTCAAGTTTTGAAAAAGTCAGGGAGAATTAGCGAAGTGCTAATCAATCCGCAAATGTTTATGGACAATACAACAAATGCAATAAAGAGCGTATTGTATGACCTGATGATTGACGGCATTAAATATGAGAGT
>CAZNDS010000213.1:0-4894 GCA_964571865.1 uncultured Ignavibacteriaceae bacterium | reverse complement strand
TACTAGCACTCACCGAACTTGCTTTAGAAATCTCTGGGAACGATTCAAATGTATAAACCAGATGAACTTCAAAAACGCCAACTGCGTCACATGTTCTTAGGATCGCACTCACATTATGCGGGTCATGAATATTCTCAAGGACAACAGTTAAAGATGGCTGTTTTTGTCTTAAAACAGTTTCAATTCGATCTCGCCTCTCATCTGTTTTAATCAATTTTCTTCTATGAAGTATAAATGTGTATGAAACTAATTCGGGAGAATTTAATGTAATGTCAAGTCGATATTTATAATTCTTATCCAACTTCAAGTAATAAGCAATCAAATTTATGATTTTATTCAAGGCAACTTCGTATTCATCTGACCAGACTTCACATTCTTTTATTGTTGGAACTGATGCAGTATAACCATCAATTTCTTTTCTAATATCAATATGTAAAGTCATTAATAGCCACCCGACTTCTCATCTTTGATGTTTGTAACAATTTTTACTGAGGCACTTGCACCAATGCGATCTGCACCGCTTGCGATCATCATGTCGGCATCTTCGCGCGAACGAATTCCACCGCTTGCTTTGACTCCCATCGCCCCTCCGACAACTTTCCGCATCAAGGCAATATCTCCAACTGTTGCGCCTCCTTTAGAAAATCCAGTTGAAGTTTTAACAAAATCAGCTCCGGCTTCTCTGCAAATTATACATGCTTTGACTTTCTCTTCATCTGAGAGCAGGCATGTTTCAAGAATTACTTTGGTAACAACTTTTTTTGGCTTTGCTTCAAGAACAACTTGCTGCACATCATTAAATACATAATCATATTCTTTGGATTTCAGCATACCAATATTTAAGACCATGTCAATTTCTTTTGCACCATCTTGAATCGCCTTTTGGGCTTCTGCTCTTTTAATTTCGGTAGAAGCACTCCCCAGCGGGAATCCAATCACGGTGCAAACCTTCACGTCTGATCCCTTCAATTGTTCTGAACAAAATTTTACAAATGAGGGATTAATACATACGGAAACAAAGTGATATTGCTTTGCCTCACCGCAAAGTTTTTTAATTTCTTCGATTGTTGCGTCTGGTTTGAGAAGTGTATGGTCGATCATTCGAGCAATATCGAGTTCAAGAGGTTCTGGAATACCTATTGTAGTTGTAATTCGTTCAGCACCGTTATCGATAATATTTTTAACTGCTTCCTTCTTATGGAAGACGCAATGACCGCACGGTGCACAAATCCCTTCATCACAATAAGATTTTTGAAGGGAGTGTTCGATCAACACTTCCTGAATGATTCTATCTACAATCGTTTTACGCATTTTGATTTAAGTTATAAAAATTTGATGCTGCAATTAAAGTATTTTTTAATAGCATTGCAATAGTCATTGGACCAACACCCCCCGGCACAGGAGTTATAAATCCAACTTTTTTACTTACTTCATGATAATCCACATCTCCAACTATTCTATATTTTTTTTCAGAAGTATTATCATCAATTCGATTAATTCCGACATCGATGACAGTACAGTTTTTTTTCACCATCTCAGCAGTTACGAACTTTGGTCGACCGATTGCAGCGATTAAAATATCGGCTCTGAGAGTATGCTCTTCTATATTTTCAGTTGCAGAATGACAAATTGTAATGGTAGCATTCGCTTCTTTTGATTTTTGAACAAGCATCGCTGCAATTGGCTTTCCAACAATATTGCTTCTTCCCAATACTACCACATGCTTCCCAGACGTTTCAATTTCATATCGTTTGAGTAATTCAATGATCCCCGCAGGTGTACAAGGAACAAATGTTTCGTCACCAGCAAGAAGCTTACCGAAATTTATTGGGTGAAATCCATCGATATCCTTATTCGGATCAATTGTCAAATTTATTTTCTTTTGATTAATGTGCAGCGGCAAGGGCTGTTGAACTAAAATTCCATGAAATTTATCATCACGATTTAATTTTTCAATGACATTGATCAAATCTGATTCTGAAAAATTACTAGAGAAGCGAAATACTTCAGAATGAAAACCAACATACTCACAACCTTTTTGTTTTGAATTGACATAAATATGAGATGATGGATCGTCTCCAACTAAAACTGCGGCTAAGCCAGGTCTAATGTTATTGGGGATAAAATCAATTTCGACAGATGTTTTAATCTCATTCTTTATTTGCTCAGAAATTTTTTTCCCGTCAATTATTATTGCTGCCATTTTCCCTACTCACTCGATCAAATTCCGGAAAAAACATTCTTTCAATCGATACTGTCTTTCCTGTATTTGCATCGATGGATAAAATCACAGCAGAAATGTGAACATCATCTGTTGCGGTTTGATATTTCTGCGGAGTTTGATATAAAAATCTATTTACCGCAGCGTCCTTTTTCATTCCGATTACGGAATCGTATGGACCCGTCATTCCTACATCTGTGATGTATGCAGTGCCGTTGGGTAATATTCTTTCATCAGCTGTTTGCACGTGAGTATGTGTTCCCACAATTGCACTTACTTTCCCATCGAGGTAAACTGCCAGAGCAACTTTTTCCGCAGTAGCTTCTGCATGAAAATCGATGATGATAATATCCGATTCACTTTTAACTTTTTCAATAATCCAGTCTGCAGCTCGAAATGGACAATCAATTGGGGGTAAATATGCTCTGCCTTGAAGTGATACAACCGTGATGGAGTTTTTACCAACTGTTTGCGTAACATAACCTTGTCCATAAGTACCTTTAGGATAATTTAAAGGTCTAAGAACATTTTTTTCAGCTTTGCTGTATTCTTGAAATTTGTGTTTCTCCCAAATATGGTTACCGCCGGTGATTACATTTACGCCAAGCTCAAAAAGCTGCTTGCCATCTTTCTCAATGATGCCTTTACCATCAGAGAGATTCTCGCCATTTGCAATTATAAAATCAATTTGATTGTTTTGAACAATGCTTTTTAAAAATGTCTGAATGATTTGCATTCCCGGTTTGCCAACAACATCGCCGATGAATAGAACTTTTACTTTATTCAATAACGTACTTTCTTTTTAGAAATATAAAAAAAGTGGATGTGAGATTAAAGAAGACATTATAGAAATCCAGATGAGGTATATAATGTTAACAAAATTGTTTAATAATTTTGTCCGCTATTAGGGGTACAGAACAGTAAACATCTCCTTTACTTTAATAAAATATTGAACCCAAATTGTTCAAAATGTATGTCACATGTGAATGCATCTGATATGCTAAATTCCTTCATAATGACGAATGAGGTTATATCCGTTAATCCCCAGGTTTTGTCGGAATATTTTTCATAAATATCTATAGCTTCATCGATATTAATTTGTTCCAGGTTTAAACGAGAAATATTTGGAGAATTGAGTAATAGTCTTAATGTAGTAGAACCTAATTTTTTATTTTTGGATAGTGCATTGCCAATTTCTACAAGAATAAAGTCTGTAATAAAAAATTTACACCCTTCAGAGATAAGTAAATCAACTGTCCCCTTGGCAAGGGGGTAAAGTCTATCCCCTTTGTTAACCAGAGCGAGAATACCGGAAGTATCTAAAAATATTTTTCTCATCATTGATGATAAAGATATTTATCATGGTTTTCTGCAAGGTCCTCAATTCCCAGGTCCTCGGCTATCTCACTCAAAACAGAGAGAACATTTCGTTTTTCTAAGTATTTTTCAACCGAAGTAGAATTACCTTTCTTCAAATCTTCCAAGGCTTCTTCATAAGCTTTTCTATCCTCTCCAGCCGTGGAATCATCATCTCCGTAATTAACCTTCACTGCATCTTTGGGAAGTAGTTCAAGAAAGTCCAGAACCTTCTGAAGGTATCCATCTTTTATATTTAATGTAATCGTTTTCATGATTAGTTTAATCCTAAATATTCCTTGTTACACATTAAAAATTTAAGTGATTAAGTTGATAAAAACAATAGTCGTTGCATAATATTAATTAGTCATCTGATTAGATCGCTCAACAATCCATCACCCATTTACTATTATCCAACTACGCTGATTTGACATGTGATAGATTAGAGAACGTCAAGATTTTTATGATTTCACTTAAATTTACTTTTGAATTAGAAATTCATTGTTGTTATTTTAGATTATGCGAATCCCGATTGAACAAGCTACGTTTGTAGTATGTGATGTTGAAACGACCGGGCTTAGTCCGCAGAGGGAATCTATAATCGAAATTGCCTTAGTAAAAATCGAAAATCTGAAGATTACCGATAAATTTTCAACTCTGTTAAATCCCCAAAGGTTTATTCCAAATTATATCACCGAAATGACAGGCATCCATAATGAGGATGTAATTGATTCACCAACGTTCAGAGATGTATCTTACAAAATTCAAGAATTTATCGGTGATTCAACCCAAATTTGTCATTAGGTAACAATTTCTAATGACCGCCATTAGAAAAAACATTAGTTAACTTATTTGAATACAATAAGTTATTCTTATAAAAAATTGGAATTATTTAAAAATTTTTCACACAAAAAACTTACACATTTTGATTAAGATATTTCTCTGTAACAGATTGCATAGTAATAAACTGCTAAAACTCACTCATTTTCTAATGACAAATCTGGGTTCAATATTCGTGGCGCACAATGCAAAATTTGATTACAATTTTCTGCTGCAGTCGTATTTGCGTGAGGAAGAAATGCCAGTTGATTCTCTACCTTACTTAATTAACCCGAAATTCCATTTCACGCTGAACCAATACAATTTCACAACTTAAAAAAAATAATTCATCTCAAGCGTGGAAGCACGATTGGGAAAAAATTTCGGCCTGGGATATAAATGAAGATGACATCACGGTGAAATCTTGGCAGTTGAAATCATATTAATCCCTAATCATGCATTAGAAAATGTAATTGGTGGAGAAAAGTCAGTAATATT
>CAZNDS010000212.1:0-4901 GCA_964571865.1 uncultured Ignavibacteriaceae bacterium | reverse complement strand
TCATTTCGAGCTTTTTTTTTAGTCGATCAATTTCTGAATATCTTTATCTCTTCCAAAGAGAATTAGAATATCATCTTTCTCAAGAACAGTGCTTGCCGAAGGGACTCCAGCAATTTTTTCAACTGTTTCGCTTTCAGATGTCTTCTTATCGATTGCAGTGATAATTTTTTTAATTGTAATTAGATTGACATTGTATCTAATTCTTAAATCAAGTTCTTGAATTGATTTACCGATAAAGGCATCAGGTGTTTTAAGATGAACGATGTTGTGTCCGTTTCCTAATGGAATGTTGTCGAGAATATCTTCATGAATCAGGTTGCTTGCTAATTTCTTGGAGATCTCTTCTTCTGGGGAGATAACTTCTTTAACTCCGACTTTCGCTAAAATCTTTTTATGAATTGGAGAGGTTGAACGAGCAATAATTCTTTTAACACCCATGTGAACGAGATTCATAATTGTTAATAATGCATCTTCAAATCCTGCACCAATCGAAACTACAACTGCATCCATATCTGCAATGCCTTGTGCTTTAAGTGCGCGTTCATCAGTACTATCAAGTCGAACTGCCACAGTAACTTTGTCTTTTATTTCTTCAATTACAGAAAAGTCGTTATCAATTGCTAAGACTTCGGCTCCAAGTTCAGTTAAAGTTGCTGCTAAAGGTGTTCCGAAATCTCCTAAACCAATTATTGCAATTTTCTTTGCCACTTTAATTTCTCCATCAATTAAATAGTTGAAATATTTTCAGAAGGATAATCGTAATTCTCAGTAATTATTTTTCTTGTCAGAGCAAGCATAAATGTCAGCGGACCAACTCTCCCGATGTACATTATCAAGGTGATAATTAGCTTGCCGGGATCGGATAATTCTCCGGTAATCCCTCTCGAAAGTCCCACAGTACCAAAAGCCGATACCTGCTCAAAAATCAGATCAAGCAGGCTGTGAGTTTCTATAAATGAAAGAATTATAAGAGTTGAAAACAGAAACACAAATGAAAAAACCATTTTGGTGAATACTCTATGAATGATCTCATCCGGAATACTTCGGTGAAAAATCTCGACCTTTTTTTTGCCGCGAACGAATTCAAAAAAAGTAGCGATTGAGATAAAAACTGTAGTAGTTTTTAATCCGCCGCCTGTTCCGCCCGGTGAAGCACCGATCAACATCAACATAATAAAAATAAGTGATGTTGGAATCAAAATGTTATTAATCGGCAGTGTGTTAAATCCGGCAGTACGCGAAGTAACGGATTGGAAAAAGGAAGCGAGTATTTTTTGATCAAGTGTGAAATCTTTCAGTGTGTTATTATTCTCTAATAATAAAAAGAGAAGCATGCCGCCAATAATTAATATTAGAGTTGAAATCAAAACTATCTTCGATTGAATTGTCAAATGTCTCCGCCGCAGTCTGCTTTTTTTAAATCTGCCGATTGCCGTTTCAAAAACGTTTGATATAGATGCAAAGCCAAAACCTCCGAAGATTATTAAAACCGAAATAGTAGTGAGAATGGTGTAGTTGAATCTTGTGTGAACGGAATAGAGGTTCTCCGAGAAAGTTGAGAATCCCGCATTGCAAAATGCCGATACTGAATGAAAGATTGAATGATAAATGCGTTCATTTAAGCTTAGTGAAGTCCCTTCAAATCCTTGAAAGATCAATATTGCTCCAACAGCTTCCAATCCGAATGTCAACAAAATAATTTGGATTAAAGTTTTTGTGATTTGTCCAATTTTTTCCTCATCGATCATGTCGCCTATTAGAACTCGCTCTTTTATTCCTAAACCCCCGGCAAAAAATATCGCGAAGAAAGTTGTTATCGTCATAACTCCAAGCCCGCCAATTTGAAACAGACAAAGAATAATAATCTGTCCAAATTGGGTAAAATATGTTGCAGTATCGACAACAATTAATCCGGTCACACAAACCGCGCTTGTAGATGTAAATAGAGCATCGATGTAAGAAATGCTTCCGGAAACGGTAGCTTTGGGAAGCATTAATAAAGCCGAACCTAATAAAATCAGCAAGAAAAAACTGATCAGGAATAATTTTGCAGGTTGAATTTTAAATTCGGCAACAGCGTGACTGAATCTAACCGCTTTAATTGAGAGACTAACAACAATGTAAATCTGAAGAACGATGATGTAAAATAGATTCAGATCGGTGATTTGAAAATAACCGGCAACTTTAGTGAGTGCTGCAGGGGTAATTATAAAGATGATTGTCTGGATGAGTATTAAGAGTAACAGTAGAAAATCAAACCATCTCGATTTAATGTACTTTATTCTATCATCTGAGTAATAAATTCTGCCGAGCTGATAGTAAATGAAAAGTCCGAATATGATTACATAACTATAGCTGACAATATTATGGACCTCACTGGTGAGATAAAATCCGTATTGAAGCACTAGTGCCGCAAAAGCCAGCAGAGCCACAACAAAGAGAAATCTTCCGCTGTATTTTTCAAAAAAAGTACGCAAAGGATGCTGCTACTTTGTATCCAATATTAAGGGAAGTCCGTCTTTCCCTGCACCGATAACTACAACTTTAGCATTTTGAGATGAAGCAAGCTTTTCGGTGGCTTCAATTCCTTTCCATCGCAGCAGTGGTTCGCTGATACCTCGGGCAACGATATCCTGAAAGTCTGCGATTCCTTTTGCTTCAATTCGTTTACGCTGCGCTTCTTGTTCTTCCTTTGCTAAAATAAATTGCATTCGTTGACTTTCCTGCTCAGCTTGAAGTTTTGATTCGATTGATTGTGAAAGTCCGGGCGGAAGCATTACTTTTCGAAGAGGTGTGCTTTCAATTGTGATTCCGCGTTTTTCGACTGTGGCTGACAATTCTTTTAGGATTGCTTGAGCGAGCATCTCACGCTCAGAGGTATAAAGTGCTTTTGCATCATAGCTTGCTGTTACACCTCTGCACACAGATCTAAACTGAGGTACAAGAATGATTTGAGCATAATTCTCTCCGACAGTTTTGTAAATCGATGCAGCCATTTCAGGATTCAAATGAAAGAGAACGCTGATCTCCAATCCGACAGTCAAACCTTCTTTGGATGGAACGTCCATGTCTTCCTTTATTTCCTGAGTCTTCACAGAAAATTTCACAACTTTTGCAAACGGATTGACAGGGTTAATTCCCGACTTCAAAGTATTATCTGAAACCAAACCAAAGAAATCAACTACACCGACATTTCCTGCCGGAATTACAGTGAAACATTGCAAAGCCGCCAAAAGTCCAAATATACCGATTGCGGCAGGGGAAAAAGATTTAATTGGATTGCCGACGAGATTTCTGCTTTTTCTAAATACAACTATTGATGCAACTAATAAAATCAAAAAGAAAACAAATAGCATTTTCTCAACTCCTTAATAATAATTCTAAATTAATGGATTCGAATGGTCCTGCATGTTACAGGATTTGTATAATGGAAACGTAAAACTCCTCGAAGATATTTTCTTCATCAATCAGTAAAAATTCTCAATTCAAATTTACCTAAAATAAAATTGATTGAAAAATAACATCTAAAAAATATCAAATATCAAAATGCAAATCACAAACTATGATCAATTTGAAAAATCTCGCCGAAAGCCAATTTTCAGGGAATGTAGTTGATATTTTAATAAAATGGAATTTTCTGATCTAACCACGAAACCATAAATTAGAACTAATATTAAATAACCAATAACAACCAACCAATAACTACCGGTTCATCAATTCCTGAATTCTTTTGATTGTTAACGGAGCAGAACCTTCGTAATGGTTATTCACATTAACGAACAAATCAATTTTTTTCTTTTGAAGGATTTGAATCATTTCCACAACTTTCTTTAGTTCCGTTTCTTTTGGTTCGATACGTTTATTCCAATCGCTGCCGGTGCGCTTCTCAATTCCTTTTCTGTCCGGACCATGCAGCCGAATCACGGATTGCCCTTTGATTGACTTTTCAAATTTGTTAAACAGCTCGAAAATATTCGGCATATAATACCCTTGCAGAAAAACGTGAGCCAGATCATGTTCTTTCAGAAAATCGAAATAATTTTGATTTAAATAATTCGGGTTGCGGATTTCTATTCCATAATTAAACTCATCAGAACAATTCGAAATGAACGAAGAAAATTTATCCTGAAATTCAAATTGAGTGCTCATCTTTTGTTTATTCAAGTATTCGAACTGAAACATCAGGATCCCGATTTTCTCTCTCATCGGATCAAGTTTTTTTAGAATCGTGTCGAATAATTTTTTTGAGAGAAAATTTTCATTTTGAATCAGAGCTTCGGACTTTGATTTCTTGTAATAGTGAGTAAGCGTTACACTGTTCGGAATTTTAATTGTGAATTGAAAATTTTCTGGAACTGATCGATTGTAATCGTTAACATCCTTCGGATTCGGCAGACGAACTTTACCTTTATCAAAAAGCGACCAAAACCATTGATCAATCTCAACTGTGTCAAAATATTTTGAATATTCTTCTAGATAATTGAACTCTCCATCGTTCGGATAGATGATTCCTTTCCATGAATCGTATTTCCAGCTGCATGTACCGATTTTTAATTTTTTCAATTTATGTTCCTATGTTTTTTTTAACACTTTACTTGGCATTCTTGGCTTCTTGGCGTTTTCGAGACTCATCTTTTTCGAAACATATCTCACTCCATTTGGTATTAAAGATAAAAAATTTATATTCATACAAAAACAGGAATAGAATTCATGAAATACTTTATACCTTATATTTGCCTGCTTCTATTTTCTTCCATCGGATTGGGACAAAATAAAGTTAAAGTAATCGGCGGAGATACACATCACTTTGGAACAATTTATAAAGGGCAGAAGGTTAAGCATATTTTTGAAATTGAAAACATAACTTCAAAGACGATTCAAATAGATAAAATTGAAACATC
>CAZNDS010000211.1:4568-4941 GCA_964571865.1 uncultured Ignavibacteriaceae bacterium | reverse complement strand
CCGCCTTGTGTATTTACACCATATGCGACTTGTCCATTACCTCCTCCTCAGAATCATGTAAAGCTCGCTGTTTTGGCTGGAGAAAACAATTATGTTAAACGCTAAATTTCTTGAATTCTTAATTGACCTTTTATTTCGTTGAAAGGTTTGCTATAATTGTATGGTACAGTTTAATGAAATCGTGAAATCCTTCAACAAAATGCTTCATCGGTGAAAAAAGTAGTATCCATATTTTGTGTCTTTCTTTTATTCCTGCAATCATTTGGATTTATTTATCTCAAAGTGCAGTTGAAGTTTTTTTATAAGAAGGAAATGCACCGGCAGATTGAAATTGGATTGCATTCCGAATTGATTGAACGAATTGAAATATCTG
>CAZNDS010000211.1:0-4558 GCA_964571865.1 uncultured Ignavibacteriaceae bacterium | reverse complement strand
CAGAGGATATTGAAAAGGGGAGAATAAATTTTATCAGAATTGACGAAAAAGAATTCAAGCTGAATGGGAAACTATATGATATAGTTAGAAGCCAGGTGTGCGCAGATAAAATCATTTATGAATGCATAAACGATACTGAAGAAGAAGAGCTTGAACATCAATTGGTAAAAAATATTTTCAATAATTTTAATAGCAGCGAAATTCCAATTCCAATAAAAAATTCAATACAAATATTAAATTTAGATGCAATCGATAACCAAGCGTTTAATCTGTGTACTAACTTAATCGAGTGCGAACATTATTCGAACAGAATATTTACATTATGTAAAGTATTCATCGACGTCCCATCTCCTCCTCCCAAAACATTAATTTCATAAAATCAATATCAAATAAGAGACTTCTGAAATATTAGCTGTATGTCACTCTGAACGAAGTGAAGAGTCCGTTTTCTATTCAAAAGAGATATTTCTTCCGACAAGTCGGAATCAATATGACAGCTTAAAATTTTTCAGAAGACTCAAATAAATTGGTCCCTAAAAAAAACAGGAACCGTGAATATTTTTAACTAAACAATGAATTAAGAGGATAGTATGTCAAAAATCTTTTTTTGCCTTTTACTCTTTTCCTTTTTTAACATCTCGCCTCAAAGTATAATTGCGCAAGATGATAAGATTGAGAAGAGATACTACGTCATTCCCCTTTCAGATACTCTAACGTTTGAAATGGATGAGGTCGTAGTAACTGGTACAAGAACTCATAGACGGATCATTGATATTCCTTATTCGGTCAGCCGATTAAGTAATGTTAATTATAAATACGACACAAAAATTTCGATTAGTGATATTCTTGGTAGTGTTCCAGGATTATTCATGCAGTCGCGTTACGGCAACCACGATGTAAGAATTTCGATTCGCGGATTTGGAAGTAGATCAAACTCCGGAATTCGCGGAGTAAGGATTTTGCTCGATGATATACCCGAATCAGAACCGGACGGTCAAACACGAATTGAAGCAATCGATTTTAATTCTATCGGACATATAGAAATCGTTAAGGGGAACTCGTCTTCTCTTTACACAAATGCACCCGGTGGAGTTGTGAATTTCATTAATGATATCAATTTCACACGGTCATTCGTTACAAACTTCAATGAGGTTGGTTCATTTGGATTACTAAGAAACGGGTTTAAACTTGGGATTCGAACTCCCCATTATGGATACCTATTAACTTATTCCAATCATAATTATAAAGGCTACCGTTCTCATAGTTCTGATCATTGGAATATTCTTAATACAGTTCTGGAGACTTATCCCAACGATTTGTCGCGCCTTCAATTTCTTGGGTACTTTGTTTCTGGTTTGATCCGTCTGCCAGGTTCTCTAACATTGGCTGAATTTAATCTTGATCCAATGATGGCTGATTCTATAGAAACATTAAGAGATACAAGACGGATCTCAAAAAAGGGAAGAGTTGGAATTCGATTTTCATCATTCTTCGATGAATCAAGAAATAATCAAATTGAATTAACTGCTTACGGAACAATTAAATATTTTGAACGAACCGCGAGGGAGTATAGAATCATTAATAGATATGGATTAGGAAGCAGTTTCAAATTCATGAATAAATCAAAACTCTTTGAACATTTCTCTTACTCTCTCCTCATCTCTAACATCCAATAGAAACATTTAAAAACATATTTGGGCAGCGGGGGGATGGAGTTGATAAGCTCACGGATGAAGTCATCGCCAATGCAGGATTTTTTATTTCGAATTCCTTCGATGTGATCGAAAATAAATTATCTTTATTACTAACGGGAAGATATGATAATGTTGTTTTTGAAACTACGGATAAGGCTCTGAACACAAGAAGTGCTAAGCGAAATTTTGATGCCTTCACTCCAAAATTTGCACTGAACTTTAAATTGCTTCCTACTGTGGCTTTGTACACTTCTTATGGATTGAGTTTCGATACGCCAGCAGGAAATGAACTTGGTAATTATCCATTTAGCTCTCGACCTGCGATTCTAATAAATCCTGATCTCAAACCTCAGGAATCCAAAAATTTCGAAATTGGAGTGAAGGGAAATCTCGTAGATCATGAAAAAACTTTCTTCAGAGATGTGTTATTTGAAATGACATTTTTCAGCAGCATCATTCAAGACGAAATTGTGCCGTTTGAAGTTAACAGAGTAGTTTATTTCCGCAACAGTGCAAAAACAAATCGAAACGGTTTTGAGCTTGGATTTTCAACTGAAATATTGAGCAAATTAAATTTGAAATGTGCGTATGCATTTTCTAATTTTAGGTATAGAGAATATCTTGCTTTATCAGCCAATATCACGGGAGATGTGATTAAGCTTGAAGACTTTTCAAATAATATTGTCCCGAGTGTACCAAGACACAATTTGAATTTATCTTTATCATATGAATACAAAATTATTGAAGCTCTTACACTATTCTTGAAGGAGAATTTTATCTTTGTCAGTGGAATGCAAGTGAATGATCGTAATTCTGAATCGACAGCTTCATATTCAGTTTGGAACTCACTTATAGGATTAGATTTAACTTTTGGGAGATTCAATGTTATGGTATCGGCAGGTATGAACAATATGTTTAATAGAACGTATGTTGGATTTATTAATATCAATTCAACAGCCGGAAGGTTTTATGAAGCCGGTGAACCAAGAAACTACTTCGGAGTTTTGAATTTAGGATATACCTTATAACCATTATTTTACAATCGGAGCGGATCATCATTCAGTTGGTCCGCTTCTGAATTATTAGATAAATGAAGTATGAAAAATCAACACAAGAATAAATCTTTTAGAATCATAGTTATAGCAATTCAATTTTTTATTTGTTTTGTTGCGTCAGAGGATTTATATGCACAAGCAATGTCAAGTAATTTTCGAATTTTCCCTAGCGCCGCAACCCAGACAGAAGTATTTATTACTGTTCATCCTTCGAATCCGGATATATTGTTTTCAACTGCTAATACCATTAGCTTTACACCGAGCTTTTTTTTGAGTGAGGGAATTTACGTCACTACGAATTTTGGCTTAAGCTGGTATGGAAGTGACACTTGTAAAGGTGCTAACGTTTTATTTCACGGCGGTGATCCCGGAATCACGATTGATAAGAATGGTACATTCATTTTGACTCGTCGTGGACGCACTCCATTCTATGGACTCTATTCTCATTTCTCAACGGATATGGGATTAACTTGGTCAAATCAAAAGAATATTTCTCCCGATGATCTTGAGCGAGCTGCCACTATCAGCGATATTTACACTTCAAGTCCATTCTATGGTAGAACATACACTACTTGGGTGATATTCATTCCCCCTTATCCTATTGTGACTTCCTTTACAACAAATAGTGGATCAACATGGTCAGCACAAAAACAAGTAAATACTCCGCCGCAAAGGTGCGCAGGAGGAGATATTGCAATTAATAAACAAGGGCATGTATTTATTTGTTGGGCTGGAGTAACGAGTGTTTCTCCATTCCGTGAAGTGCACATTGGATTTGCATCTTCTAACAACGGTGGAGTAGATTGGAACGTTAAAGAAAAAGCTTTTAATGTAAGCGGAATTCAGGGAGTTCTTTCAGCGAAGCAGAATATCAGAGTTAATGGTTTACCCAGAATTGCAGTTGATAATTCGGAAGGAACTCGGAGTGGTTGGATTTACATTGTTACTTCTGAGAAAAATTTATCTCCTGCGGGCAGTGATCCGGATATAATTCTAAGGCGTTCAATGGATGGCGGTAATTCGTGGTCTTCTGGCATTCGAGTCAATCAAGATCCAATAAACAACGGAAAGATTCAGTTCTTTCCTGCCATACATATTGATAATGAAGGCGGAGTTAATATCATATATTATGACGATAGAAAAACAACAAGCGATTCGACAGGTGTGTTTCTATCCCGATCAACAGATGGTGGAGATACTTGGATTGAATATGAAATCAGCGATCATAATTTCAAACCTGTTCCAATTGGCGGACTTGGACAGGGTTATCAAGGTGACAATATAGGATTAACATCATCCAAAAAAATTTTGTGGCCGGTTTGGATGGATAATTCTACTGGGATCTATCAAGTTTGGTCGACAAAAATTGATTTAACACGTTTATCCGTTGGTAATCAAAGCCAAATTGAAGATTATATTCTTTATCAAAATTATCCCAATCCTTTCAACTCGAATACTAATATCAGATATACTTTAAAAAGTAATAATAGAGTTAAGTTAAAATTAAACGATATACTTGGAAGAGAAATTGAAACTTTGGTTGATGAAAATCAATCGAATGGAAATTATGAAATCAAATATGATGCTTCAAAATTGTCTTCTGGAGTTTATTTGTATTCATTATCTGCCGGGAAATTTAGAGCAACAAAAAAGTTAATCGTTCTTAAATAATCTTACTTTAGTATAGTCATTTTTTTTGTTGCAACAGTTCCACCTGCACGAAGCTGATAGAAGTATGTTCCGCTGGGCAATGGATAATGTGTGATGGAAAATGGAAAATGGTAATTGCCTGCGTTCTTTATTTCATCA
>CAZNDS010000210.1:0-4959 GCA_964571865.1 uncultured Ignavibacteriaceae bacterium | reverse complement strand
CGAAGTTAAATTTCCTTCAGAATCGCCTACGATTAAAGATTGATCACCGAAAATATAACCGAGCGAAGTGATGGAGGTGAAGTATGTTCTCCCGACTTCAATGGTTTCAAGCAATTCCGGATTTGCTTTATCTATTAAACTGTAATAAAATAATTTCCCTGTCGTAGTACCAACTGCAAACTTTTCATTGTGATTGTCTAAGGCAATAGCTGAAATCTCATCAGTTTTTTCGAATGTCCGAAGGTCGTAGACCCCTTTGGGGATCCTTTGGAAAAGTTCAAAATGATTTTCAATTGTATCCCCTTTACCTATCAGCGAAGTAAGATATTCTTCTGAATAACCGATTAGTCGATTGTCGGAAGTTAGAGCAATCAACGACGGTTGATTTTGATCGTCTACAGTAATGCAGATTTTATCGATGGCTTTTTGAGAAGAGTCTAATGTGATAATCTTCTTCAACTCAACGTCAGGAATGATTACTCGTTTATCGCTTTCATCAAATGAAACAGTGAAATTAATCTTTATTAGAGCAACTTTACCGTCCGAAAATCCGATTGCGATAAAATCATTTCTAATATTACGAGCCGCGGAGGTGATCGAAGCGTTGTTCAAGCCAGTGAATCTTTTTGAATCGATTAATTTTTTCGATTCAATAGACAAAAAATCTATGGTTAGAGAATCTGTTAAAATATAAACGATCTCTCGATAGTCGTCGATACCTGTTAAAATTACGCTTTCATTTTTTTGATTCTCGGCGATTGGAATTTCTGTTTTCAAAATGCTTTTTGAACTGACGAACAGCGGATAAGCTTCGATAAGAATAAAAATCAGAATACCCAGAATTGCTAAGATGATAGCAACTCCACCTGAATTGATAGTAATCCTTGCTAATTTATCAAACAAAACCGCACGTTTGTGCGCGGCTTTTTCTTTATCTATTCGATTATTGGATATTTTTTCTTTATTCATCAAATAGGTTAATCTACTCTATCTTCTTCAATTGCTCGGTAACAACCTTGTAAGGAAGAGGAAGATAACCATCTTTAATAACGACTTCTTGCCCTTCATAACTAAGAATGTATTCTATGAACTCTTTCGTCAAAGGATCTAAAGGCCGATTTGGTTTTTTGTTAATATAAATATAAAGGTATCTGCTCAGCGGATATTTATCGGTTAAAACGTTTTGATAATTTGCCATCTCAAATTTTTTATCAAGTTCATTATACAATGGGACTGCTCGAACTCCGCTCGTAATGTAACCGATTCCACTGTAGCCGATACCGTATTTATCTTCTGTAATGCCTTGCACGACTGAAGCTGAGCCTGGTTGCTCCTTTACATTATCTTTATAATCTCCTTTGAAAAGCGCATGCTCTTTGAAAAAACCATACGTTCCCGATGCGGAGTTTCTTCCGTAAAGACTGATGTTTCTATTTTTCCATTCTCCTTCTAATCCAAGCTCTCCCCAGGTTTTAATGTCGGATTTATGCCCGCCCCGTCGTGTTTTTGAAAAGATTGCGTCGATTTCCTCTAAGGTTAATCCTT
This sequence comes from uncultured Ignavibacteriaceae bacterium, assembly GCA_964571865.1. Lineage (GTDB taxonomy): Bacteria > Bacteroidota > Ignavibacteria > Ch128b > Ch128b > JAHJVF01. Next base: position 3,414 of record CAZNDS010000210.1, on the reverse strand, counting down.
TGATCTTGTTGTCTTTGTTCACATAGACTACCAAAGCATCGAGACTTGTTGCAATTTCGGTTGGTTTATATCCAAATTTTTTTTCGAATTTATCGATCTCTTCTTGTTTCATTTGGCGTGACATTGGACCTAATTGTGCTGTTCCGTTTATCAAGGCTGGTGGTGCTGTGCTTGAACCTTTTCCTTCGACTTGAATATTAACATTTGGATAAAATTTTTTAAAACCCTCGAGCCACAATGTTAGAAGATTATTTATTGTATCGGAACCAATGCTGTTTAAGCTGCCTGATATGCCACTCGCTTTTTTATATTTTGGTAATTTGTTATCCGGCTTAATCGTTTGTGCATTTAATCCCGCCATCTGAATTAATCCAAATGTGGCGGACTGATGAAGCATAAGTATCGAAAGCATTGAATAAGCAATTAGTTTAATTCTCATTTCATAATCCTAATATTTCATTTATGTTTTTTAGTATTTCAACTTACATTGTGAATGTTAAGTCAATGTTAAATGATTGTTAAGAAATTGTTAAGATAAAAGATTCCATCCGTCGGTTGAAAAATTCCATCCCCGCCTATCTCATTATCCGCCTATGGCGGACTATGTTGGCGGGTAGGTTTTCATATGCAGATGGGATGCGTTAAAAACCCCGACCTCTCTCACATAAAAGATTACTTCACAACCATCATCTTCTTCGTATCTGAAAATGCTTGTCCTGAACTTGTCGAAGGATTTCCAGCAGTAATTTTATAAAAATAAACTCCACTCGATAATTGTCCGTCAACTGACGGATCGTCCGTCGTAAATTGTACTTCGTACTTTCCCGGAGATTTTAGTTCGTTAACTAATGTCGTGACTTCTCTGCCAAGCATATCGTAAACAACTAACCTCACGAAACTCGAAACCTGTAACTCGAAACTTATTTTTGTACTTGGATTAAAAGGATTTGGATAGTTCTGTAAGAGTTTAAAATCGAAAGGAAAAGCATCGTCAGTATTTTTCACACTGGTAACATAGTTGGCATTTTGAGGATCATAATTTGCCCAACCTACATCCCATCTTGAACCATTCGGATCAAAAGCTCCAATGTAAGATGTGGGTATAAAGAATACATCTGTCAATCTCGGAAGAATAAAATTTGACCCATAAGTTGCAGGCGAACCTGCTTTTGGAACTGGATTTGGATTTGTTTGATTGAATGGATCTGTTAACATCACTTCAGCCGGTTGAACGAAAAGTCTATTACCATAGCTCGGTGTATTGTACCATGTGTTCACGTCAAAACTGCTTACATTAGTGGTTAATCCGTTGTTGTATCTCAATCCTGCCCAGATACAATTACGTATTTGTAATGTATCTCCTAAGGCACTGTTAGCGGAATTTGCCCCATCAATGAGAAGACCGGTTGGCCATCCCATTACAATTGAATTATAGATTGATGTTTGTGAAGACCTCCTGAGATGGGCACCTCTTTTGTAATTCGGATTTCTTGCTGCTGAAGTATCAGTCATTGGCCCTATAGATGTGAAGTTTGAAAAGATTGGAAGTGTACGAGGTGAATTGAAAGTTCCCGTTCCATCGTTATCGGATTCCCAGCTATTGCTTCCGGAGATATCAGCAATATTCGGGTCTCTCAATGCAAAGCCAAATTGTAATTTCCCTCTAAATCCGAAATCGACATCGAAGTCGTCGTCTACTCCTTTGAATGCGATTAAGTATTTTGCACTTACAGTTCCACCAAACCATTCAAAAGAATCATCACCGCTGTAACTAACTTGAACATATTCGATGGTTGTTCCTCTGCCAACTCCGCCGAGAGTTAATCCGTTAATTTCATTATCTGGTAAAAATGCGATACCAGGAAATTCAATTCTAACGTACTTCATTACTCCGCTGTTATCATCATCATTAGGACTATCACCACCACCGTAAACCGTTCCTGTACCTCCTTCAATAACTGCAGTTCCACCAGGAACATTGATTGAAGCATTACCTGTGATTATGATACCACCCCAATCACCGGGACCTCTGCTACCGGCGGGCCGTTGACTTGTAAAGACAATCGGCTGTGATGCGGTCCCTTCCGCCATAATTTTTGCACCTCTATTAATTATCAAAGTTCCTTTCGAAGATTTTTCTCCGTAAATAATTGTTCCGGCTTGAATTGTTAATACTGCCGGTGGATTTACGTTTACGAATCCTCTCAATAAATATTTTTTAGATTCTGTTAAATAAGAATTTGAGCTTATGTTTCCTTCGATCACACTATCAACCGGAGCCAACTGTGCATATAAGTTGAAACTGGTTATGATCGAAATAACGACCGTAAAAAAAATTTTTTTTATCATTTTTTTCCCTTAGTTTATTTTTAGTTATAATTTATAAGATAACCCCAACGATACTGTTGAGTTTTTACTATTGACACGCGCTCTTTTGTCGCCTTGTTTAAATACTTGGTTCTTGTGCACTAAATCTTTCGCTGTAAATTTTAATTCAAGATTGCTGAATATCGGCTGAGTAATTACAAGGTCGATTAAATCGCGTGGCTCTTCAATTACATCTTCCTGATAAAGTGTTGCAACCTCAATTATTCTCGCACCGATTCGATTGTAAAGCAAGCTTATTGATGTACCATAATTTGGATTCGTATAGTTCAGTCCTACATTGATTACATAAGGTGATTGCCCCTGCAAAGGTCTATTTTTTCGTCCAATTGTTATCTCGGTGGCTTCAACATCTACCTTTGATTTTATCCAGGAATAATTTCCATTGATGAAGAAATTCGATAGATAATCGCTGATATGCGATAATGAGAATCTCGCATCGAGTTCAAATCCGTAATTAACAGATTTCTTCGAGTTCATGAATGTTCTTTCCGAACCGAGAGCACTTCCGGAAATGACAACTTGCTCTATAGCGTCCGTTAGACTCTTGTAAAAGAAACTCACCGAGACTAATTCGCCGATTCCGGGAAAAATTTCAAAACGAAAATCATAATTTTTAATAAAAGCACGATCAAGATTTTCGTTTCCGCGAATTGAGGTTTGCGTTCCGAAATCATAGTAAGCAAATGGTACAAGCTCCCGAAGTTCAGGACGATTTACGGTTTGACTGTATACTAAACGTAAATTCGTACTCTCACTTAATTTGTAGATGAAATTCAATGAAGGAAGAACGTCGGTTTTTTTCAATATTATTTTAATATTATTTAGATCGGAAAGATCGCGTGAATTAACTGTCTGATTGGATCTTTCAATTCTAGCACCACTGACAATTCTCAACTCGTTATCAAATAAATTCATCGGTAGTTCAAACATAAGATAGCCGGCAGAAATTGTTTGTCCAGCCGAATAATTATTAGTTCCATTGTGATATTCGTCGATTGAGAATCCATTCTTCCTGAAATTTTCCGG
>CAZNDS010000209.1:0-4965 GCA_964571865.1 uncultured Ignavibacteriaceae bacterium | reverse complement strand
TGCTCTTCCGATCTCATTAGATCAGCGAGATTTTCACCATAAACCGCTTGAGACTTAAGAGTAAAATCACCAATCTTAAACTTTCCGAAGCAATGAAAGGCAATGTTTTTAATCGATTCATCGGTTTCAAATTTTTTATCTGTCTCAAGTCTCGGTCGAAGGATTTTAAAATCGCCCCCAGCTCCAAAAACAAAATTATTATTTTTAATCATTGTTTGTGCGTGAAAGTTTGGGATCGCACCGTTTCTTATATAGACTGAACTCTGCGCAGGCTTCCCATTATTATCGCCAAAACTTTGAAAATCCCTCTGAGACGCTGCTGCAGCTAAAATACTCAAATCCCCAAATGATTTTGTGAGTCGTATTTGTGGATTCCTAGAGAATGGCTGAAACGGTGCGCCGGTATTAAACGAAACAACTCCAGGGAAAACATCCTGAACGAACATTGGATGCCAGGTTTGTCCAACTAGTAGAGAAGCAGACTCCCAATCAAGTTTAACGAATGCATGACGTAATCTTAATCCATTAACATCACCGTCTGACGTACCAAAAAATTCCGTTTCAATAAAACCCGAGGTTTTTGCGTCGAAGGTATTAGGTGCAGACAATTTAGCACCGATTCTGGTTTGAATAGATAAAATATTAAATGAAGGATTTGCATTTAAATCATTTCCGATCCCATCAAGTCTAGAATTCGCCGGGTAGAGTAAGAAATGTCCTTCTCGCAAATTCGCAGTTTGTCTTGTATCATAAATTACATCTGTTTTCACAAAACCTGTGAAGTCAATACTGAATTGATTAACATTCTGTGCAAATACAGAACTGGTTAATGATAAAGTAATTATCATTAAAGAAATTATTCTTTTCATTTTATCCTCTCTTTTTTGAAACGAAATCTACCTTACTCCGCACCAATTCCTAAAAATGTCCGTAGTTTTTCGTCTTCAAAACTTTCCTCTGCTTGTGGTTCTTTACTCAACAGCGAAACAACTATTGCAACCAAAAATGAAAGAGGCATTGAAATCAAAGCCGGATTTTTCAATGGGAAGTAAGCTGATTCAAATTTGAATATATCCACCCAAACTGTTGGACTTAAAATAATTAAAATAGTTGCAGTTAATGCACCGGTTAAAATTCCTGCGACCGCACCATTTGTTTTAAATTTTTTCCACAAAATTGAAAGTACCAATGATGGAAAGTTTGCACTCGCTGAGATTGCAAATGCAAGTCCAACAGTGAAAGCAACATTCTGTCCTTTAAAACTTAAGCCCAAACCTATTGCAATGATTCCTAAGATAAGAGTTGAGATTCTTGCTACTTTTACTTGTGCCGATTCGGTAGATTTTCCTTTTTTGATAACATTGACATAAAGATCATGTGATAATGTAGACGCGCCTGCAAGAGTTAAACCGGCTACAACCGCAAGAATTGTTGCAAAAGCAACTGCTGCAATGAATCCATAAAACCAAACGCCACCAACAGCTTCTGATAAAAGTAATGCAGCCATATTTCCCCCCTTATCAAATTTTGATACGATATCTGTTCCGACTACCACCATTGCACCAAATCCGATAACAAAAGTTAAAATGTAAAAATATCCGATGAAACCAGTTGCAATAAAAACAGATTTTCTTGCCTGTTGTGCATCAGGTACGGTGAAGAATCGCATCAGGATGTGTGGAAGTCCCGCAGTGCCGAGAATTAATGCGACACCGAGTGAAAGTGCATCCCAAGGATTTGTAACAAACCCACCCGGTGCAAGAACAGCATCCGAGTATTTTTCGGCGGCCGCATTGAATAATGTAATTGGATTGAAATTAAAGAATCCAAGTGTAATCACAACTAATAATGTTGCACCGCTAAGAAGCATACATGCCTTTATAATTTGGACCCAAGTAGTAGCAAGCATTCCGCCAAACAATACATATGCAACCATAATAAATCCGACTATGATTACTGCCACTTCATAAGGCATTCCAAAAAGAATTTGTATTAATGCGCCGGCACCAACCATCTGTGCGATCAAATAAAAAATAATTGTCATTAATGAACCGACAGAAGAAGCAACTCTCACCGGTGTTTGTTTTAGCCTGAATGCGACAACATCTGAAAATGTAAACTTACCAAGATTTCGCAGCGGTTCGGCTATCAAGAACATAACAAGAGGCCAGCCGACTAAAAATCCTATTGAATAAATAAGTCCATCATAACCTTTCAGTGCAACCATTCCGGCAATCCCAAGAAATGATGCGGCACTCATGTAATCCCCTGCCAATGCTAGTCCATTTTTAAATCCCGAAATGCTTCTATCTGCCGCGTAAAATTCACTTGTTGTTTTTGTTTTCTTTGCAGCCCAATATGTTATGTATAAGGTAATTCCAACAAATGCAAAGAAGATCAAAATAGATGCATAGTTTGCTTCCCCCAATGACGTTTGAAAATTTTCCACAACTCTACTCCTTCTGAATAATTTAGATAGAAAATGTTTTTGTTTTTAAGAATATGTTTAAATAATCTTGTCCGGCTCTTCTGGATGAAGTGTTATTCACCCAATAATTGTTTCCTCATTTCACGGACGGTTTTATCATAGCTTGAATTTGCCCAGCGAACATATACGCCTGTTAAAAGCCATGCGAAAATAATTATTCCAATGCCAATTGGAATTCCAATAGTGATATGTTCACCAATTTTTGTTGCAAGGAACTCCTTATTAAATGCTATTAAAAGTATAAATCCGACATACACAAACAACATCATTGCTGTGAGTGAAATTGATACAGACCATCTCTTATTAACGAGTTTTTTGAATCTCTCAGACTGCAGAATTACAGCTACATCTGTTTTTTTAATGCTCATTAATTACCTCTCTATTATTTTTTTTATGCGTGGATATTTCGAATGGTTAATAAATCAGTTCAATCATCATCAAGACAGAAAAATTCAGTACAAAAATAAGCTATATCGGGTCAATAAAAAACTACTTTTTCTGATTACCTGCCATCATTTTTCCGTGTCAGAGATTATGGCTGCTCCATTTAGCAAAAAAGTAATTCGCTCGCTGAATTTTGACAAATATTCATCTGCTGCAGCCGTTTTTTTTCGCAGGTACATTTTTATAGATAAGAGCATTGTTTTAATCCGATGCTAAAGTATGTTTCCTTCTGCCGTCGAGCCAATTGTGTGAATTCATCGGTGGTTCGCCCTACTCTTGCAGTGATAAAAACCCAACTTATCATGAATCAAATCTAAAGACATAGAAGTTGTGTATGTCAACTTTTAGAATCACCGCTCATATTTAATACAAATTGAGTCAATAAATAACTGCATCTAATATAGAATAAAACCTTCAAAGTGAAAGAAGCGATGAATTCAATTTTTCGTTAGCTTTTGTTTTCGACCTCTGGGACGGGTAATACTGAATCATGCAGATAAACTCTATAAACTTTCTTAAATTTGCATAAGTAGGAATTTGAAATTTGTCTGCAATCAACACACATCATAAACAATTAGGAAAAACTGATCATGGAATTTAGAGTTGAAACCGACAGCATGGGCGAAATGAAAGTCCCGGCGAATAAACTTTATGGAGCACAAACGGCGCGTTCATTAATGAATTTCAAAATCGGCGGGGAAACTTTTCCTCCTGAATTTATCCGTGCGATGGCAATCGTCAAAAAAGCCGCTGCATTAACAAATAAAGAACTTGGTACTTTGCCCGAAGAAAAAGCTGCTTTGATCATCAAAGCCTCAGGTGAAGTTATTTCTGGATTACTTAATGATCATTTCCCGCTTGTTGTGTGGCAAACCGGAAGCGGAACGCAAACAAACATGAATGTAAATGAAGTCATCTCAAATCGTGCGATTCAAATTTCTGGCGGAACTGTCGGCAGTAAAACACCAATTCATCCGAATGATGATGTGAATAAAGCTCAATCGACCAACGATGCATTTCCAACAGCCATACACATTGCATCTGTTGAAGAAATCCACCGCCGGTTAATTCCAATGATTACAAAATTAAGAGACAACTTATCTGTAAAATCGAAAGAATTCAGTACCATCATTAAAATCGGGCGAACTCATTTAATGGATGCGACTCCGTTAACCTTGGGGAATGAGTTTTCAGGTTACGCTCAACAGCTTACCAATGGTTTGGAAAGAATTGAGGATTGCCTGAAAAGACTCTACGAAATTCCGATCGGCGGGACCGCAGTTGGAACCGGATTGAACACTAAACCAAATTATGATAAGATTGTTACAAAGAAAATTTCCGAAATAACAGGTAAACCATTCATTGCAGCAAGAAATAAATTCGAAGGGATGGCAGGAAAAGATGCAATAGTTGAGTTGAGCGGTGTACTCAAAACTATTGCGGCATCGCTTTTAAAAATTTCAAACGATATTCGCTGGCTTGGTTCGGGACCGCGATGCGGTATTGGAGAAATATCACTTCCAGAAAATGAGCCGGGAAGTTCGATCATGCCGGGAAAAGTGAATCCAACTCAATCCGAAGCAATGACGATGGTTTGTGCACAAGTTTTCGGCAATGATGTTACAATTAATTTTGCGGGTGCAAGCGGCAATTTTGAATTAAATGTGTTCATGCCTGTAATTGTTTTTAACATTTTGCAGTCAATAAAATTAATTGCAGATGCTTGCGAGAGCTTTGCTGATAACTGTGTTACAGGAATCACTGCGAACGAAACGAACATCAAGAAGCATCTAGAGAATTCGTTGATGCTCGTTACTGCATTAAATCCTATTATCGGTTATGACAATGCTGCTAAGGTTGCAAAGAAAGCACACAAAGAAAATAAAACCTTGAAAGAAGCAGCAATTGAGCTGGAGCTTCTGACTGCCGAGAAGTTTGACGAAGTTGTAAGACCTGAAAAAATGATCGGACCGAAATAATTTTATAGGGGTATAAAAACGAGTCATGTTAGGTAACGAAACTCATCCTCCAGC
>CAZNDS010000208.1:0-5057 GCA_964571865.1 uncultured Ignavibacteriaceae bacterium | reverse complement strand
ATACGGTGGATTCCCAATTACAACATCAAAACCGCCTTGCTTAAAGACTTGCGGGAATGCTGCTTTCCAGTCAAATGGATTTATTTTCTTTTTCAGTTCTTCCCGGTTTTCTTTATCAAGTCCAAGATCGTCATCAAAAAAGTCGTGTCCGATAAGCGAGTTGCCGCATTGTATATTTGCATCGAGATTGGGTAAAACCCGTTTATGGATCAATTTAATTTGTTGGTTAATTGATGCTTCGGTTTCGCTTTCCATCGCTTTCAATAGTAAGCTTAGTTTTGTTACTTCAACAGCTTGCGGATCAATATCGACGCCGAAAATATTGTTAATTAAAATTTTTCGCTTCTCTTGTGTAGTTAATCGCCCTTCGGGCGTGAATGGATTATCTTTAATTTTCTTATTGTGATAATTCCTCGTCCGGTAATAGTCGGTGTGATAGTTCAATAAAAATTGAAAAGCACCGAGCAGAAACGAACCGCTCCCACAGGCAGGATCGACTATCTTTATTTCACTGATCTTCTCCGGAGTTTTTCCGTGTATAAGTTTACCAACTGTATTCTTGACAATGTAATCGACTATGTATTCGGGTGTATAGTAAACACCGCCGGCTTTTCTCACTTCAGGTTTTTCTTCGATCTTTACGATGTGCCCGGGAGTAATTCGAATAACTTTACCGAGAAACTGTTCGTAAGCATTTCCAAGAACTTCAACGGGTAAGATTGAGAAATCATATTCGTTATTCGGTGGGTAAAGTTCTGAGATAATATTTTTTATCACTTTATCGTCAATTTTCAGCTTCTCGGAAATTTTATCTTTGCGGAAGTCAAACAAACCTGAGTTATACTTCTCATCAGCTTGGCGAAAAATTTCAAAAAGATTCTTGTAAAGATTTCCTTTCTCGATAGCTTTCTTTAAGCTTTCCCATGGTTCGATACGTTTGTACTCAGAGAAGATAAGAAAGATAATGCGATCCAAAGTCTGTTGAACAGCGTATTGAACTTCTTCCTGTGTAAGCTGATGATTGTTTTTAGCGATAGTTGCAGCAAGATATTTTCTCCATTCATTGAGCGAAATAAGAAAATCAGAATCGACCGTTGATGTTCCTCTCTTTGCCGTATCGGACTTTGTGAATTTATCAAAACGTCCTTTGAGAATTCCTTCTTTTGAAAATGTATTCCACAAAAAATCAAAATCTCTGACATAATCTTTGTAAGTTAAATATCTAATCCTTCCGACCGAAGCTTTATCATTTAGAGAAGGTTTTTTTGTGCAGTCGTAAATTGCAAATTCTTCAAAGTCTGTTATAATTGAGATTGGGAGTTTTGTATGCCAGCCGTACTGCCTTAGCTGGAATGCTGCCGATGCATCGACTTTTATTGGTATTGTTGGTTTTTTAGCTTCAACAAAAAATTTTTTTTGCCCATAAATTGTGAAACAGTAGTCGGGAGCTTTTGTTTTACCTTCTACTTTTATTTTATCTTCAGGAATGACTTCTCTGTACGATTCATCTAGTCCTTGCTCGTTGAAAATATCCCATCCTAATGCTCTAAAAAATTTATTGATATAATCACCACGAGTTTTTGCTTCGTCATAAGACGTTCTCTTATAGGTTTCATAATTTTCATCAAAGCGCTGGACAAGCTCGGTAATTCGCTTTATTGCGGTTTCTTTTGTTTGTTCCATTTTTGGTTGAATCCAGAGTGAAGATACATTTTTTTTGATTGCTTTGCATAGGTTCAAGGCTCCAGTCAGTCGGTCGACGGTTGGAATCTTAAGTTAAAATTTCTCGCAACCCTTTTTCAAGCTCACTAAACTTAAAGCTAAATCCAATCTCAAGAAGTTTTTTCGGATAAACATTTTGCCCTTCAAGCAATACTGACGAAACTTCCCCAAGAAACAATTTAATAATAAACTCCGGTGCCTTTGTCCACGATTTCCGCTTCATTACTTTTCCGAGAGTCCTGCAAAATTCTTTCATTCGTACAGATTGAGGCGAAACTGCGTTCACTGCTCCGTACATTTCACGATTTGACAAAGCAAAAGTTATGATATCAATGAAATCCTCCTCGTGAATCCACGGAATGAATTGTTTTCCTGAACCAACTATCCCACCAACAAAAAACTTGAAAGGTAATTGAAATTTCGGAAGCGCACCGCCGCGGGATGAAAGCACCATTCCTGTTCGGAGACTCACTCTTCTAACTCCAAACTTCTCAACTTCAGCTGCTGCGTTTTCCCAATCTCTCGCTAAATTTGCCATGAAATCATTTCCAGCATCAGACTCCTCTGTAAAAGTTTCTTCCAAGCTTGAACCATAGTAATTTACTCCGCTGCTTACGATCAGCAGTTCTGGTTTCTTTTCGGCTTGTGCAATAGCATTCACAATTACTTGCGTAGATTTTATTCTGCTATCGTACAAAACTTTTTTTCTCTTTTCTGTCCATCTTTTTTCGATGATCGGCGCGCCGGCTAAATGTACCACAATATCTGCTTCATTCATCACACTTTTCCACGAAGAGTTATCGTAAGTATTCCATTTTAAATATTTGGTGCCTGTGATATTCTCTCCGGTTTTGGAAGGATCCCTTGTTAAAACGATAACGTTCTGATTCTCTGAAATTAATTTTTTATGGAGCAGAGAACCTACTAAACCAGTCGCTCCGGTTATTGCAAATGTTTTCATGTCAGTATGTATTCAATTTTTTAATTATAGAATGATAAAAAACTTTTTATGATAAAAAAAATAATTAATTTTGATCTGCCTTTTATGAATAATAACAACGATATTAAGCTTAGAAAAAACGCTGCAACGATTTCACTGTCGATCGGCTTGTTCATGTTCGCAATTAAAATGTTTGCATTTGTGATTACAGGCTCATCTGCTATTTTATCCGATGCCATCGAATCTATTGTACATATTGTTGCTACAGGATTTGCATTCTACAGTCTCATTATCTCACTCCGTCCACCAGACAAATCACATCCGTATGGACATGGGAAGATTGAATATTTCTCTGCAGGTTTTGAAGGCGGGATGATCATTATTGCAGCACTCGCGATCTGCTATTATGCAATTGAAGATTTGATTGTCGGAATTGAATTGAAACAACTTGATTTCGGAGGAATCTTAATCGGATTTGCCGCTTTGATAAATTTATTCCTTGGATGGTATTTAATTAATATAGGAAAGAAGACAAACTCATTGATACTTGAAGCGGATGGCAAGCACATTTTAACCGACTCAATTACAAGTATCGGAGTTGTAATTGGAATAATTTTAGTATTGCTTACAGATTTATTACTGCTTGATCCGATAATTGCGATCATTGTAGCTACGAACATAGTCGGTACCGGAGTTAAGCTGATAAGGGAATCCGTTAAAGGATTGATGCACGAATCAGATTCAGAAGTGCTTCTAAGAATAATTGATGTTTTGAAAAAGATGAGGAAGAGCGACTATATTGAGATTCATAAATTGAGAGCTTGGAAAGCTGGAGATTCTCACTTTATTGATTTTCATCTCACAGTACCATCTTTCTACTCGATAGAAGAGTCACACAAAACACAGAAAGAAATTACCGATGGATTAGTAAAAGAATTCGGCGAGTCTACTCAAACGATGCTTCACTTTGATCCATGCAATCCTTCGTGTTGCGTATACTGCAGAATGAAGAATTGTGATATTAGAAAAGAAAAATTTTCAACTGAGCTTGAATGGAAACTTGAAAGCTGTACTGCCGAAGCTGCGTACAAATTCACAAAAAATAAAATTTAATCTTCGATGTTTTTGATTTTGACTATAGATAGAGCGGAATAAATATTTTAATTTCGGTTCCCTTCCCGATTTCACTCTCTATTTCCATTTTCCCATCATAAATTTGGACTAGTCTATTCACTATTGTTAATCCCAGTCCCCCTCCCTGCTGTTCTTGAAATTGACGATTATGCTGATAAAAAATATCTGTAAGATTTTTCAAGGCATAATCTTCAATTCCTTTGCCTGTATCGCGAATTGACATTTGAAAAAGATGATCAGTTGCATCAGCTTTTACTGTGATATTAATATTTCCCGCATTCGAAAAATTTAGTGCATTCAGCAGGAGTTCTGAAAGAATCATATTCAATGCATTGTAGTCGGGAGTTATCGGAAATTCTTCACCAACTAATTCGCATTTAACGGAAACTTTATTAATGGAGGAAAAATCGTTTACAAACGACGAAAACTCAATCAGCCAATTGATGTTTTTATTCTGTTTTAATTTTGATACCTTTTCTTCGTTCGATGCGAGAATTTCTAATTCGGCTAATCGGAGAAAATTTGTTACGAGCCGATTGAGCCTATCGCTGCTTGATTGAATGTACTTCAAAAATTCCTGCCGCTCTTCTTCTTTTCCGACATAATCTTTGTCTTGAAGTAGAGAAACGAAACCGCTAAGTGTACTCAACGGATTTTTAAATTCATGGGGAATAGAATATAAAATGGATTTTCGAATATCATCCAGGCGATTGTTCAAATACTGTTTTCTGTTTACAGCTTTTTTAAGTTTCGCGTTGATTGAGACTTTCAAATCTTCGAAGTCAAACGGTTTGGTGATATAATCATCGGCTCCTAATGATTTACCGAATCGAATATCAACTTTATCCGATTTTGCTGTGAGAAAAATTAAGGGAATGTCTTTGAAATTTTCTGTTTGATTTATTTTTTCCTGAAAGGTGAAACCATCCATTACCGGCATCATTACATCACATACAATTAAATCAGGAGTAGTTTTTTTTATTAGCCGAAAAGCTGCCTCGCCGTTTTCGGCAGTTTCTACTTTAAACCCCTCGTGCTCAAGTTCGGCTTTTAATAGCAGCCGGAGAGGTTCTTCATCCTCTATTAATAGTATTGTATGGTCCATTGAGTTTCTCCTACAAATCTAATTATCGGATTCAATAGAACAAAATTTCAACACGAACTTTCTGAAAAATGACAATAGATAAAAAAAGCCCGATTCATTTTGAATTAATACAGTTTGAAAGTCGGGCTTAAAAAATTTTATTCGAAGAAGCTTAGT
>CAZNDS010000207.1:0-5077 GCA_964571865.1 uncultured Ignavibacteriaceae bacterium | reverse complement strand
AAATTTAAGCAAAAGACTAAACTTTTTTTTAATTCCTTAAAAAGTGCGGAAGACAGGAGATAAACTTGAGATTATTTAGAATTTAGGATTTAGAATTTTAAAACTCGCCTACTTGTTTATTGCTTTTATTAGATTACTCATATCTATCAAGCTTGAACTTCTCGCCCAAATAAAGTTTCCGAACAAGCTCATCGTTCGCAAGAAAATCCGAACTGCCGCTCCTGAATATTTCCCCTTCAATAAGAATGTAAGCACGGTCAACAATTGAAAGTGTCTCGTGAACGTTATGGTCTGTGATCAAAACTCCAATTCCTCGATTTTTCAAATTCGCTACTAGCTGCATAATATCTTCAACTGCAATGGGATCAATGCCAGCGAAGGGCTCATCAAGCAAAATAAATTTCGGCTCGGTGGCAAGTGCGCGTGCAATTTCAGTTCTTCTTCTCTCCCCGCCAGAAAGCTGAAATCCTTTTGTTTTTCTGACATGTTCAAGTCCGAGATCTTCTATTAATTTATCTCTTCGTTCTTTTCTTTCGACGGAGCTCAATTTCATAAACTCAAGCACTGCCATAATATTATCTTCCACCGAAAGTCTTCTGAAAACAGATGCTTCCTGCGGTAAATACCCGATTCCGAGCCGAGCGCGTTTGTACATTGGAAGCTGTGTGATTTCTATTTCGTTGAAAAATACTTTTCCGCCGTTTGGCTTGATCATTCCAACTACCATGTAAAACGTTGTAGTTTTACCTGCACCATTGGGACCGAGTAATCCGACTATTTCCCCTTGCGTTACGTCCAACGAAGCACTTTTAACAACTGTTCTTTTTTTGTAACGCTTTATTAAATTTTCGCCGCGAAGAAAATCTTTTTGCATATCCAATTCATTCATCCTTAGTCTTAGTCTCCACCTTCGCCTTTATATCCATTAATCTTCTCGTTCCCAAAATCTTTTCTTTCGTCGGTCTCTCTTCAAGCCAAAAAAATCCAGCAAGTTGAAATTCTTTTTCTTTGTTCAATATTTTTTCTTCCGGATAATATTCTCCTTCGGGATTGCCATAGAGTTTAATTTCGTCGACTTTATTTTCAGACAAATAAATCAAAGTGCTGTCACCGCTAGCTTTGTTAAGTCCGTTAGGTTCATTTTCATCGTAAAGATAATAAATGCTGAGTGCATTTCCTTTTACGAAAACAGATTTGAGTCTGCTGCTGTCGAAGTCCATTTTAATGAACGAGCCATTCAGCTGATTGAATCTCTTTGGATTCAACGTGTCTTGTGTAATCAGAAATGAGGATCCATAGATAAACACTTGATGAATTTTATTTTCTTTGGTGAAAATCTCGACAGAATCACCATAAGACTGATTTTCATTGTACCAAAAAATCGGTTGTGTTTCATTCGTTTTGAACGTTACAATTTTTCCTTCATTCTTAAAATATTTTGTTATGTTGTTTCGAGACGAAAATCCTCCACGCCAGATTTTTACTGAATCGATCGCTGTGTAAGTATCGTTTCCGCCGTGAATCGATTCCATCCTTAATGATGCTATAAGCAGAGTATCAATATTCCCATTTTCGGCAGTATCAATTTGTGTGAAAAGCGGAGTTCCTGTTAAAACGGAGAATTTCTTCTCTTCATAATTTTCCAAATGATCGCAATAGATTTTTACATTATCGCTTCGGTTCTCAATAATCACGTTTCTATCGGCAATTGAAATCTTTTCTTTCCGGAAATATGTAAGCGAATCAGAAAAAATAAAACTATTCCCCTGCACAATTTTAACTTCACTGACTGCAATTGCCTTCTCGTTATCGGTATAATAAGTTAATTGCTTTGAAGTTAATGTCGTAGTATCATCTTGAAGCTTAACATTCCCTCGGAAGAGCGCCATTTTTTCAGTAAAGAAATAATCTCCGCTGTCGGCACTTAAATTAACTTTTCCGTCATTAAGAACTACTCCCCTGTTTCCATATGCTTTTTTAATATTACCGAAATAAAATCCCATTGGTGCAGTAACAGTGACCTCGCCTTGAGTTATCTTTACATTTCCTTCAAGCTCTGCTCGGTTGGATTCAAGATATTGAATCCCGCGATCGCAATAAATGTTTATGTCTTCTTGAATTAGGTGCACGTTCCCATTCAATACTCTTACACTTTCATTATTAATAATTTTACCGACAAGACTGTCCGCATTGATCAGCTGTACGATTTTAGTTTCTTGGGAAAAAGATGCGTTAAAAAAAATAATTAAAAAAAGATGTGCAAAGCTTATTATAAAAGCTTTAGAATTTCTACCGCTTTTATAAGACTGCTTAGTTGTAAAAATATTAAAAACCTTCTTATTCAAATTGTTCTAGTCAAATATTTATTATTCTCTTGTTTCAATTCTTCCGCTTACACGAAAGATAACGTAGTTTTTCATACTTTGGTCAGACTCAAAACCATAACCTTGTATTTGTTCAGTGGGTGATGTTATCGTAACAAATTTTTCTGTTGTTATTTTTTTCGCAGCTTGGTTCCAGATTAACTCTTCGGTCTCAAGAACAACTCCGCTGTCGGAACGCACAATTACATTTCCGAAGGCAAAGAGATCGTTAGTGGCGTCGTCAACTCTTCCGCTGTCTGCAGTTAAGACGCTTGTATGATTTTGTTCGCGATCAAAAAAGTCTATTTGCAAATTATTGTCTAACAAAGTTTCATTTCGAAATTGGAAAATTCTAATATGCCCTACGTTCAGTATGGCTCTAATTAAGCCAGAATCCGAAAAAACAACGCGAGAGTTCCAACTTTCTTGATCAGGAATTTCTTTTAGATCAATATTGATCGAAGTGGGTTTAACTTTTTCGTCACTGCATGAATTTATAACAAACAGAAAAGTTGAAAAGAGAAAAGTTGAAAAGAGAAATACCAATAAAATTTTCATCTTGGTTAATCTCTTTGTAAAATAGGTTTTCACGCTCAAGTTCATCTTGCAATGAAACCGAGATTAACAAGATCATGAAGATGCACCATTCCAACTGGTTTTTTCGCATCGTCAATTATTACAAGCTGCGTGATTTTGTAGGTCTCCATCATTTGAATTGCAACAGATGCAAGTACATCTTTATCTATAATTTTGGGTGAGTCGCCCATTAAATCTATCGCTTTAAAATTTGATAAATCTTCCCTTTTTTCTATGGCACGCCTTAAATCTCCATCTGTTATAATTCCGATCAAAACACCGTTAGCATTAACTACGCATGTTGCACCGAGTCTTTTTGTTGTCATTTCTAAAATTGCAGCGTGGAGAGGAGTATTTTCACTTACGATTGGAACGTCATTTCCTTTTGTCATAATTTCATCGACTTTGAGAGTCAATCTTTTACCAAGATTTCCTCCAGGATGATAAAAAGCAAATTCTTCCGCTGAAAAATTATTTGCCTTAAGGATTGAAATTGCAAGAGCGTCTCCCATTACGAGCGTTGCAGTTGATGATGAAGTCGGTGCAAGATCAAACGGGCATGCTTCTTCTTTCACCGAAACATCAAGAACAACATCGGATTCTTTCGCAATAAGAGCTTTTGTATCACCAACCATAGCAATAATTTTTGTACCAATTCTTTTTAAAATTGGAAGTATGCGGACAATCTCTTGAGTGCTTCCGCTTTTTGAAATAAGTATAAGAATATCTTCCTTTCGTACCATTCCAAGATCGCCGTGAATAGCATCGCTCGGATGCATAAACAATGCGGATGTTCCCGTTGAATTAAATGTTGCGACAATTTTGCGAGCAATGATGCCGGACTTCCCAACGCCTGATACTATCACTCTCCCATTCGAATTCAAAATCAACTGAACAGCATTAGAAAAGCTATCATCAATTTTGCTTAATAGATTTTGAATTGCATCCAATTCAATTTTAATAACATTTCTTCCATTAATAATTATATCTTTATTATTCATTCGTATCCTGTATAAAAATCTAAGTTGGTTAATTTATTCAATCTTTTTTAACTGTGAATTGAGCGTCTAAAATCATATCAATTAATTCCCGTACCGCTCCCTTTCCTCCTTCGTGCTTTGTAACTATATGAACAATTCGTTTTACTTCTTTTCTTGCATTCTTAGGTGCAGCGCTTAAACCAACTTTTTGAAGCAAAGGGATATCAAATAGATCATCTCCCATAAATGCGAAGTTCTCTAATGAAAATTTATATTTTTTTGCGAATGACTCTGCTGGCGGAATTTTATCAATAGTTCCCTGAGCTAGGTCTGTAATTTTTAGGTCCTTTGCGCGTTTTTCTACTATTGCGGAGTTTCGCCCGGTGATTATTCCGACTTTTATACCCTCGTGATGAAGTTTTTCAATTCCGTATCCATCATGAACGTTAAAAGTTTTTATTTCCTCTCCACCGGAAGAATATACAATACTTCCGTCCGTAAGCACACCATCAACGTCAAGAATTAGCATTTTAATTTTCTTGAGTTTTTCTCTGACTTCTTTTTTCATTTTCTTTTTATTAATTGATCTATTTTTTGAACTGAAGTCAAAAGTTGTTCCAATTCGTTTAGCGGGAGCTGTGATTCTGCATCGCTTAAAGCATTTTTTGGATCAGGATGGGTTTCAAGAAACAAGCCATCGATTCCAACTGCCGCTGCTGCTTTAGCTAAATATGGAATAAACTCAGATGCGCCTCCTGACTTCCCCCCCAATCCTGGCATCTGAACAGAATGCGTTGCATCCATAATCACAGGATAACCAAGCTTTCTCATAATGACGAGAGAACGCATGTCTACAACTAAGTTATTGTATCCGAACGTTGTTCCTCTTTCAGTAAAAAGAATTTTCTCATTTCCGGTTGATTTAATTTTATTTGCGGCAAATTTCATATCGCCAGGTGCGAGAAATTGTCCCTTCTTTACATTAATAACTTTTCCTGTTTTGCCGGCTGCAATAAGAAGTTCGGTTTGTCGGCAGAGAAATGCCGGGATTTGTAAAACGTCTGCAATTTCTGTCGCGGTGGAGACTTCTTCAACGGTATGAACATCTGTTAGAATTAGCAGCTGAAATTGTTTTTTTACATCATCCAAAATTTTGAG
>CAZNDS010000206.1:0-5094 GCA_964571865.1 uncultured Ignavibacteriaceae bacterium | reverse complement strand
AAAATCATAAAGCGATAAGTTTTTATAAAAAATATACCAATAAAAACCAAAGCAAAATGAAACAAATAATACGCTTCATTATTTTTTTTGGGATTGTTTATTCGGTAAATTCTTCCTTTCTCAAAGGTCAAAATCCACTTGAAGGATCTATTGCTTATATTGGGCCTCCTTCAAATCAAGAATTGAATAAGGATCTTTTTCTTCCGGGAACAATAGGTGGCTTTGTTGATGTAAGTCCTACCGGTGCAGCAACCTATTCTATTCCGTTGAAAGTGTTTCCGGGGTCGAATGGAATGCAGCCTGAATTGAATATTGTTTACAGCAGCCAATCAGGCTACGGGATGCTTGGTTATGGGTGGAATATTTCTGGACAGTCGGCAATTACCCGAGCCAATAAAATTCCATATTACGATAACCTGTATAAAGGAATTGGGCTTGACCCTTTTGACGGATTGGCCTTAGATGGCGTTAGACTAGTGCAAAGAAGTGGCCATTTATCCCCCGTTAACAACCCATACACCCGTATTGTTGCAGAGGGACAAGGGTACAAACTTATTTCACAGGATGGCCTGGAAATATTTTTTGGAACAACCCCTGATTCGCGGTTTTTACCACCGAATGAAACAATACCTTATGCCTGGGCGGTAAGCAAAATAGTGGATATCAATGGAAATTATATTGAATACAAGTACTTCAAAGACCCGGTTACCAGTGAATATGTAATCAGTGAGATCAATTACACAGGGAATGGGACATCACAAATTCCATATAATAGTGTCAGGTTTTTTTACGGCACAAGAACCGACGAGGGATTTTCATATCTTGCAGGCAGGAAAATTACAAATAACAAAGCCCTTACAAGAATTGAAGTAAGATCAGAGGGCCCTGAAAAAATTAAGTATGATTTCTTTTATTCTCATGATTTATTTACCAAACTCACAAAAATAACGATAGATGATTGTGGTGAAAAAATCAATCCAACGATTATTAACTGGAATAACCCAAGTGTTGCAACAGAAGTAGCGAATATTAATTATGGTAGCGCCAGCACAAACAAAGTTCATTTTGGAGATTTTAACGGTGATGGTATTACAGATGCTGCAATATGGCCTCAAGGATCAAAATTTATTGATGTTAGAGTGGCAAATAGTAATGGAACCTGGAACCACTATACAATTGAATTGCCCCAGAATGCATTTTATGATTTCGGTGATTTCTGGGTGAATTATACTTATAACATTTTGAAAATTGAGGTTTTTGACTGGAGCGGAAATGGGTCTGATGAAATAGTTGTAGAGTATAACGCAATCACAAATATTCAATATAACGGGAATAGTGATTCACCCGATTATGGTGGTCCACCCCAACAAACCATTGAAGACGAATATTACGAGGACAGGATCATCAGTCATTACGCATTTAACCAAAATGGGTTTTCAATTCAAAACCAGTACAGTTATAATGTTTGTAATAATTATTATAACTTGGATATGTGGGATTTTTATTATGCAGATCTCAATAATGATGGAATAATAAACAGGGTAGTTGTCAAGAACGGTATTTTACATCAGATTGAAAGAATGAGTGCAGGAGCCCTCCCTGCTGTCTCAGGGATTAATCATATGGTATTCGGAGACTTTGACAGAAACGGCCGAATTGATTTATTGATTTCAACAAGTTCAGGGGGCAGGATGTATGAATATAATGGTACAAACCTTATCCAGAAAAGCTTCCCTGGCACAACTATAACCCTTGCTGGCACTGTAAAAAGTATAAGGGTTGGTGATTTTAATGGCGACGGAAAGTCTGATTTTATTATTTTTAATTCAACCGATGGGTGGAGATTATACTTTTCAACCGGAAAAAGTTTTATTCTCTCCTCTTTACCTCACCGTATTAATTATATATCAGAATTGGTTGCAGTCTGGCCTTGCGGTAAAAGGGGTGATTGCGAAAGAGAATTTGAATGGCGGGAAAAATTTGCTCCTACTCTTGTAACCGATGTGGCCGATTTAAATAATGATGGAAGATCTGATATCCTCTATGCCAGAAATGATTCAGTTTATATCGCATTATCTAATGGTGGAAATTTCAGTGGTTATAATAATTTCATCGGAGTAAAAACAAGAGCCCCTGGAACTTTTTACAATGCCTCAAGTATTCAATCAATTGATATTAAAAACAATGGGCAAAAATCTGTTCTGGTCGGCCTTTCTCATAATCAAGGTTATAGGTTCGTCCATTTCAATAATCGACTTGACAAAAACTTGCTGGTTGATAATATTAAAGATGGAATGAACAACAAAACGACAATCAATTACGGAATTTACAGGGATTCCAGGCAATTTGGTGCAGGTTTCCCAAAACCTGCATTTCCCTTAATGCTATTAAGAGGGCCCTTTCTCATTACCGAGAGTATTGTTTCCCATTTCAATAACAGCCTTACACCATATACAACAAATTATTCCTACGAAGACGGCTACCTGCACATCGCCGGACTTGGGTTTCTTGGCTTCAGGAAATTTACTGCCGAAAATGCTACCAGTAATACCAAAACTACAAATGTATTTCAACTTACCCTGCAAGCAGGAGGTAATACTTTTTATCATCCATGGTTAAGCAACCAGGAGGTGGGGGTAAACAATGTATTAATTTCCTCTGCAGATAATGTTATTCAGCCTATGGGGGGTGACTTTAGCAAAAAGTTGTTTATGGCCGTACCTGTTTCCTCTACGCAGACCGATTATCTCAGAAACATAACCTCTTCCACAATTAATACCTTTAATAATTCTCTTGGAAGAATTGTGTCAACAGTAACCACAACAGGTGGTTGGAAAAAAACAAATGCAGTTAATTATTCAACAGTTAACGGTTATGTTACAAAGCCTTTGAGTATTACCGAAACAACTGAATTAAGCGGAAATCCTTTTACAAAAACAACCCTTTTTGAATATGACATTAGTAAACCATTAAGATTATTTGCCAAAACAATGCAGGGTGTTAAAGAAACTTATGACGATTTTGACCTTTATGGCAATATAAAGAGTATTACGGCAGATGCGACCAGTATGAGCCTGACTACAACTTTTAGCTATGATACAAAAGGAAGGTATGTACTCACAACAACAGATCCCCTTGGGTTAACTGAATCAAGAACTCTCAGGGCTGCAGATGGAAGAATTCTCACACAAACAAACCCTTACGGAGAAATTACACAATACAATTATACTGTAAATGGAGGTACAAAAATTGTTACCAGCACTTCTCCCACTGGAAATTACACGATTAAAACAATGGGTTGGGATATCGGCCTGGAGGGAAGATTATTTTACTCGAGAGAAGAGAATAACCTGGGGGCATACCACAGGGTAGTTTATAACTCTGCCGGACAAAAACTGGAAGAAACCAGTCCCGGTTTTCAAAACGAGGTATTAGCGACTGTGTATAGTTACAACAATAATGGCGCCCTGCAGTCCACACAAACTACGGGTTTTGATCATGTTAACTACCAGTATGATAATTATGGCAGACTAATAAGAACAACCGGTAAAAATCTCGATATCAGTATTTCCTACAACGGGAGAACAGTAACTACAACCGATCATATTAAAGGAATTAATAAAACTGAAGTCCATGATGAAATAGGTAACACCATTTCTGTAAGTGGTACAATGGGTAATATACAATATGAATACCACCCCAATGGCCAGGTGAAAAAAATCAATTCGGGTGGTATCATTACAGAAATGGCTTACGACAACCGCGGAAATCAAACACAGCTTAATGACCCCAGTGCCGGAATTACAAGTTATTCGTATAATAACCTGGGGCAAATCACGAGTCAAACCGATGCCAAGGGACAAACCGTTCAAATGTTATACGACCAGGCAGGTCGTTTGGAAGGTAAGTCGGGTCCCGGAATTTTTGAGCAATACACATATTACAGCACCCCCCAGCAAAAAGAGCAGCTGCAAACAAGCTCCAGAAACGGAGTTACTGAAACCTATTATTATGGCAATTACAACAGGCTGGACTCTGTAAAAATTGAAGGCGCCTCAAAATCCTTTACTACTTCATACCGTTATAATAGTTATGGGCAGATTTACAGGGTGAAAAACCCAACGGGCATAACCCTTCAATATGAATATAACCATTTGGGTGAGTTGGTAAAAATTTATGATGTGAATAACCTTTCAAAGCCTATTTGGGAGGGTAGCGCAAAGAACCAGCAACAGCAATGGACAGAGTTCAGGTTAGGCAATGATCTGATCACCAAATACGGTTATGACTCCAACTACATGTTAAACAGCATAAAAACAGGCACAGCAGGAGCACATACAGTTATTCAGAATTTGGGCTTTCATTTTAATACCAAAGGGCAGTTACTTTCACGCTCCGAGGGCAATAAACATGAATCGTTTAATTATGATAACCTGAACAGGTTAACCGTTTCGGAGGTTTATGGCAAGGCCCCTCTTGAAGTTAACTATAACCACCTGGGAAATATTACCACCACCTCACTGGCAGGCAATTATAGTTATAATGCTCAAAAGCCCTATGCTGCTGAAACCGTGTCGGGTGTATCGGGCAGCGGACAATCAAATCCCCTGCAGACCTACAGCACTTTTACTGCTGACAATAAAATAGCGGTGATGGACAACGGGGTGTTCAGAAATGAATTCATTTACGGACCCTCGGGTAACCGGTTTAAAGTAGATCATTATAAAAACAACAGCCACCTGTTTTCAAAAATGTATGTGGATAACAATGAATTTGTCCTCGATAATGCAGGGAATATCATTATACGCCGAACACATATTTACGCTCCCACGGGTATTTGCGCAGTTTACCAGGACAGTGCGGGCATTAAGAAAATGCACTATGTACATACCGATTACCTGGGTTCCTGGCTGGTAATTACCAATGAAAACCGACAGGTGGTTGCACGAAACAGTTACGATGCCTGGGGCAGGCCACGCAACCCAAATACTTGGGAATTATTGGAAATAGGTATTGTAAATGCCCTCATGAACCTCAACGCCATGCAGCCCCTGTTCGATCGGGGTTATACTGGCCACGAGCATATGTGCGGTT
>CAZNDS010000205.1:0-5119 GCA_964571865.1 uncultured Ignavibacteriaceae bacterium | reverse complement strand
AGTTTGTGCATTGATCCCCGGAGCTTCACGTTCCGGAACAACTATTACCGGCGGATTATTCATCGGGCTTACGCGTGAAGCTGCAGCGCGATTTTCGTTTTTGTTGAGTGTCCCAGCGGTTTTATTAAGCGGATTATATCAGTTATATAAAATCTTTCCCCATCTTTCTGGGGAGAATTTGATCGCACTTATTATTGCAACTTTGTTTTCATTCGTCAGTGGATACTGGGCGATAGGATTTTTGCTTAAATACTTGAGAACTAAATCAACATTTATTTTTGTTTATTATCGAATTGCCCTTGGAGGTTTAATCCTGATCTTATTGTGGCTTGGAGTTCTGATACCTTGAATTTTTTTATTGAATAGTAAATAGCTAAATTAAAAATAAACAAACTGGAGGATAACTATGATTAAAAGAAATTTATCATTTGCTTTGATAATTCTATTAATTTCAACGATTGCATTTGCACAAACAAAAGAGTCAAAAGAAAAAACATTAAAGAAAGAGAGTAAAGTAAGAACGTTGACAGTCGCGGTATTTGAAACAAATATGGGAAATTTTGAACTCGAATTATTTGAGGATAAGGCACCGAAAACAGTCGGCAATTTTGTCGGACTGGCTAAAAAAGGATATTACAATGGAATAATATTTCATAGAGTTATTGATAACTTTATGATTCAAGGTGGAGATCCGACAGGAACAGGAATGGGAGGTGAAAGTATTTACGGTGCAAAATTCGAAGATGAATTTCATAAAGATTTGAAACACGACAAACCTGGAATTTTATCTATGGCAAATGCCGGGCCTAACACAAATGGAAGTCAATTCTTCATCACTTTAGTTCCAACACCTTGGCTCGATAATCGTCACTCTGTGTTCGGACAAGTTACCAAGGGAATGGATGTTGTAAAAGCTATAGGAAAAGTTGAAACATCTAAACCTGGTGATAGACCAAAACAAGACGTCGTGATGAAATCCGTGAAAATTGAAACAAAGAAAGTAAAAGAAACTACTAAATAAAAAACGAATGTGATTTCAAAATTCTTTTGTTTCTTTCCGAATTTTGTAGTGAAAAAAGAAAGATCGCACAAAATTGAATATCTTAAAATTCTTTCTTTATGCAGACCGGAATAAATTTGATTAACTTGTAATGTCAATTAAAGAAACCTTCACTTCACGATGGACGCTGATAATATCAGTTATCGGCATTGCAGTTGGTACTGGAAATATCTGGCGTTTTTCTCGAATTGTTGCCCAGAATGGTGGAGGTTCTTTTTTAATTCCTTGGATCATATTTCTTGTTATTTGGTCGGTACCGCTCATCATTGCCGAATTTGCAATCGGAAAATATTCGCGCAAAGGACCTATTGGTGCTGTTATCAAAATGGCTGGTGAAAAATACGCTTGGATGGGCGGATTTATTGTTGTTGTGGCTACAGCAATTATGTTTTATTATTCAGTAGTTACTGGATGGTGCATTAAATATTTCACTGCAGTTTTCACCGACGACCTTCTTTCAGTGACAAATTATCCCGAGTATTGGACTGATTTCAGCACAAGCTTTCAGCCGATCTTATTTCATGCATCAGCAATTTTTTTCTCTGCATTCGTTGTTTACCGTGGAATTGTCAATGGAATTGAAAAGGCAAGTAAACTTTTAGTCCCATCACTTTTGATCATTCTTGTCCTTCTTGGCGTGCGCGCAGTTACTTTGCCAAATGCATTTGCTGGAATTGAGTACTTCTTTAAGCCTGATTTTCAATTACTGTTGAATCATAAAATTTGGATTCAAGCTCTCACACAAAATGCTTGGGATACTGGTGCAGGCTGGGGATTAATTCTTACATACGCAATCTACACAAAACAAAAAGAGGATCTCTCCTTGAATGGGGCTTTAATCGGATTTGGAAATAACTCCATCTCACTCCTTGCAGGAATTATTATATTTTCGACCGTCTTTGCATTGACAACAGGAGATGCGTTTAGGGATATTTCCATTTCAGGGCCTGCAAATACAGGTTTGACTTTTATATATCTTCCGGAATTATTCAATCATATGCCCGGCGGGTATTTGATTCGCTTGATAGTAACAGCAATGTTTTTTCTTGCACTTTCTTCTGCGGCACTTACATCCCTAATTTCATTAGTTGAGTTAACCACGCGTGCCTTGATAGATTTTGGACTTCCTCGAGAGCGATCAATTATTTTTGTCGCTATAGCTGCGTTTTTGCTCGGACTTCCTTCCAGTTTTAATTTAGAATTCTTAATTAACCAAGATTGGGTTTGGGGAGTTGGATTAATTTTAAGTGGAGGATTTATTTCTTTCACAATAATTAAGTTCGGCGTTAATCGATTTAGAGAGGAAATCATTAATGGAGAGGGGAGCGATTACAAAATTGGAAAGTGGTACAATTTTATTATTGCATTCATCATTCCGGTTTTAGCCATTGTGTTATTGTTATGGTGGATTGTTTCTTCATACAGCTGGGAAGCTGAATGGTGGAATCCTTTAAAGATAGAATCGGCCGGAACAGCAATTTTGCAATGGATGATAGTGTTGTTCCTTTTAATTATCTTCAATAAAAAAATAGTTGCCCGAATAGAAAAATAGTTTTATGTCAACTGACGCAATCATACTTTCCATTATAACATTGACAATTATTTGGGGTGGATTGGTCTTTTTCTTATCAAAAGCAGTCTCGAAAGAAAGTAAAAAGAAATCCTCTGAGTGATAGCTATCCGAAACATAAAAGAATTTTCAATCCAAATTAATAAAGGAAATTTTCCAGAGCTTGCTTTTATTTTTAGCGAGGAAAATTATTATCTCGACAAAACACTTAGCTTAATTCAAGAAAAGTCGAAAGAAAAAAACTACTCGCTGGAAAGTTTCTACCACAATGAAAAATCAGTTCAAGAAATTTTGGAGCTGACTTCCGAAATTTCACTTTTCGGTGGAAGGAAAATTATCGTAGTCAAAGATTTCGGCTCAATGAAGTTTAAAGAAAAACTAATTCCTTATTTCGAAAATCCGTCACTGGAGACCTCATTATTTTTAGTAGAGAATTCAAAGGTCAATTTGAATCAAAATCAAACCTATAAAAAACTTGCAGCACTAAATTGCGTTTATACTTCTCCAAAACTAAAAGAGGATGAAGTTCTTGATTGGATTGAAAGGAGAATAAAAAAGGAAAATATAAAATCGGATTTTGAGATTGTTAATTTATTGTATTCGAACATTGGAAATAATCTTGCTAAGCTGGATGCTGAATTGAATAAAATTTTCATTGCATTGGGAGACAAAAAGGAGATTAACAAGGAATCAATAAAATCTTTGTTAGTTTCAAGCAGACAATTCACAATTTTTGATCTATACAATTCATTGGGTGAAAAAAAATTCGATTCTGCACTAAAAATTGGATACAATCTGTTAAATGGAGAAGCAACAATGGTATATATACTTGTTATGCTCACTCGATATTTTACTAGTATTTTAACTTTTCCTGAACTTAAGAGAATTTCCTCCAATCAGTATACACTTGCTGCTAAAGTTGGCTGTCATCCCTATTACTTGAAGGATTATGAGTCGGCCTCGAAACGTTATTCTTTCAATCAATTATCAAAAATATTCGGAATCCTGCTTCAGAAAGATATTGATCTTAAGTCCACAAGTCTTGATGAGAAAACACTTTTCACACAAATGATAGGCGAATTTGCGATTGTATCAAAAAGCTAAGGGGATTTTTAGTAACTTTGGAACATAAATTTTCTGATATGGTTAAATGAACGGTTCTGAGAATAAAAAATTAAAGGATCTAAATGACGAAGATTTGATACTTCATTTCCAGAAGACTGACGACATAGAAGCTTATAATATTCTTGTTGCCCGTTACAAAGATCCTTTAATGAATTTCATATTCAAGTTCCTCGGAAGCCGTGACTTATCTGAAGATGTTTTGCAAGAAACATTTTTCAGATTGTATAAGAATAAAAATTATTATACAACAATTGCTAAGTTCTCAACATGGATTTATACAATTGCTGCGAATCTTGCAAAAACCGAGTTGCGAAAGAAAAATCGGCGTGTATTTTTCTCTATTCAAGGTACAAATTTGCAGGGTGACGAGGAAGTTCCTGAAATTGAGCTTCCGGATGAGACTTACAGACCAGATGATTATGCCGAAAGTGTATTTAAGAACAAAATAATTCTAAATGCCTTGAAAAAAGTGAAACCTTTGTATCGTGAACTTATAATTTTAAGAGATGTTCAGGAACTCTCTTACGAAGAAATTGCTGAAATCACAGGTTTGAACATCGGAACTGTTAAGTCTAGAATCAATCGTGGAAGAACTCGTTTACAAAAATTATTAAAACACATTTATCATGCATAAAAAATGGAATCAAATATTATCGATAAAATTTCTACTGATCTAAGAAATTTGCCCAAAATATCCACTTCAGAAGATTTTGAACAAAAACTCTCTAAGAGAATTGCAGATTATGAGACGTCAAAACTTTTAAGTGTTAGGCAGCCTTTAGCTGTTTTTGAATTTTTTAAAAATCCAATCTTTGCACCGGCATTATCTCTGGTAGTTGTTACGTTTTTAATTATCTTCGCAGTTAAGTCGAATTCTAGTGTCGGAAATGAGGTCTTACTGATGCTACCAAAAGCAGAGTCTAAACTTAGTGAAGATAACTCATTGAAAGATATTCCGGTAACAAATAGGATTGTACTCCCAAAGAAAAAAGAGATTGTAGTTGCTCGCACTCGGAATCGCGAACCGCTTCAATTAGGACCGGGTGTAAGTCTTGATCAACCTTATTCAACATCAACTTCTGATTTAGAATCCATTGAAACAACAGTAAGTTTTTCTTTTCCGAGTGAACCCACTTTGATAAGAATTCCTCCGCCAGCTCAATATGCCCCACAAAGAACCGTTGGGTTTGAATCCAATACAAATAGGAATCGCGATACGGTTATTCCTAATCCAAAACGAAATAGATAAAAACCTCTTATTTCTCGGAATTATCTAAAAATTCATTAAAATTTGGAAGGAAATTAACTTTTTAGTGAATTATTGATTGTTTTTAGAAGTATGTTTTGTTATTTTTGAACCCAAT
>CAZNDS010000204.1:0-5159 GCA_964571865.1 uncultured Ignavibacteriaceae bacterium | reverse complement strand
TTAACTTCAAATCACGCGCCCAAAGGTAAGTGTAGCCTAATTTCAGATCCCATATGTTGTGAAAAACACTAAAGTCTAATTGCGTTTCAACTCCTTGAATTCTTGCGCGTGTGATATTATCAAATATGATTTCGCCCTTGTAGTCAAATCCTGGCTCAATCAAATCAAAATATTCACTTTGAAAAATCGCTGCATCCAGTTTGAAAAGACTGGCAAATGTAAAGTTTCCTCCGAACTCGAACGACCAGCTTGTTTCAGATTTTAATTTTGGATTGGGTATCACATTTATACCGGCAACACTTGTAGTTGTAAATAATTCAGCAGCGCTTGGAGCCCTGAAACCGCGACCTGCAGAGGCTCTCAAATAAAATTCATCACTTAAGGAAAAATTAAATCCTAATTTTGGATTGAATTGAAACTCTGAAACAACTGTATCAACTTCCTGATAATCGAATCTTCCGCCAACTGTAGTTTTGAAACTATTAAAAAGTTTAAATTCGTCCTGTACAAAGAAAGCACCGCCGTATGACTTTGGTTCGCTGAAAATATTTGATTTTACCCGTGAGATATTCGCTTCAATTCCCGCTGTAAGTGTATTATTTTCACTGAGCAAATAGTTTGTTTGAATTTCACTTCTGATCATATCACTTTTCGATTGGTTGTTTGATTCTGTATTATCCCGCCAATCGTTGTGAAACAATGACAGCTTACTTGTAAGCATAATATTTTCACTGAAAGCGTTTTGGTATATTAAGTGAGAATTAAATCTGAAAGCATCAACAGTCTGCCCGATATCATCTGCAGGCGGGATGAGTGCATTTCTTGAATCCTGCCAAAAAAGAAAATTGCCGCTGTTGTATGTGATCATATTCATTAGAAAAGATAAATTCTCCGATGTTGATATGTTGTATTTCGATTTCAAGAATAAACTGTATCGTTTTGTGAAATTATTTTGCCTGTACGAATCGTTTTCATATCTGAAAAGGGATACATTCAATCCCAAATCTCCAATCCGTCTTGAATGAGATAAAATCAAACCATTAAACAATCTTGTCCTATCAGACCAATTCCATTCGTTATAATATGGTTTGTCGTAAATTCCAAGGTAGCTCTTCACATATGAGATTGGATTGCCGGTTGTTTCTTTTGTAATAATATTAATTACTCCCCCAATTGCACTTGAACCATAAAGTGCCGAACCTGAACCCTTAACGATTTCCACTCTCTCAATTTCATGAATTGGAATTATCTGAAAAATTATTTCACCAGTATCGCCGCTGAAAAGCGGAATGCCGTCGAATAATATCATTACCCTTGATCCTGCACCTCGGCTGTAACCATTTGAACCACGAATACTAATTTGATCATAAGTTAGATTTACACCAGGAACGTATCTGAGTGCATTGTCAAATTCATAAATGTTCTTTCGGCTCAATTCATATGAATTGATTAAATTCATACTTACAGGAATCTCTGAGATTTTTTGTTCATACTTGCTCGCAGTTACAACGATTTCACTTGTTTCAATCGGAGTTTGCTTCAGTTGCACATCGATTTTCGTTTCTTCGTTTGTATTGATTCTAACTTTTTCAATAAATTTTGTCTCAAATCCTATCATTGAAATTCGAATTGTATATTCACCAGCTGGAACTTTTGTTATTCTAAACATTCCTTTAGAGGTCGTTGCAGAACCTAATAATGTTTTCTCAATTCTAACATTTGCTCCGATTAATGGCGTACCATTATCTTCCATCACTTTACCAGAAAGGATTCCATATTTCTGAGCAAACCCAACTTGAATCAATGACATCAAGAAGAAAAGAACAAAGCCAATTTTAGAAAAATAAAATCTCATTTTACTTCGGCGGTTGAATAGGAGGATTATTGAAATCTACTGTGATGTTAATGCTCGTCAAAAATACTCCTTCTTTGATTTCTACTTGACCATACTTCGTTGTATCCTCGGGAGAAAAATAAATTCCAGCCACACGCCAGTCTTTCCTATCAAGCGAGACATGCGGCACAATAGATTGAGCGATACAAATATATTTATATACTCCCACATTTATAGGAAAAACAGGATTTTGATCCGATTCGTAATTGTAATTTTTCAGATTCATTGGAATTGTATCGCTGACAAAACCGATATTCAAGATATTAAAATCAGATGGGGTTTTGATTGTGTCCTTAAATACTACAATATGTGTTCGATAAACATCTTTGGGCCACTCATTTAAGAATTTAATCGTACCCGAAAATCCAGTTCGCGGCGGCTTGACACGGGGTTCTATTCCATGATCACAGGACAAACTCAAAATTGAGATCAGAACAAATAGAGAGATTTGCAAGCAATATTTTTTTTCAATCTTGAAATACATTTTAGTCAGTGATAAAATTCAATTATTCATAAAGACATAATTTCCACAAAATCTTTGATGTGAGTATTTTGGATTTTCAGTCATAAGCTTAATTGTTTTATAAAACGCTTCCTCTCTCTCATTTTTCTTCAATCCTCTAGCATAATTATACAAAAAGAATTTGGAAGATTCTTTCTCTTTTTTCATGAGGGGATAAATCAGACACTTTCCCTTCAGCAAATGATACAAAGAAAAGTAATTTCCTACTACCTTAAAATTATCCGCATAAAAATCAGTAATAAAAGTGCTTTCAGATCCTATACTCAATAACTTGCTTAAAGATAATTGCTCATCAATATCAGCATCCGAGTTCGGATTAAATTCGATGTAACTTGAATTTGGATTATTGGAATTCAAGACCATAGTAGCAAAAACAAATACGTTTTTTGCTTCTTCAAGTTCGCCGGAGCTTTTGCTAAATAGCTTATAATCAATCTCTGCAGAATATAGAGATTTCAATTCGTCATTATACTTATTAAGATCTATTTCACTGATGAATACAGCCGAGCCGCTTGAATTATTTTTTTCATGCGGGAATAGCCCAGTGCTGTAACTTATGTTAAACATTTGGTTAAAATATTTTGCATCATCCAGCGAGAACAATAAATGCGGATAAAAGTTAGAAGCATATTCATTCAAAATGAAATGAAGATCTTCGTATTCAAAAATCTTGGATTTAATTTTTCCAAAAATCGCATTAAACAGTCTTCCGGAAATTATTTTGTATTCATCGCTGGAATAAGCCGCAAAGTTTCGGGATAAATCTGCCGAAAGAAATTCGAAATCGTCTTTAGAAATTTTATGCTTGTGCAATTCAATTCCAGATTTTGAAATTAAGAACAGAAGCAGCTCTTTTTCGGTTGGCACGATTTCAATGTATAGTTTTTCGGAGCTTATTGACGAAATAACTTTCAATGGATCGTGTTCAACATCTAAAAGTATCGAATATTTTTTTTCATTTTTTGAGTTAAGCTCCTTTACTAATTCGCTTATTGTCTCATCAGAGTTGTTAATTTCATCTTTTAAGAGCTCAATTTTATCATCATCTCGTTGAGCGGAAGGAAGGGATAACTCTTTGATCAACAATTCCTTATAACTTTCAATTTTATGCAGTTCGTTTTTCAACACTACAATAATAACCGATTCTTTTTTCGTAAGAAAGGAGAAATCACTAAATTTCATAAACCACTGTCTAAGCTTAGATAGTTTTTCAGATGATAAAATTTTATAAGCAGCATTCAAATCTTTTTTCAATAAGAAAGCTGTAATAATGTTCAAGGAATTATCGTTCTCAAAATTTTTGGCTATGTGATAAGACCACTCCTTTAATTTCAAAGGAGCGTAAGGATTCAACTCATAATACAGTTTCAGGAGTAAAAATATTTTTTTGGCGTCTCCGCGATTCTGATAAAGATTTATGAGCCGTGATATTGCAGATTTTTGCCCCTGTATATTTTCAGATTCCTTGAAGCGTTCGAGTGCGTATTTAAAAAACATCTCTGCGGACGAATTTGAATTGCTTCCGCTCATTAATTCACCAAGCATTTGATCACACTCGCCAATTTTCAATTGAATATATGGGGACAAATATTTATAAAAACTTAACTCAGCCGCGGACAAAGCAGAAATAAAATATTCTCGTGCTTTTGAATATTGGCTTAATTCAAATGCTGCATCGCCGAGATTAACTTGCAAAATGATTTCGAGATATTCGTCTCTTTCGGCAGACTTATTTTTTTCGATTGCGGTTTTGAAGGATTCAAACGCAAGGAGAAACTTCTTTTGATAAAAATATGCTAATCCAATATTATTAAAAATCGAAGATGATAAATAATCAGAACTTAACTTAGCATTAAGCCCAATTGCGAAATCAAATGACTCAAGCGCCGCCAATTGATTCCCAAAATGAAGATGAAGCTCACCAATTCTATTTGCCACATAAACTTTACCTCGATAGTCATCTAAAATATTATAAGAATCAAAAGCTTTTTGAAATTGTTTCAATGCATCACTTGTTTTATAAATCTCTTTATATAGCGATGCTAAATTTACATGCGCGATTGCCTCTGCTTCTTTATCTGCTGAAAGTAAACTTAGCGATAAAACTTTTTTATATGCAATCTCAGCAGAATCATACATCCCCAGTGTCGCATGCACACCAGCAAGATTATTTATTGCAAGAGATTCCCCTTTTTTGTTGAATTGTTTACGGAATTCATTCTCTGCCGAAGTATAATATTTTTTGGCACCTTCGAAATCACCGCGATTGAATTTAATTAATCCAATGTAAACATAAATGTTTGGAATTCTCTGGTAATTATTAAGCTCGATATCGACTTCAAGCAATCTATGGAAATATTTTTCTGCTTGTTTAAAGTATCCTCTGCTGTATAAATCTGTCGCTTGAGTAAAAAACTTCTCAGATTCTTGTTTCAACTCTTCAGGTGATTTCGAGCATGAAACGATCATGAATACAACAGATATAAAAAAGATGATTTTAAGCGATGTACTGTTCAAAATTTTAACTATTCTTAAATGCATTTACTCTTTTGATAAATGTTACTTACAGGCTGGGAGTCTGCAATCGAGTTTTTCGTCGTGAGTCAGAATTTCTTTCTGAAAATTATTTTTCAAATTGATTTTTACGATAGCACCATTTCCGAGAGAATTAATAGAAGTGTAATAAAGATATTTTTCCTCTCCATCAATACAGAATTGAGGATAAGCTCCTTCTGTAAAACC
>CAZNDS010000203.1:0-5240 GCA_964571865.1 uncultured Ignavibacteriaceae bacterium | reverse complement strand
ATTCTTTTTGGAATCCATACTCCGGCTTATATAAATCAACCAACAATGGTGATAGTTGGAAGAAAATTGAAACACAATTTAAAGACTTTGAAGTATATGCGATTTATATAACTAAAGAAGATCATATTTGGGTAGGAACAAACTTTCAAGGAAGAATATACAGATCAATGGATGATGGAAAAACCTGGGAAAACAAACGAAACGGTTATAATTCTGGTGAGTGCTGGGCATTTGGACAAAGTAAAGATGGGATTTTATTTGCTGGAGATGGTCAGTATGTTAAAATATTTCGCTCAACGGACTATGGAGAGAATTGGACACTATCAGCAAACTTGCGTCCGCTTGTTTTTGCAACTGATTCAAACAACATCGTTTATGCCGGAACACATGATGGGCTATTTGCAACAAGGGACAGCGGCAAAACCTGGGCACAAAATAATTTCCTTAAAAACTTTCCTGTTTCATCAATATTAATAGATTCAAATAATAATATTTTCTGCGGAACGGGATATTATTCAAATGGCGATGGTGTATTTTATTCCACTAATGGAGGGCAAAATTGGGTACAATTGGGATTAGCTGGTAAAGTAGTTTTGTCTTTAGCATTTGATTCTAAAGGAAATCTTTATGCTGGGACAAAAAAAGATGGTTTATTTAAAACTAGTAACATGGGACAAACCTGGACACAATGTAAAAACGGATTATACAGGAAAGAAGTATTTCGTTTAAAACTGAATAAACATGACGAAATATTTATTGGATCTGAAAATGAAGGCGTATTTCGTTCAACTGATGGTGGAAAATCTTTTGATCATATTGGTCTACCGATTTCATTAACAAAAAATATTGCATTTATCGGAGATAGCTTAATTTATGCCTCTACTCCCTCAGGCGTGCAGAGATATAACCGAATTAAAAAAGAATGGAATAATTTGGGATTACATAATGTTGATGCAGTGACAATTACACCAAGTAATTATATATATGCCGGCACATATGACGAAGGTCTTTATAAATCAACTGACTTAGGAACGACTTGGCTATTAACTAACCTTACAATTGATTCTTTAATGTCTGTTTATAATGTTCTGGCTGCAAATGACGACACCATTTTTGCAGCAACCGAGTTTAATCTTAGAAGGTCTACAGATGGTGGAAAAACGTGGGATATAACAAAAATCAAAACTGGTTTTTTTATGAGGGCTTTATTTTTGAGAGCCAACACTTTCTGGGTATCAGGCCTTGCTATTTATGGTGTGCCTGCAGGTATTGCTCTGTTTAAGTCAAATAATTTTGGCAACTCGTTTGATTCGGTATTTTCTGGATTTAATTTGTCTTACAACAATAATCCAATTTGTGAAATAAATAATGGAAAAGTATTTTTTGCAGCTGGGGATCCACTAAGAGGGATTTTTAAATCTAGCAATTATGGGTCAACTTGGCAGAATTCTTTATCAAATAAGTTTGTTTATACTGTATTCGCTGATGAAGATGGAATAGTTATAACAGGAGATTTTGATAGTTTATATTTGTCTAATGATTTCGGTGAATCTTGGTCTAGTTTTAATCAACCGAATCATCTTGAAAACTATATTTTAGATATAAAAAGGGATAAAGTGGGTAAATTTTATATTGCAACAAGAAGTGGCGGTCTTTATGAGTTGGATATTATTACTGATGTGAAAGAATATCCAGAAATTATTCCACGCATTTTTTATTTATTTCAAAATTATCCAAATCCATTCAATCCGATAACGAGTATTGAGTATTCAGTAGCAAGCAGAGAGTATGTTACGTTGAAAGTCTATGACATACTTGGGAGAGAGGTTGCAGTATTAGTTGATGAAGAGAAATCACCGGGTAATTATAAAATTAATTTTGACGGGACAAAGCTTTCAAGCGGGATTTATTTTTACGAATTGAAAGCCAATGAAATTAGATTAAACAAAAAAATGATTCTTCTCCAGTAAAAATATTCAGCATGGTTGAAGATGACAAGAAAGTAATTAATCTTAGTGATTCTTCGAGTCCGTTAGCTAACGGATCGTGCCTTAGTGGCAAAGAAAAATTTCGAGTAAGAACCAAATTAAATGCAATAGCCACAAAATCACCAAAACACAAAATTGCTCTAAGATATATTTGGTAAGCTTCAGAATCAGTTCACTTTAATCAAAAAACAAAGCCGACCAGTCACGGTGTGGACTGTGACTGACATGAAATTTTAGTGCAGAAGAAGCCTGGCCAATCAACCGATTTGTCGGGTTTCTATTTTTCCCGTAACTTTCGTAAAATTGTATCGTAATGCGAACAGTTTGGAATACGAATAGTCGAATGGATAAATGAAGAACGATAAAAAGATCATCGAAGAACTGTTTGACGTTGGGCAGAAAATTAAAGATGTTCATATCAAGCTCAATCCTCTAATACTAAAATCTGAAATCACAATTACTCAATGGTGGGCTTTGTACTGCATCGATCAGCGGAAAACAACTACACTGAAAGAATTTTCGAGTGACCTCAAAATTGCTCAAAGTTCTGCTTCGGGTTTAATAAACCGACTAGTTAAGCAGAATCTTGTCGACCGCATAATTCCCGATGAAGACCGCAGAAAAACTTCTATAAGTTTGACAAAGAAGGGGAAAAAAATTCTCGAGACTCACACCGATAAAAGTAAAATTATTTATGAGAGGTTAGTCGAAAGACTTTCAGCCGAAGAACAGAAATTATTTTTATCGATCATGAAAAGATTTTATGATGCCTCAACAGAACTTCTAAAAGAAATGAATAAAGGGAAAAAATGAAAACAGCAGCAATAATATTTTTTATCGTAACACTGCAGCTCGCTTTTGGTCAGAAAGAGGTAAAGATCGTCTCAGACCTGACATTAGAAAAAGCCATTGAAATAGCATTGAAAGAAAATTCCCAGGTAAAAATGGCTCAGATGGAACAAGAGAAAGCTGACTCAAAAGTAACGGAAGCTTACTCATCGCTCTTTCCGAACATCTCAACAGAGGGGACTTATATCAGGAACATTAGGAAACCGGTTTTCTTTTTGCCCGATTTTTTTGGCGGGACAGGAAAGGTGACTCCGATAGAAATTGGATCAAATAATTCTTACGTAGCTGCACTGCAGTTCGGCGTTCCGCTGTTTATGGGACAAATTTATTCTGGAATTGTCATCAGCAAGCTGGGAATGGAATTGAGCAATTTAAGTTACGAGGAAACTCTTGCCCAAGTTAAGCTTAATACATCTAAAGCATTTTATGATGCACTGTTGACTCGCGAATCGGCAATCTTCGTAAAGAAAAGTTATGAGAACGCACTAAAGAATTTAGAGAATGCAGAGAAGATGAATAAAGCCGGGCTGCTCTCGGACTTTGAATATCTCAGCGCTCAAGTTGAAGTCGAAAAACTTAAGCCGACAGTTTTACAGGCTGAATATAATTATCAAACTGCATTGAATTTTCTAAAAACTCTGCTGAACCTGAACGTTGACGATGAAATTACACTGAAAGGTTCACTTGCGGCAGCATCAATCATGGATGAAAAAATTTCCATTGATGGAAACGTTGTTGATAATACCTATTCGCTGTTAAAGCTTGGACTTCAAAAACAAATTGCAGACAAAAACATTATGCTGCAGAAGTGGGGGCACATGCCGAGTCTGATGGCTTTTGGCAATTATCAAATTCAAACTCAGGCAGATGATTTTAATTTCAATAATTACAACTGGGTAAAAAGTTCGTCGGTCGGATTGACATTAAGCATTCCGATATTTTCGGGTTTCGGTGTGTCAAGCAAAGTTGAGCAGGCAGAAATCTCAAGCCGGCAGCTTGACGAGACAATTAATTTGACACGCAAACAATTGCAAGTCGCGATTACAAACGTTCAGAATAAAATGTATACAGCCGTGGAGAAAATTGAATCACAAAAGTTAAACCAAGAAAAAGCCCAAAAGAATTATCAAATAGCAGAAGTCAGATATAGAGAAGGTTTAAGCACGCAGCTTGAGATCAGCAATGCGAATGTGAATTTGTTATCGGCAGAGCTTGGCTATGCAACTGCGGTTTATGAATATAATCTTGCCGCTTCGGAATTAGAGTTTTATTTACAACGATCACTTCAAAAAGGAAATTAGGTGGATTTAATTATGAAGAAGAAAATGTTTTTACTACTAACTGTTTTGGTACTTTTCATTGGCTGTTCGAAAGAAGAAGAGCGAACAGCAGACGAAACAAAGCCGGTATCGATTTCAAAAGCTCTGAAACAAGAAATTCAAAAAGAATTGAATTTCACCGGGACAATTCATCCATGGGAAGAAGCTGCTTTAGCTGCGCAAATGGCTGCGAGGATTAGAAAGATCTTTGTGAAGGAAGGGGATTATGTTAAAGAAGGCGCTCTGTTAGTTCAGATGGATGACGCACAGTTGACTCAAATCGAGCTTCAATATAACGATGCGGCAAAGGATTTCGAGCGGGCAGAGAGATTGAAGAAAGAAGGTGCGATTTCAGATCAAGCGTACGATAAATCAAAAGTAATGTTCGAAACTCTCAAATCAAATTACGATAAGATACTTGAAAACACTCAGCTTCGCGCACCATTTTCTGGAGTGATTACAGCAAAATATATGAACGACGGCGAATTGTTTTTAATGGCTCCAAATCAAAATCGCGGTGTGCCGGCAATTTTATATTTAATGAATCTTGGAGAATTAAAAATAAAAATCAATGTTCCCGAAGCAGATGCATACAAATTAAAATCCGGCAGTTCTGTTCTAATTACAAGCGATTTACTTCCAAATGAAAAATTTAATGGAACAATTAGCCGAATAAGTCCTGTTGTCGATCAGAACACAAAAACAGTTCAAGCTGAAATCAGACTCGTCAACCGCGGAGGAAAGCTGAAAGTCGGTTCGTTCGCTAAGGTTAAAATTAAATTTGGTAAGAGCGTTGAATTGGTTATACCTTCAACAGCAATTCTAACCGATCCATTGACAGGCGAAAGTTACGTTTATGTTAGTGAAAATGGAAAAGCAAAGAAGAAGTTAGTTCAAACAGGAATGCAAATGAATGGGAACACGGTAATTTTATCCGGTTTAATCGAAAACGAATCAGTCATCACAACGGGGCAGCAAGTCCTGAAAGATGGCGATTCAATACAAATCTTTTCTGAATAGCTTGAGGAGTTGATGAAAATGAATTTACCACGACTTGCCGTAAGAAGACCTGTTCTAACCGGGA
>CAZNDS010000202.1:0-5270 GCA_964571865.1 uncultured Ignavibacteriaceae bacterium | reverse complement strand
TCTTGAATGTGCAGAAGAAAACGGTGCAGAAGCCATTGTTACAACATGTCCGCTTTGTCACTTCAATCTTGAAGCTTACCAAAATAAAATAAATGAAACTTTTAGGACAAAGTACAACATGCCAATTCTATATTTCACGCAGCTGCTCGGTATTGCTTTAGGTTTAAGTGAAAAAGCGCTTGGGCTCGATTCATCGTTTATACCATTGGGCAAAAAAATTAATTCATTGATGGAGGTTCAATATGCCTAATAATAAAAATGGAAATGGAACAAATGGACAAGTAAAAATTGGAGTATACATTTGTCATTGCGGAGTAAACATTGCAGCGACTGTGAATGTTGCGGAAGTAAGAGATTTTATTTCCAAGCAGCCGAATGTAATAGCTGCGAGAGATTATAAGTTTACCTGCTCTGATCCGGGTCAAGATATGATTAAACAAGATATCAAGAATCTTGGTGTGAATCGTGTCGTTGTTGCAGCTTGTTCTCCATTAATGCACGAACTCACGTTTAGACTTGCTGCCGAATCGGCTGGATTGAATCGTTACCTCGTTCAAATCGCAAATATTCGCGAACACTGCTCATGGATTCACGATAATCGTGAAGATGCTACTGAAAAAGCAAAGGCACTCGTCAACGCCGCTGTTAAAAGAGTTGCTCTTCATCAGCCGCTTGAAATTACAAGACAGCCATTAAACACTTCAACATTAGTTGTCGGAGGAGGGATCGCGGGTATTCAGGCTTCATTAGAAATTGCCAATGCGGGATACCAAGTCTATCTAGTCGAAAAAGAACCAACGATCGGCGGACGAATGGGACAGTTTGATAAAACTTTTCCAACACTTGATTGTGCTGCTTGTATCTTGACGCCAAAAATGGTTTCAGTCGGTCATAGAAAAAATATCAAACTGATGACCTACTCAGAAGTCGAAAGTGTCTCTGGCTATATAGGAAATTTCAAAGTCAAAATTCGAAAGAAAGCCAGGTATGTGGATACAGAAAAATGCACTGGCTGCGGACAGTGCTGGAGCAATTGCCCGGCGACTCGAATCCCTACTGGAAGAGGTATACATATAGATGGAAAATTAGTCAACGAAATTTCAACCAAAAAGGAATTATGAAGTTTTTATGATGTATTTATCAGAGATAAAGGAATTACTTTCGTGCAAGGTTTTCTGTGGTGAAGAATATCTAAGCAAAGAGATACGATTTGGATGCTCAGCCGATTTAATGAGCGATGTGCTTGCCTTTTCACGAGCAGGTGCAGTTCTCATTACAGGTCTTGCAAACATTCAGACAATACATACCGCATTTATAGCTGAAATAGAAGCAGTAATTTTTGTACGCGGAAGAAAGCCCGACGAACGAATGATCGAAGCTGCAATTTCGAAAAAACTTCCTTTGCTCGGGTGCAATTATTCTATGTACGAATCCAGCGGAATTCTGTATGCTGAAGGATTAATTTCAACTATGGAACCGCTGGGTGAAATTCATAAAAATGGATAATTCTTTTAAACAATCGTTTGAAGTTATTGGAAAAGATTTCATTCATGCAGGAAGAGCCTCGACGGAAATAAAAATGATATTAAAACAGCTTGGATTGAATTCAGATATTATAAGGAGAACAGCCATTGCTTGCTACGAAGCTGAAATGAATATCGTTATGTATGCAAAAAGGTCTCTATTTTCTATTGAAATTACTCCTAAAGAAATTAAAATAATTTCTGAAGATGATGGTCCGGGTATACCAAATGTAGAACTTGCTATGACCGAGGGTTATTCCACAGCGACTAATGAGATGAGAGAAATGGGATTCGGTGCGGGAATGGGACTGCCAAATATTAAAAAAAATGCAGATGTGTTTAACATTACAACTGAAGTTGGAAAAGGAACGAAGTTTGAAATTATTGTCTTTATTAATTGAAAATGCGTGAGATTCAAAGATCGATAAGAATAGATAGAGAACTTTGCCAAGGATGCATGGACTGTATGCGAATTTGTCCGACACAAGCTGTCAGAATTCGTGCAAACAAAGCTGTGTTGATCGGCGAGTTGTGCATTGACTGCGGTGAATGTGTTAAGCGATGCAACCGAAACGCAATTATTCCGCTCACAAATTCATTCGGAGAGCTTTCGCATTATAAGTATAAGATCGCAATACCTTCACCGGTTCTCTATTCGCAGTTTGGAAAGGATACAAAACCTTCAACGATTTTGGAAGCATTAAAAAAAGCTGGATTTGATGACGCGTACGATGTCGCGTGTCCTTCGGAAGCAGTAAGCATAGCAATTGAAGAATTTCTAAAATCCTCTGATCTCAAAAAACCTTTGATCTCCTCATTCTGCCCGACAATTATGAGATTGATTCAGATTAAATATCCGAATTTGATAGATCATTTAATCCCGATCGAATCCCCGATGGAAATCGCAGCTCGTGAAGCAAAACGTTTGAAAATGAAAGAACTTGGACTGAGGGAAAATGAGATTGGTGCAATTTATATAACTCCATGTCCGGCTAAAATGATAGCGATCAAGCATCCACCGAGAAAGAAACATTCGTTCATCGATGGAGCAGTTGGTATTTCAGAAGTATATCCATTGATACTGCAGGCACTCCCATCAACAAATGGATCGTTGAGAGGAGATGAGATTCGCGGCTTAGGTCTCGGCTGGCCAATTTTTGGCGGACAGATTTCTTCATTAAAAGCAGAAGATTGCATTGCAATCGGCGGATTGAATGATGCAATTCGAATCTTCGAAGAGATAGAAAATGGAAAGCTGAAAGATATTCAATTTATCGAATGTCATTCATGTCCAACTGCATGTGTTGGCGGCTCTCTGAATGTCGAAAATCCATATTTAGCGCGTGGAAAAGTTTTAAAGCTTGTAGAGAAATACGGGTCTCAGCCCTGCTATGAAAAAGAGTTTTATCAGAAATTGTACAAGAAAAAATATTTTTCGCTGCCTGGAAAAATCAGCGCGAGTCCCATTATTCCATTGGATTCTGATATCACAAAAGCCATCGAAATGATGCAGAAGAAACAAAAACTTTTTGATTCGCTTCCAAAAATTGACTGCGGGCTCTGCGGCTCTCCGACTTGTGAAATATTTGCGGTGGATGTAGTAAAAGGATTTTCGAGCGAAGACGATTGTCTGCTGCTTGCAGTTAGAAATTTCGAGGAGCTTTCTGCTAATCTATTTAAAAAAGCCCAGAAACATTCCAGAAAAATTCAGAAAAAGTGGGGAAAGATTGAAAATGAAATTATTTGAATTAGTGAAAAAGTTGAATCTAAAAGTCTGTGCCGGTGAAGCGAAACTCACAAATGAAATTTCCGGAGGTTATTGCGGCGATCTTTTAAGCGATGTTATGGCGAACAGTCAAGCAGGAAATATTTGGATCACGATGCAAGTACACTTGAACATCGTAGCGGTTGCATCGCTTAAAGAACATGCTGCAATCATTCTTGTGAATGACCGTGAACCGAATGCAGATACGCTACAAAAAGCTGTTGATGAAAAAATTCCTATTCTTACAAGCTCACTCTCGTCATTTGAATTAGTCGGCAGAATTTATTCTCTTGGAATTGGAAAAAATGAAGAATGTTGAAGTGGTTTATGTCTGATCTTCATATACATACTTGCTTATCACCTTGCGGCGATTTAGAGATGACACCTCGAAAAATTATTAAACAAGCGATAGATCGCGGGCTTGATATAATTGCTGTCACCGATCATAACTCTTGCAAAAACATTTCGCCAATTGTTGAACTCGGAAAGAAAAGTAATATTGCTATTGTACCTGGGATT
This sequence comes from uncultured Ignavibacteriaceae bacterium, assembly GCA_964571865.1. Classification (GTDB taxonomy): domain Bacteria; phylum Bacteroidota; class Ignavibacteria; order Ch128b; family Ch128b; genus JAHJVF01. The sequence goes on along the minus strand of CAZNDS010000202.1, from coordinate 1,463 downwards.
GAAATCTGTTCACGTGAAGAAGTTCACATTTTAGGCCTATTTAATTCAGTTGAATCAGCAATTGAGATGCAAAACACTATTTATGAGAATTTAAAAAGTGAAAATGATCCTGAAATTTTTGGAATGCAAGTAATTGGCAATATAAGCGATGAAGTTGAAGGATTTGAGAGTAAACTCCTAATTGGAGCCGCGGATTTATCACTGGAGGAAATCATAAGTCACATTCATGACCTTGATGGAATTGCAATAGCATCGCACATCGACCGCGAAAGTTACAGTGTGATTGGACAGCTTGGTTTCATTCCGAAGGGAATTTGTTTCGATGCACTGGAAGTTTCTCCTTCTGCATCGGAGGAGAAAATCAACAGCTTAAAAGCTGAACATCCTGACTTTGAATTTGTCTGCAATTCAGATGCTCACTTCCTTAAAGATATTGGAAAATGCAGGACCAATTTTTTTATTAAAAAACCGACCTTCGATGAAATGCAAAAAGCGTTCAAGAAAATTGATGGAAGGAAAATCAGTATCAATTAAAAATGGAAGACCTGTCACTACATATACTCGATATTGCTGAGAATTCGATAAACGCACATGCAAAAAATATTATGATTTCGCTGGCTGAAAATACAGATGCTAACTTACTATCACTTATTATTTCCGATGATGGCGACGGTATAGATCAAGAGACATTGCAAATCTTGGACGATCCGTTTTATACTACGCGTACAACTCGAAAAGTCGGTTTAGGCTTGCCGCTTCTGAAACAAGCTGCAGTTTCCGCTAAAGGTGAAATGCGGGTAGAATCAAAACTTGGTTGCGGGACAAAAGTTACAGCCACTTTTAATTTGGATCATCTCGATCGACAACCAATAGGCAATATTGCTGATACTATAGTTGCATTGATATTACTAAACTCGGAGGTTGAAATACTCTATGAACGTAGGAAAAATGGGATAAGTTTTGTCTTGGATACAAAAGATATCAAACAAACATTTTCCTCATCCGGTAGTTTTTCAACCGATGGTCTACTATTCTTAAAAAAATATATAACAGAGAACGAAAAAATATTTTTATAGTCTTTAAGGAGATTAAATAATGCACGATCAAGTAATTGTTGATACACATAAAATTAATTCAATTCTCGACAGATGGAGTAGAAATCCACATTTCGTGATCGAGGTTTTGCAGGATACTCAAGAAGTCTATCACTATCTGCCAAAAGAGGTTCTAATCGAAATCTCAAATCAATTGCATACTCCCGTGACACAAATTTATCATATCGCAACATTCTTCAAGGGACTTTCTTTAGAACCACGAGGAGAGCACTTAATTCAGGTGTGTATGGGAACCGCATGCCATGTACAGGGTGCACCAAAGATCCTCGAGCAGTTTGAACGGGAGTTAGATGTCAAACAAGGACATACCACGGAGGATTATAAATTTTCGCTGGAAGGTGTCCGTTG
>CAZNDS010000201.1:0-5280 GCA_964571865.1 uncultured Ignavibacteriaceae bacterium | reverse complement strand
GCTTTATTAAAAAAGACAAAGAATTTATTTCAATATTGGGTCCTCAGGATAGAGATATTGAAGACCTTGAAGATTCGTCAGAGCTTATAGATGTTCTTCATCTTTCACTAAAATACTGGGAGAAAAACAGAAAAAGAGAATTAAATGATTTACTTCGTGTTTCAGGCTTCGGTAGAAGTGACGCCTTCTATCGTGTTGCTCAGGCTATCGCAGAAACGCTTCCACAGGATAATAAAGAAAAGAAACTCCTCGAAGGTTTCTTAAATCTCAGAGAAAAAATTATTTCAACAGTTTCAGAACCTAAGACAGCTTATAAACAGGAAAAATTTGATCTTTAATAGATGACTGAAGAAGAATTAAAAGAAATATTTAACTCATTGTTGCTCTTGCCTGTCGAAACCGAATGGTTAGAGTTTAAATCTGCAAGAAGTAAATTCAACTCTGATGACATCGGCAAATATTTCTCAGCATTGAGTAACGAGGCTAACTTAAAAAAGCACGAAAATGGCTGGCTTGTTTTTGGTGTAGATAACAGTAAAACTATTGTTGGATCTATTTTCAGGAATGACCATTCTTCTTTACATAGCTTAAAACACGAAATTGCTCAACACACGAATAACAACATTAGCTTTACAGAAATTCACGAATTGCATTTACCAGAGGGTAGAGTAGTTCTTTTTCAAATTCCACCTGCACATCCGGGAATACCAACAAGCTGGAAAGGACATTTTTACGGCAGAGATGGTGAATCTTTGGTACCGCTAAATCCAATTGAGTATGAACAAATTAGAAATCAGATAAGGATTCTTGATTATTCTGCACAAATTTGTTCAGATGCATCGTTGGATGATCTTTCAGATATTGCTATTTCAAAGTTCCGTTCTCTATGGTTCGAAAAATCAGGCAATCATAATGTATTAAGTTGTTCGCTTGGACAATTGCTATCTGATGCTGAACTACTTATAGACGGAAAACTAACCTATGCTTCGTTAATCTTGCTCGGTAAAAAAGAATCACTGTTAAAATACCAACCTAATGCAGAAATTATTTTTGAGCATCGCAGTTCTGATGCAGAAATAAGATACCAAGCGAGAGAAAATTTTCGTGTGGGATTTTTCTCTATTCTTTACAAGTTATGGGATTTAATAAATGCCCGCAATGGTTTGGACCATTTGCAGAAAAAATTTTTTATTAAGGACATTCCTTATTTTGATAAAGAAGTTATTCGTGAAGCTATATTGAACGCGGTTTGTCATAGAGACTATCAATTTCCGTCCTCAGTGTTCATACGCCAATTTCCGAAAACAATCATCATCGAAAATCCCGGTGGATTTCCTAATGGTGTAACTCCTGAAAATATATTATACACTACAAATCCACGAAACAGGCGCATTGCCGAAATATTTGAAAAGTGTGGTCTTGTAGAACGATCCGGTCAGGGTGCTGATCAAATGTTTAAAAAATTAATTGAGGAATCTAAACCGCTTCCTGATTATTCACCATCGGATGCCTTTAAAGTCGTTGTAAAAATCAGTGGCGAAATTCAGGATGAATACTTTATTCAATATATTTCCAGGATTTATAATGAGAAAAATTTAGTATTGTCTATCGAAGAGCTTTTGACGTTGGATGAGATACGACGTAATTCATTACAGTTAACAAAACGGCAAGCTGCAATTGAAAAGCTTTTAATTAGAAAAATTATTTTCCGTCGTGCCGTCAAAGGAAAAATTAACTATTATTTAAGCCGGAATTTATATACAAGTCAAAAAACTGCTAAGTTGAGTTCAAAACGTGCTGAGTTGGAAAACCAAAAACAAACTATAATTAATTTCCTTAATGAGAATAAAAAAGCTACCCTGTCTGAATTGATTGACTTATTCCCTAGATTTGATAGAAACAAGGTTTATAATTTACTACGTCCCTTAAAAAAAGAAGGATTGATAGAATTTGTTGGTGATAAAAAAACAGGCTTTTGGAAATTAGTTAAGTAGATTTTCTGCGTAAATCTCAACTGACATTACGCAGTGATTTTACGCAAAAATAATCTAAAAAGCCTTTTTTAAACAATAATTAAAGTTTTTTTAGCGTTAATACACAGGTATATAAAAAATTAAAATTTTTCAAAATATCAATAAAAGTATTTGACCATGAAAGCATTCCATACAATAGCAATTCCCCACAAAGATATTTTAGAGGGTAAGTTAACTCTCGACATTTTTGCTGCAGATCTTCACGAAGTTAGTCTTAATAAAGGTGTAGATGAATATCGTGATGCAGATACCCTTTTCAAAAAAACTTTTCTTACTCAGGGTTTACAAAACTTAATTGATATAGTTGATAAAAGAGTATCTTGCAAAGGTGGCGATCCGGTCATTCAGATTCAAACTCCATTTGGTGGCGGCAAAACGCATTCACTTATAGCACTCTATCATAAGTGTAAAGAGAAAAAAGTCAATACCGTCGTTATAGTGGGCGAAAAATTAAATCCTGATTCTACCATTTGGAGCATTATTGAAAAACAGCTTACCGGCAAAGTAACGAAGTTCAAAGATTCTGTTGCACCAGGTGGAGAAGCATTAAAAGAATTACTGTCAAAGAATGCACCTATTGTAATATTAATGGATGAAGTGCTTCAGTATGTTACCCGCTCTGCCGGTGTTAAAGTTGGCAGCTCAAATTTAGCTGCTCAAACTATGGCTTTTATGCAAGCACTCACCGAAACAGTATCTTCAATCTCAAACGGTTGTCTGTTGATTTCTTTACCTTCCAGTGTACCTGAACATTATGACCAAAATGCAGAGAAACTCTATCAGCAGTTGCAGAAGGTATCTGGTCGTCTTGAAAAAATTTACACACCGGTTGAGGAAGGTGAAATTACAAGCATCATTATAAAAAGACTATTCAGTGAAATAGATGAAAAAGAAGCAAAGAAAATTGTAGAAGTATTTATGGAGTTTTCAGAAAAGGAAGGAATTCTTCCACCTGGAATGTTTGGTACTGAGTATCGTGACAGGTTTATTTCCTCTTATCCATTCCTACCAGATGTAGTTGATATTTTATATCAACGTTGGGGAACTTTTCCGAATTTTCAAAGAACACGCGGAGTTCTGCGTCTTTTATCTATTGTTATACATTCTCTTAAGAATTCAAAAAATTCTTACATCACTCTCGCTGACTTTGATTTATCAATTCAAGAATTAAGACAGGAGCTGCTTAAACACATTGGTCCCGAATTTAATAGTGTCATTGCATCAGATTTAACTGGGAAACAAGCAGGTTCCAAACTCGTTGATGGAAACTTAGGGAAAGCGTATCAAGGTTTATCTCTTGGTCTGCGTTCATCAACTGCTATTTTTATGTATTCCTTTTCTGGTGGACACATTAAAGGTGCTACAACTGGTGAGATAAAAAGATCTGCTACTACTCTCGAAAATCCCTCTGCAATAATTGAGGCAGCTTTAAATAAATTAGAAAAAGAACTTTTCTTCCTTCAATCACTTGGTGATAAATATTTCTTTTCAAACCAACCTAATCTAAATCGTATCGTTCTTAATCAAATGGAAAATATCAAGAATACAGAAGTTCATTCCTTTGAGCAGGATTTGCTGCAAGATAGTATCAAGGGTGCTCCGTTTAATACTTACCTATGGGAGGATTGGGCTTACAACATTCCTGATAATGAACAGCTAAAGCTTATTATTATAAAAAAAGAAAACAGCGAGAAGATAAAAGAAATAATTTCATCAAAAGGTCAATCACCTCGTGTCTATCGAAATACAATGTTCGTATTATATCCAAGCGAATTGGAAGAAGGCCGTTTGTTTGAGTCAATCAAAAGAAAAATCGCTTATGAAAATATTGAGAAAGATAAAAACCTTAATCTCTCCGAAGAACAGAAAAAAGATATACGCAAAGAATTAAAGAAACTTGATAATTCTCTACTTGAAAATATCAGAAGATATTATCGTGTTGTAGCAATTCCTACTAAAGACGGATATAAAACTTTGGATTTAGGTGTCCCAACCTATGGAGATATTAAAGGATTAGATATTGATGTTTATGATAAATTACGAAACGCAGAAGAAATATTAGAAAGCGTTGCTCCTTTAATTCTTTTAAACAAATATTTAACTGCTAATGAATACGTATCAACCTATCAGATATATCAGGCTACCTTAAAAACTCCGGGTGAATTTAGACCGATCGACAGAAACGTAATTATTCGTTCAGTTCAGCGTGGAGTTGAAGAAGGATTGTTCGGACTTGGTGAATTATTGAACGATAAACCCAAGTGTCATTACTTCAAACAGCGTGCAGATGTTGCACTTACTGAAAACGAAATTATAATTACTAAAGATTTAGCTACTAAATTAAAAGAAGCTGAGAAGAAATCTGCAAATGGACAAACAAAATTTGATGAACCAAAAATAGAAGACACAAAAGTACGTGAACTCACTGAAACTACGCTTGTAACAGATAATACATTAACCTCATTAAATCTAAGATTTATGGTACCTGCAGGTAAAGTTGCAAACATTATGGGTATAATGAATTATCTTCAGCACAAATTCAAAAGGCTCGAGTTAGAAATAAATGCATCCGATGGTAAACTAACTAATCAGGAATTTGAAGACAAAATCCAGGAAGCACTGCAACAAATTGGTATTGAGCGGTTGTAGGACCGGTAAATCAAAATTATGACTTCAACCAAAAATATTTTAATAATATTTGGTTTAATTTATATACATGTATTTTCTCAGCAAACAAATTTTTCCCCAATTCCTACTCCTGGAGGAACTAAGTTTTTTTATAAATCCAACAAACCACTAGAAGTGAAATCTGTAAGTATTGCCGGGTCGTTCAATAATTGGAGTAAGTCTGTAAATCAAATGGAGTTTGATTCCGCACGGAATTTCTGGTCTGTTACAGTAAATTTGAAATCGGGAATTGAATATCATTACAAGTATGTTTTGAACGATTCGATCTGGATTACCGACCCAAATGCTCCAAATATTACAGAGGACGAATGGCAAAATGGAATTATAATTCCAATAGAGTTCGGTTCACCGTATGTGATAAATTTCAATCCGCCCAATGGAAAGAGAATTGTAGAATTAAAAGAAATCACTTGTCAATTAGTAGGAATTGATACTCTGATTAATCCGCAATCTATTTCCGTATCAATTGACGATGAAGTTTGCAAGTTTGTTTTTACACAAAGCACTGGTGACTTAAAAATTGTTCCCACCAAAAAATTAGGGGAAGGAGAACACAAAG
>CAZNDS010000200.1:3966-5293 GCA_964571865.1 uncultured Ignavibacteriaceae bacterium | reverse complement strand
GAATAATTAAATTGAAAATCCAATTGAGTTATTAAATATATTGCAAGCGCTATTAATACTAAGTTAAGTAAAAATACTTGCGAAAAAATATAACCAATGTTACTGAAAAATGTATTGACCGCAATTGCGATGAACTCTAAAGAGTTAATCGGCTCGTTCTCTTTCAAATAAGTTTCTATATCTTTCGCCAATCTATTTCCTCTAGATTATTTTTTTTTACTCGAAAGATTCTCGTCCCAAGAATTCGTTTGTGATTAAGCGAACTTTCCTCTGTTTCGATAAAACTGTATGATTTATTCTCAGTATTATCATTCACTAATTGCACTGAATCAATCCCAATCTCAGAATAAATTCTCACTAAACTTTTTTTAAGATGATTTCCAGAGCCACTGAAATTTGTTCTCACATTGAATTCTGGAGAATGCTGATTCGAAATTAATATTAGTGCGTCCTTTGTATCCATCAAATAGCTATTGAGTGTATGATTTCCCTTGTTTTGAAGAGATATTACGTTGTTTGCAAAATAGCTATTTACTGAAGTTGTATCGGTAATTATTACTTCCGAGCTGAAAACCAATTGATGTGGATAGTGAACATTCACCAACATCAAGTCAAGATTGAGTTCCGAATTGATTGCTTTAATCTCATCAAGATTGAATCCTTCAAAGATTTTTGAGTTTAGTTTATTCGCCAATAACCTCTCATTAATTCTTATGCTTTTCCCAACTTCGTTAACCAATTGTTTGGTCAATGGTGAATCTTTTACCTTTCTGATTTTTATAACTCGCGAGCAAGGATCTACAACACTTACACAGGAAACATTACTTGTTTCCGTAACTATCAAATAGGTTTGGTCTCTTTCCAAATACTCATTTTGAAAAAAAGGGAAATAAATCATGTATAGACCAATAATTGAGATTGGTAGAATTGCTCTGAATAATTTATTATTACTTCTATTGAAATAATAGATAACGAATCCAATAAAAAAAAAATACATCACTGCATTGATTGTCGAATAGTTATCTATCACAACATAAGCGAATGAAACTTCCCCGAATACTTTTATAATGCTTAATGTAAAATTAACTAATGCCGAAGCTGCATATTCGTAAATAGAAAATAAGAATGGAATAACGTTTAAGGTTATTAGTGAGATAATTCCGGCTGCAAGAATAATTCCGATCAGCGGAATAACAAAAATGTTTGCAATTAATGAAATGATCGAAAGTTTTTCATAATATCCAATTACAAAAGGAAGTGTGCCAATTTGTACAGCAAGAGAAACAAGGAACAAATCAATTATTGAATTCCTCATCGGGAACTTTGG